>JBDUBV010000053.1:0-15703 GCA_040003795.1 Pseudonocardiales bacterium | reverse complement strand
ACGAGGTCGCAACCGTCGCTGCGCCGGTCATCGGCCGGGACGGCGGCTTCATCACCGACAGCGACTTCCCTCTAGCCGGCGGCCTCCTACTTCGTCATCGAGCCCGCACGTCGGCCCTGACTGCCTGGCCGGGCGTCCCTGTCAAAGATGGCCGCGACTTTCCTCAGCACCGAGGGCCGACACCGGCGCCACCGCTACCGGAGGCACCCCATGCCGCTGAGCGCCCGGTAATGACGGTTATGTTCGTCCACTCCGCGTAGGCCAGGCTGTCCAGCATGAGCGCCACGAGGTAGAGATCCCCGGTCGGGCGGGCGAGCCGCACGGCGTCACGGAACTGCCGATTAGCGGCCGACATCGTGTCCTCCTGCCCCGCGGCTGCTTGGCTGAGCACAATCCCGGCGGCCGTGTCATCCTGGCCGTGCTGCTCTTCCTGACTTAGGCAACCGTCCCACAGTGGGGTCACTGTTCAGCCGCCGAGAAGGCCACCCAGCCCGCTGCCACCCAGCTTGCCGAGCAGTTCCTGCGGTTGCAGTCCATACTTCCGGAGCAGCCCTGCGTGCTCATCGGTGTCCACCCGGTCGGGCAGCTCCGTATCGGCCTGCTCCGCCTTTTGGTGGTCGCCTTGAGAACGCAACAGTTCCAGGATCTGAGACTTGTCGATCTGCATGTTGAGGCCTTTCCGGACGTGAGAATTCGCGTTGGCATGCCCGCGTCAGCTGCCGGGAAACCCCCCGGGCGGCGTTCGGTAGACCGCCCACCTGAGTTGTCGCCGGCTTCGGCGGCGAGGGACTGGCCCCATACAGCCGGTGAGGTACGCCGGACGCCTGTATCAGCAGAGGCGGCCCGGCCGGTGATCTGCCGCGGAGGCGCCATTGCACCGCGTATCGGTCGGCGGACGCGCCCGGACCTGGCGGTGAGCGAGTGGTCGGGTTCGGGTGGACGTCGGTCGGGCGTGCCAGTCTGGTCTCCACCGGACAGTCCTGGACGTGTCACATGGCCATGTCGTACCAACTGGTGATCGACTGCATGTCACCTGAACCGCTCGCCAATTTCTGGGCCGAGGCGTTGCCCTACGTCAGCGCACCTCCGCCGCCCGGCTTCGACTCGTGGGACGACTGGTGCACGTCGATCGGTGTGGCTGAGGACGAGCTTTGGCGTTGGTGCCGACAGGATCGAGGACCCCAACGGTGAGGGTCCGCGCATCTGGTTCCAGGTCGTCCCTGAGAAGAAGTCGAGCAAGAACCGCATCCACATCGACGTGAACGCGAGCGGTGGCCGCGGTTCGCCTTTCGAGACCCGGCGCGAGCGGGTCGAGGCTGAGGCGGCGCGGCTCGTGTCTCTCGGTGCTACGCGGCTGCACACGATCGCGGCTGGCGCGCTGATCGCCGGCGTCCTGGCCGACGCCTGGGCATCCGGGCCGCGATCTGGGTCGTCGCGGGACTGACCGCAGCCTCCGGGGTCGTGGTAGCCGCGCGAATGTACGAGACGCTGCGCGCCGCGGGCCTGACGTCCCGCTCAGGTAGGCGCTGAGCCCCCGAGTTGCGCGCTAGCGTTCGAGCCCCGCCACCTGCCATGCCATTCCCTTATGGTCGAACGCCGGTCGGAGCCCGCCTTGCCTGAGCACGCCCCGCATCGCGGACGGGGAATGGACGAATGTCCGGAACTCCTTGCGCTGCAGCCGGAACATGAGGTTCTGGGCCCCGACGGCCAGCCGCGAAACGGCGTTGCGGGGAGGGTAGCTGAAAACGACGAAGCGTCGGGCATGCGCCGCAACGGCCCCCAGCAGGCGCTCATAGTCCGGATAACAACAGACGACGCGGTGCAGCACCACCACATCGGCCGGCTCGACACTGTCCGCATCCACCGCGAGGTCGCATAGGCGACGCTCAACCCGACTATCAAAGCCGGCCTCGCGGAGGAGCTGGGCGGCTTCCTCGTCATAGGCAGGCGACAGCTCGAGGCTCACCGCCCGCGCGGCCCCGCGCTTCAGCAACTCGACGTGGATCTCACCGAGCCCGCCGCCGACCTCGAGGACCGTCATGTCTTCAAGCCCACGCTGCTGGAGAAACTCGACCATTCGCCGAGCGGTCCTGTCCAGGCCGCGCTTGCGGTATCGCCGAGCCATTCGTCGCGCGAAACGGCGGCCGAAGAACTGGTCGCAGCCGCGACGGTTGCAGCAATTCACCACGCTCGGAGCGTATCGCCGTCATGCGCCGGCGGACCAGTCTCCGTGGCGATCACGACGACCTTGACGATGCGCCCGCGATCAGCAGGCCGAGGAGCCAGAGGGTCGCCAGCCGGAGACGCTGAGCGCTCCAGCACAGACGGACCGAGCCGACGCTGCGCGAGATCCAGAACCGGCCGGTGGGTCCGCCTCATTGCATGAGCCGTGTGATCATAGGAGCGTTCGCCAAGTCAGCCAACGGGCTCCAGGGCAAACCCGCAGGTAAGACCGGGCGCGCGAGAGGTGGAGACGATGGGATTCGAACCCACAACCCCCGCCTTGCAAAGGCGATGCTCTGCCAGATTGAGCTACGTCCCCTGAGCCGCGTACCAGCGTACGACAGGTCCGCAGGCTGCTGAGCCTCAGCGCAGGTCGGGCGCCGTGGTTGCTTCGTGCCAGAGGCTGCGCTCGTCCTGGCCCGCCTTGAGCCGGCGCGCCACGACCACACCACCGACGACCGCGACAACGGCCAGGAGCAGCTTCTTCATCGTCGATCTCCTCGGTCAGCGTGCTGGGGTGGGCCTGGGAGGACTTGAACCTCCGGCCTCATCCTTATCAGGGATGCGCTCTAACCAACTGAGCTACAGGCCCGGGTGCGCGGGTCAGGATAGCCGATTGGGCTGACCAGCGCTCACTCGTGCTCTGCGAGCGTGACCTCGATACCACCGACCAGGTCGGCACACAGGTTGTAGGCGAAGGCGCCGAGAGTGGCGATGGCCGTCAGCAAGAAGATGTCGGCCACCCCGATGAGCGCTGCCACCCCGATCACCCCCTTGGCCGAGAACAGCGGCGCCGGCTTCACATCGTTGGTGGTTGCGGTGAAGGAAGTGACTGTGGTGTTGATCGAGTCGAAGACACCCATGCCGGAGAGCAGGAGGTACAGGATCGCGACCGCGACGATCAGCACGACACAGAGCACGACGGAGAACACCAGCGAGAACTTCATGACCGACCAGGGGTCGACGCGCCGGACCTGCAGCCTGGCCCGGCGGCGGGTCCGCGATGCCGGCCCGGAGACGCTGTCACGGGGAACGGCGGTCGTGACGCCGGGAGGAGGTCGCTGGCTGGGCCGCCCGTCGGTCCAGCCGACAGCGGTCGCGGAGTCGCGGGTGCGTCCCGCGCTCCGCCACTCGTCGCCGTAGCTCATCTTCAGTCCTGTCCCTCAGGCTCGTCCACGTTGCGGGCGATGGCCACAATGGTGACACCCTCTGGCAAATCCATGAGCTTCACGCCCATCGTCTGACGCTCCCTGGTTCGACGTACGGGCCGGACCGGAGTGCGGATCACCCCACCATTAGACGTGATGGCGAACAGCTCGTCATCCACGGACACCGTCAGGGCACCGACCAGGGCCCCCCGCTTGCTGACGATCTTGGCTGTCAGGACCCCCTTGCCGCCCCGGCGCTGCACCGGGTACTCCGCGATCGGGGTCCGCTTGGCGAAGCCACCTTCGGTCGCCACCAG
Source organism: Pseudonocardiales bacterium (assembly GCA_040003795.1). Taxonomy (GTDB): domain Bacteria; phylum Actinomycetota; class Actinomycetes; order Mycobacteriales; family QHCA01; genus QHCA01. The sequence goes on along the minus strand of JBDUBV010000053.1, from coordinate 12,015 downwards.
CACCTCGACGCCCTCGCGGACGACCTCCATCGCCAGCAGTTCGTCGGCCGCGGAGAACCGCATACCGATCACGCCGCTGGTCGCCCGGCCCATCGGCCGCAACGCGTCGTCGTCGGCGTGGAAGCGAATTGACTGGGCCCGCCGGCTCACCAGCAGCAGGTCATCCCGGCCGCTGACCAGCTCGGCCGCCATCAACTCGTCATCCTCTCGGAGGTTGATCGCGATGACACCGCCCTGGCGGCTGGAGTCGAAGTCGGAGAGCTTCGTCTTCTTCACCAGCCCACGCTTGGTAGCCAGGACGAGGTACGGCGCCGCGTCGTAGTTCTTGATCGTGAGGACCTGCGCGATCCGTTCATCGGGCTGGAACGCCAGGAGGTTGGCCACGTGCTGGCCGCGGGCTGTCCGGTTGGCCTCGGGCAGCTCGTAGGCCTTGGCGCGGTAGACCCGCCCCTTGTTCGTGAAGAACAGGATCCAGTCGTGGGTCGAGGTGACAAAAAAGTGCTGCACGATGTCGTCCTGCTTGAGCGCCGCACCCTGCACGCCCTTGCCACCGCGGTGCTGCGAACGGTAAAGGTCGTTGCGGGTGCGCTTGGCATAGCCCGAGCGGGTGATCGTGACCACCACATCCTCCTGGGCAATCAGGTCCTCCATCGAGACGTCGCCGTCGTAGGGGATCAGCCGGGTGCGTCGCTCGTCGCCGTACTTGCTGACGATCTCGGCCAGCTCGTCGCGGATGATCTCGCGCTGGCGGGCCTCGCTGTCAAGGATCGCGTTGAGCTCGGCGATGAGCACCTCGAGTTCGGCGAACTCGTCGATGATCCGCTGTCGCTCTAGTGCCGCGATGCGGCGCAGCTGCATGTCGAGAATCGCGGTGGCCTGCACCTCGTCGATGTCGAGCAGGGTCATCAGCCCGCCGCGGGCCGCGTCGGCCGACTCGCTCCCGCGGATCAGGGCGATGACCGCGTCGAGCTGGTCGAGTGCCTTGAGCAGGGCACGCAGGATGTGCGCCCGCTCCTCGGCCTTGCGCAGGCGGAACCTCGTCCGCCGGACGATGACCTCGATCTGGTGCGCGATGTAGTGGCGGATGAACTGGTCGAGCCGCAGGGTGCGGGGCACGCCGTCGACGATGGCCAGCATGTTGGCACCGAAGGTGGTCTGCAGCTGGGTGTGCTTGTAAAGGTTGTTGAGGACGACCTTGGCGACAGCGTCACGCTTGATCGTGATCACCAGCCGGCGGCCGATCCGGTCAGAGCTCTCATCGGCGATGTCGGCGATCCCGGCGATCTTGCCGTCCTTGACCTGCTCGGCGATCGACTCGGCGAGGTTGTCGGGGTTGACCTGGTAGGGCAGCTCGGTAACGACCAGGATCGTGCGGCCGCGCAGGTCCTCCTCGACCGTCACCACGGCACGCATCCGGATCGAGCCGCGGCCGGTGCGGTAGGCCTCCTCGATGCCGTCGCGGCCGACGATCAGCCCGTGAGTCGGAAAGTCGGGGCCCTTGATCCGCTCGATCAGCGCTTCGAGCAACTCGTCGTCACCGGCGTCGGGGTGGTCGAGCGCCCAGATGACGCCGTCGGCCACCTCAGGCAGGTTGTGCGGCGGGATGCGGGTGGCCATGCCGACCGCGATGCCCTCGCTGCCGTTGACCAGCAGGTTGGGGATGCGGCTGGGCAGGATCACCGGCTCGGTGGTGTTGCCGGCGTAGTTGGCCATGAAGTCGACCGTCTCCTGGTCGATGTCGCGCATCATCTCCATGGCCAGCGGCGCCAGCCGGCACTCGGTGTAGCGGTAGGCGGCTGCCGGGTCGTTGCCGGGCGAGCCGAAGTTGCCCTGCGGGTCGATCATCGGGTAGCGCAGCGACCACGGCTGCGCCATCCGTACCAACGCGTCGTAGAGCGCGGAGTCGCCGTGCGGGTGGTAGTTGCCCATCACGTCGCCGACGACCCTGCCGCACTTGACGTAGTTACGCTCCGGGCGAAATCCCGAGTCGTACATGCCGTAGAGGATCTTGCGGTGGACCGGCTTGAGCCCGTCGCGCACCTCGGGCAGCGCCCGTCCGACGATGACCGACATGGCGTAGTCGATGTAACTGCGTTGCATCTCGATCTGGATGTCGACAGGCTCCGTACGGTCATGCCCACCATCGTCGAGCGTGATGTCAGTCAAAATGCCCCCTCGGTCCTGTGTGGACAGTCACTCAGATGTCGAGGAACCGAACGTCCTTGGCATTGCGGATGATGAACGAGCGGCGGGCCTCGACATTCTCACCCATCAGGACGCTGAAAAGTTCGTCGGCGGTTGCCGCGTCGTCCAGAGTGACCTGCAGCAGCACCCGGTTGGCCGGGTCCATGGTGGTCTCCCACAACTCCTTGGCATTCATCTCCCCGAGGCCCTTGTAGCGGGCGACCGCATCCTCCTTGGGCAGCTTGCGGCCGGCGGCCAGGCCGTCCTTGATCAGCCCGTCCCGCTCGCGCTCGGAGTAGGCGTAGGAAGGCTCGGACTTCTGCCATTTGATCTTGTAGAGCGGCGGCTGGGCGAGGTAGACGTGGCCGGCTTCGATCAACGGACGCATGAACCGGAACAGCAGCGTCAGCAGCAGAGTACGGATGTGCTGGCCGTCGACGTCGGCGTCAGCCATCAGTACTAGCTTGTGGTAGCGCAGCTTGGCCAAGTCGAACTCGTCATGGATCCCGGTGCCCAACGCCGTGATCAGCGCCTGGACCTCGGTGTTCTTGAGCACCCGGTCGATCCGGGCCTTCTCGACGTTGATGATCTTGCCCCGGATGGGCAGGATCGCCTGGAACATCGAGTCGCGGCAGGACTTGGCGCTGCCGCCTGCGCTGTCGCCCTCGACGATGTAGATCTCGCTCTCGCGGGGATCGGTGGACCGGCAGTCGGCCAGCTTGCCGGGCAGTGACCCGACGTCGAGCAGTCCCTTGCGGCGGGCGAGCTTGCGGGCGTCCTGGGCGGCCTTGCGGGCCCTTGCCGCGGAGCTGGCCTTGGTCACGATGATCCTGGCCTCGGCGGGGTTGCGCTCGAGCCAGTCGCGCAGCCAGTCGTTGCAGGCCTTCTGCACGAAGGACTTGGCCTCGGTGTTGCCCAGCTTGGTCTTGGTCTGGCCTTCGAACTGCGGGTTGGTCATCTTGATCGAGACGATGGCGGCCAGGCCCTCGCGGATGTCGTCGCCGGTTAGCCGGTCGTCCTTGTCCTTGACCAGTTTCTTGTCCACCGCATAGTTGTTGACCACCGTCGTCAGCGCCGCGCGAAAGCCCTCCTCGTGCGTTCCCCCCTCATGGGTGTTGATCGTGTTGGCGAAGGTGTAGACCGACTCGGTGTAGGTGGAGTTCCACTGCATCGCCACCTCGACGGCCAGGCCCTCACCGTCGACGCCGAAGCCGATGACGGACTTGTGCAGGGGCTCCTTGGTGGCATTGAGGTGGCGGACGAAGTCCTCGATGCCGCCCTTGTACATCCAGGTGATCTCGGTCGGCACCTCCTCGCGCTCGTCGCGCAGGGTGATGTTGAGCCCGCGGTTGAGGAAGGCCATCTCCTGTAGTCGCCGGGAGAGGGTCTCGACGGAGTAGGTCGTCGTCTCGAAGATGTCGGAGTCGGCCCAGAAGGTCAGCGTCGTGCCGTGCTCACGGGTCGGTGCGCCCTTCTTCAGCGGGGTAACCGGCTTGCTCCGGAGATAGGGCTGGGTCCACACGTAGCCGTCGCGCTTGATCTCGACCTCGAGCCGGGTGGACAAGGCGTTGACGATGGAGATGCCGACACCGTGCAGGCCGCCGGAGACGGCATAGGAATCGCTGTCGAACTTGCCGCCGGCGTGCAGCGTCGTCAGCACGACCTCGACCGCCGGGCGCTTCTCGACCGGGTGCCGGTCGACCGGGATGCCACGGCCGTTATCGATCACCCGGACGCCGCCGTCGGCCAGCAGGGTGACCTCGATCTGGTCGCAGTAGCCGGCCAGGGCCTCGTCGACGGCATTGTCGACGATCTCGGTGACAAGGTGGTGCAGGCCGCGCTCACCGGTCGAGCCGATGTACATCGCTGGCCGCTTGCGGACAGCGTCGAGCCCCTCGAGAACGGTGATGGAGCTAGCACTGTAGGTGTTGGTTACTGTCTTCGGGGGCACGGCGCTGCTCTCTCCCGCAGCCGGCGGGGGTATCCGGACAGCCGCCCACCGGCGATCTTGACGGTAGGCTGCACGGCTGTGTTAGCGGCCAGCATGCGCTGAGCCGATCTCCATCATACTGGTCCGGCCGACAGAAACCCGGATTTGACAGGCCTGTGGACGATTCTGGCGGCCTGACCCCCTGGTCTGGCATCCCCCTACGCGCGGGTGGCGCTACTGCTCAGCGATGCGGTGCCTTCAGCCGTAGGTGTCGCGCGGTCCACGGCCCGCAACGTGACGCGGTCCCTTGTGCCAGCTCGGCGCGGTCGGCCCGTGCACTCGGATGCTTGTCACGACGTCGGGGCCGAGCTCGCGGGCCAGGGTGGCCAGGATCCGAGCCGAGAGCAGCCGCAGCTGGGTAGCCCATGCGGTGGATTCGGCCGCGAGCACCAATTCGCCGTTGCGCAGGGACTGCGGGTGGCAGTGTGCCGCAACGTCGGCTCCGACGAGGGAGTCCCAGCGGCCCATCACGGCGGCGTCGGCGGCGCTGCGTTCCCAGCCCCGATCGTGCACCAGGCGCTCGACCAGGGCACCGAAGGGCTGCGGGTCCCCGGCGTCGGGGCCCGAGCCGGTCAACCCCCGGCGCGGGCGGGCTCCTGCCCCTTGGTGGCCGCCCTTGGGCTTGGTAGGCCGCCCGCGTGCCGCCTGCCGTGCGGCGTCGAGGGCTGATCTGGCCAAGTCGGGGCCGGTGTCGGTGGCATCACGCTCATCGGACACGGCGCACCTGCCCCTCCGCGACGTCGTAGCGGGCACCCTGGAGCGCTTCCGGCACGTCACCGACGACGGCGGCTGTGACGAGTAACTGCTCCGCCCTCCCGACCAGCTCAGCCAGGCGCTCGCGGCGGCCGGCGTCGAGCTCGGCGAACACGTCGTCGAGGACCAGGACGGGCTCGGCACCATCTGACCTGAGCAGGTCGTAGCAGGCCAGCCGTAGTGCCAGCGCGTAGGACCAGCACTCGCCGTGGCTGGCGTAGCCGCGCGCGGGGAAGTCGCCCAGGCTGAGCATGAGCTCGTCGCGGTGCGGCCCGACCAGGGACACTCCCCGCTCCACCTCCTGCGCGCGCGACCCGGCGAGCGCGGCCAGTAGGGCTGCCGCCAACACCGCGCGGTCGCCGCCGGGGTCGAAGTCCTCTCCCAGCGAGCACCGGTAGTCGATGACCGCGGGCCCCGTCCCCTGAGACACTGCGTCGTAGGCCTTCTCTACGAGAGGACGCAGCAGCTCCACAAGGTCCATCCGCCCGGACAGCAACTCAGACCCGTGCCGGGCCAGCTGGCCGTCCCAGGAGTCGAGCGTGCGCAGGTCACCAGCCGAGCCGGCCCGCCGCGCCGCGCCAGCCGTTTTCAGCAGGGCGTTGCGCTGCTTAAGGACCCGGTCGTAGTCGGCCCGGACCGCGGCGTAGCGCGGCGCGCGCGCCACAAGAAGGTCGTCGAGGAAACGGCGCCGGTCGCTGGGGTCACCCTTGACCAGGGTCAGGTCCTCGGGAGCGAACAGCACAGTACGCAGCACGCCGAGGATCTCCCGGGGTCGCGGGACGGGGGCTCGCCCCAACCGGGCGCGGTTGACCCGGCCGGGTGAGATCTCGATCTCCACGAGCAACTCGCGGTCGTCACGCACGACCGCCGCGCGGACGACCGCCCGCTCGGCGCCTTGCCGCACCAACGGCGCATCAGCAGCCACCCGATGGCTGCCGAGGGTTGCGACGTAGCACAGGGCCTCTACGAGGTTGGTCTTGCCCTGGCCATTGGGACCGATGAGCACGGTCGCCCCTGGGTCCAGCGCGACCTCGGCCTCTGCATAGCTGCGGAAGTCGACGAGGGAGAGGTGCCGGACGTACACCGTCAGCCGGGTGGTTGCTCGCGACCGATGCCGGTGTGCGGTTCGACCATCGCACCGTGTGGCAGCCCCGACTCGATGTCCTTCTCGGTCGAGCCCTTGATGGACGTGACGGCGTGGCCACCGAACTGGTTCCGCAGCGCAGCGATGACCTTCATGGCCGGCGGGTCGTCCTGCCGAGAGGAGAACCGCGCGTACAGGGAGGCGGTGATCGCTGGCATCGGCACCGCATGGTCGATTGCCGCCTGGACGGTCCACCGGCCCTCCCCCGAGTCCTCGGCGTAGCCGCGCAATTCCGACAGGTCGTCATCGACGTCGAGCGCGCGAATCAGCAGGTCGAGCAGCCAGGACCTAACCACCGTGCCCCGCTGCCAACTCTTGAACACCGCTGGGACGTCGGTGACCACATCGGTGGCGGTGAGCAACTCGAAACCTTCGGCGTAGGACTGCATGAGGCCGTACTCGATGCCGTTGTGCACCATCTTGGCGAAGTGGCCGGCGCCGACTGGGCCGGCATGCACGAAGCCGAAGTCTCCGTCAGGTTTCAGGGCGTCGAAGATCGGCTGCACCTGGGCGACATGCCCCTCGTCGCCGCCGCACATCAGTGCATAACCCTCGGTGCGTCCCCAGATGCCGCCACTCACGCCGCAGTCGACGAAGCCGATGCCCCTCTCGGCGAGCATGGTGGCGTTGTCCCGATCGTCGGTGTACTTGCTGTTGCCACCGTCCACTACCACGTCACCCGCCTCGAGCAGATCCAACAGCGCCGTGATGGTGGATCTGGTCGGCGGGCCGGCCGGGACCATGACCCATACTGCCCGGGGCGGCTGCAAGCGTTCAACGAGGCCTTTGAGATCCTCGACGTCAGTGAGCTCAGCCGAGCGGTCATATCCGACGACTGTGTGCCCGGCGGCCCGCAGCCGCTCGCGCATATTGCCGCCCATCTTGCCCAAGCCGATCAGGCCCAGTTCCACGTGAAACATCCTCTCGCTGGACGCGCCGAAAGCCGCCGTACGCAGGGTATGCCCGCTAGCCGGACAGTCTCACCGGCATCAGCAGATATCGATAGTCGGGCCCCCCCTCCTTGCCGGTGAGCACCGCCGGCTTGGACGCCGAGGTGAAGCTCATTCGCGCGGTGTCTGAATCGATGGCGTTCAACCCATCGAGCAGGAAACCGGGATTGAACGCGATCATCAGATCATCGCCCTCGAAGCCGATCTCGAGACACTCTGACGCCTGGGCCTCGTCGGCGCCCCCAGCCTCGAGGACCAGCTCGCCAGCGCCGAAGCGCAGCCGCACCGGAGTGTTGCGCTCGGCCACCAAAGCCACTCGCTTGACTGCTTCGGTCAGTGCCGCGGTCGGCACGTGGGCGAGGGCCGCATGCTCTGACGGCAGCAGCGAGCGATACTTGGGGAACTCGCCGTCGAGCAGCCTGGTGGTCGCCCGCCGCTCGGACCCGGCGAACCCGATCATGCCCTCGCCGGTGCCACCGATTGCCAGAGCGAGGGTCACCTCGGCACCGGAGGCCATGCTCTTGGCGGTCTCCCACAATGTGCGGGCAGGCACCAGAGCAGTCGCTGTCAGGCCAGGCTGTTCGGGCCGCCAGGTCAACTCGCGCACAGCGAGGCGGTAGCGGTCGGTCGCCGCCATGGTGACCCGCTCACCGTCGATCTCGAACCGCACACCGGTCAGCACCGGCAAAGTGTCGTCCCGCCCGGCCGCAACCACGACCTGGCCGACCGCGCTGGCGAAGACGTCGCTCTCCAGGGCACCGGCGGTCGGCGGCATCGGAGGGAGTGAAGGGTAGTCCTCCACCGGCATGACAGGCAGCGTGAACCGCGCGGAGCCACACGTCAGCTCCACCCGCGCACCGTTGACCTCGAGGTCCACTGGGTGGGCCGGTAGGGACCGGGTGATCTCCGCCAGCAACCGGCCACTCACTAGTGCCCGGCCGGCCGACTCCGCCACGACGTCGATTCCGACTCGGGTGGAGACCTCGTAGTCGAACCCGGAAACCGACAGCCGCTGGCCGTCGACCTCAAGGAGCACGCCGGCCAGCACAGGCACTGGCGGTCGCGACGGCAAACTGCGTGCGGTCCAGGCAACCGCGTCCGCGAGGACCTCCCGCTCGACCCTGAACCTCATCGTCGTCCTCCGCTTGGGTGTGAGTGGTAAGGGTGGGACAACCTTCGCCCCGTCCCCCGGCTGGCCCGGCGCTTTCCGTTGTGGAAGTTTTTCCCGTTGTACTGCCTGATGGTTCGTCGTATTAAGTGCTGTTGACGATGTGGAAAACCTACGTCACGTGAGGTCAGCGGCCCCACGAGCCTGTGGGTGAATGGTGGACCAACGGTGTGACAGCGGGCCGCTACCGGTGGAAAGCGCGGGGGCAGGCTCGCCAATTCGCGGCCATTCCGACATTTACACAGCCTTGTCCCCAACCTGTGCACTACTTACGCGGTCCGTTCGCGGTTCGCTGCTTGATCCGGTTGGTGAGCTCGGTGACCTGGTTGTAAATGGACCGGCGCTCGGCCATGAGCTTGCGGATCTTGCGGTCGGCGTGCATGACGGTCGTGTGATCACGGCCGCCGAATGTCTGGCCGATCTTGGGCAGCGAGAGGTCGGTGAGCTCGCGGCACAGATACATAGCGATCTGCCGCGCCGTCACTAGGACGCGACTACGCGAGCTGCCGCAGATGTCGTCTAGCGACATGCTGAAGTACTCGGCAGTGGCGGCCATGATCGTCGCGGCAGTGACGTCCTGACTGCCCTCGTCCAGAATCAGGTCCTTCAGAACCACCTCGGCCAGCGCTAGATCGACACTCTGACGATTCAGACTGGCGAACGCCGTGACCCTGATGAGCGCCCCTTCGAGCTCCCGGATGTTGCTCTGGATCTTGCTGGCGATGAATTCCAGCACCTCTGGGGGCGCCGCCAGGCGCTCCTGGACCGCCTGCTTGCGCAGGATGGCGATTCTGGTCTCTAGGTCGGGAGGCTGGATATCGGTGATCAGGCCCCATTCGAACCGGGTGCGGAGCCTGTCCTCGAGCGTGGACAACTGTTTGGGCGGGCGGTCGGAGGAGATCACGATCTGCTTGCTGGCCATGTGCAGTGCGTTGAAGGTGTGGAAGAACTCCTCCTGCGTGCGCTCCTTGTTCTCGAGGAACTGCACGTCGTCGACCAGCAGGACGTCTACGTCACGGTAGCGGCGCTGAAAGACCGAGGCCTTGTCGTCGCGCAGTGAGTTGATGAAGTCGTTGGTGAACTCCTCAGAGCTCACGTAGCGCACCCGCAGGCCACCGAACAGGCTTCGGGCGTAGTGACCGATGGCGTGCAGGAGGTGGGTTTTACCCAGGCCTGACTCGCCGTAGATGAACAACGGATTGTAGGCCTTGGCCGGCGCCTCGGCGACCGCGACCGCCGCTGCGTGTGCGAAGCGGTTGCTGGAGCCGATGACGAAGGTCTCGAAGACGTACTTGGGGTTGAGCCGGGCCGGCTCGTTCGCCCGGTGACCTTGACTACGCTCCGGGTAGAGGGAGTCGGTGCGCCCGGCCGGTGAATCGAGATAGCCCGCCTCGGCCGGCGCCTCGGACGACCCACGTCGGGAAGCGTCGCCGTCGGCTCCGTCCTGCGGTTGCACTGTGATGGCCAGCCGGATCTCGCGGCCCAACTGAGATGTCAGTGCGCCCGTGATCAGCGATTTGAGCCGGATCTCGAGCACGTCCTTGGCGAAGTCATTGGGCGCGGCAAGCAGCAAGGTGTCCTCGACCAGGCCGAGGGGCCGGGTGAGACGCATGAAGGCTCGTTGCTGCGGGCTCACCGCGCTGTCGGTGAGGCTCTCCAGAGTGCGCTGCCAAACAGCACTCAGGTCCACTCGCTCGGCACTCTCTTCGGTCACCCTCACCCTCTCCTCGTTCCGCGGGCGGTATCCACACCGCTGTCCACAGGCTGTGCATCAGCGCTGGGACTGCGTCGGACATCCAGCCGTGTTCGCCACCGCCGGCCACGCAACTGACGTCCGTGACCGCCCGCCGGACAAGAGGGAAGGACCGGCATGCACCCGAAACGCTAACAGCGTGCCGCCACGCTGGACAAGCGGTTGTCCACAAGCCACCACGCCTATTTCAGGCTGGCAAAGCGTGTCGTTGCAGGCGTGTTTGACCGGCCCTGCCTACCGAACGTACTGTGATCTGGGCTTTGGCCTCGTCCTGCTGCGCGACACGGCGCATCCCCCGTCCACCGACCTGTCCGTACCCCTGCCTCTCGGAGACTGACCAGTGAGCAAGCGCACCTTCCAGCCGAACAACCGCCGTCGCGCCAAAACGCACGGCTTCCGGTTGCGGATGCGCACCCGGGCCGGCCGGGCCGTCGTGGCCGCTCGCCGCCTCAAGGGCCGCAAGCGGCTGTCAGCCTGACGGCGGCAGATCAGATGCTGCCGGCGGCCGCTCGGCTGCGTCGCCGCGAGGACTTCCGTACCACCCTGCGGCACGGTCGCCGGACGACTCGCGGCTGTCTCGCGCTTGCACTCCTTTCGGCGGAGGACGAAGGGCGGGCTGCTGAAGCCTCCCCCCTCGTCGGTCTCGTGGTCGGCCGGGGCGTCGGCGGAGCGGTAACCCGCAACCTGGTGAGCCGCCGGCTGCGCCATCTCGTGCGGCCGCGATTGGCTGAGCTGCCTCCGGGATCGCGATTGGTGGTCAGGGCGCTGCCGACCGCTGGCGGGGCCAGTCACGCGACGTTGCAGCGGGATCTGGATGCCGCCTTGAAACGGCTCGTCCCGGCCTCCCCGTGAGCCCCGCCGCTCGGGTGCTCTCCTGGCCCATCGTCGGGTACCGCCGGTGGATAAGTCCCGCCTTCCCGGCGACCTGCAGGTTCATCCCCTCCTGCAGCGGATACGCCCTTGAGGCAGTCCGTACGAGAGGAGCGGTGGTCGGCCTGACGCTCGCCATGTGGCGCTTGCTGCGCTGCCACCCCTTCAATCCCGGAGGTTTCGACCCGGTGCCACCGCGCAGGAAGTGGGCACACCCCCTGTCCCGAGCGCACCGAAGGAACCGTCCGCCGGCGTCATCCGTAGAGTGTTCGACACCGCACTCAGGAGCTGCTCGGTGAACCTGAACTTCCTCTACACAGCCATCTCGTGGCTGCTGCTGCGCTGGCATCAGTTGTGGGCCCTCGGCTTCGGCGAGAAGTCCGACCTGTCCTGGGTGCTGGCGATCATCTTCCTGGTGATCACGATCCGGCTCGTGCTCTTTCCGCTGTTCGTCAAGCAGATCCACTCGCAGCGCAAGATGCAGGAGTTGCAGCCCAAGCTCAAGGCGCTGCAAGCCAAGCACAAGGGCGACAAGGAGACCCTGCAGCGAGAGATGATGGCGCTGTACAAGGAGAACGGCGCCAACCCGGCCACCAGTTGCCTACCGATCTTCCTGCAGGCACCGGTGTTCCTCTCGCTCTATCACGTGCTCAAGCGGCTCGACCCGACCAAACACCGCGACAGCGCCGCCAAGTCGTTGTACGGCTGGACAACTGACGAGTTCAACAGCGCCGCCCATGCCAAGATCTTCGGCGCCCCGATCGCGGCGCACCTGAGCTCGTCGGCCCAAACGCTGCAGCAACTTGGCGCATCAGTCATTGCAGTCCGCGTGGTCGCCGTGGTGCTGATCGCCATCATGGTCGTCACCACCTACATCACGCAGCGCCAGATCCTGGCCAAGCAGAGCGCCTCGGGCGCAGCCGTCGACACGCAGCAGCAGATGATCCAGCGGTTGATGCTCTACGGCATCCCGGCATCACTGCTGGTCTCCGGCTCCCTATTCCCGCTGGGCGTGGTGCTCTATTGGTGCACGACCAACGTCTGGTCCATGGGACAGCAGTTCTATGTCCTGAGACGGATGCCACCCGTGGGCACGCCGTCCGCCCCGGAGCCGCCGCGTTCGGCCACAGACGCGCAGGCCCTCGCCCCCAAGCCGGGTGCCAAGCCGCAGGCCGACAAGAAGGCCCCGCCGGTCAAGAAGGC
>JBDUBV010000001.1:0-45692 GCA_040003795.1 Pseudonocardiales bacterium | reverse complement strand
AGCGTCGGCCGGTCGACGGCCTGCCGGTCACCCGACGGCACCTGCCGGACGGCAGCTGGACCTACCTCCTGCCCTAGCGCTCATCCAGCCCCGCCTCGATGGCGTAGCGGACCAGTCCGGCCCGGTTCTGCAGGTGCAGCTTCTGCATGGCGTTCTGTACGTGGTTCTGCACCGTCCGGTGGCTGGGTACCAGCCGGGCGGGAGTAGGCGACCGCCGAGACCACCGTCCACAGCAACATGCCGGCAAGCAGCAAGCGGGCGGCGAGCGAGTGCTCGACGTTGTTCAGGTCGGCCACGTTGACCGCTGCCACATAGCCCAGAGCCAGCCAGCGGAACACCCGGAGGGCCCGCCAGAAGGGCGGCTCCATCCTCACGCCGCGGCAGGCTCCTGGGGCGCCGGCATGGCAGCCGCCCTGCTCCCCTCAGCCTTGACCTTGGCCGCATAGAGGTCGACGTACTCCTGACCGGAGAGCTCCATGAGCTCGTACATGATCTCGTCGGTCATCGAGCGCTCGATGAACCGGTCACCGGACATGCCTTCGTAGCGGGAGAAGTCCAGCTGCTTGCCAATGCGGATCGTGGGACGGACCAGGTGGGGGATCTTGCGCCCGATCGGCTGCACCTTGTCCGTGTCGATCATGGCGCACGGAATGACCGGCACCGCTGCCTCCAACGCCATCCGCGCCACACCGGTCTTGCCGCGATATAGCCGGCCGTCCGGGGACCGGGTCCCCTCGGGATAGATGCCGAGAAGGTTGCCCCCGGCAAGGACACGCTTGCCGGTCTCCAGGGCGGCCCGGGCGGCCGAGGCGTCGGTCCGGTCGATCGGCAACTGGCCAATGCTCGTCAGGAACCAACGCACGAGGGTGCCCTTGATGCCGGTGCCGGTGAAGTACTCCGACTTGGCCAGGAAGGTGACCCGCCTGGGGAGCAGTGCCGGCAGGAACACCGAGTCGCAGAAGGAGAGGTGGTTGCTGGCCAGGATTGCGGCACCGCTCGGCGGGATGTTTTCCAGGCCCTCCACACGGGGGCGGAACAGCAGGCGCAGGAGCGGACCGAGGGCGAGGTACCTGAGGAACCAGTAGAACACCGGGTCACTCCCCTCTCACCGCCCATTTCATGTGGCGCCAGACTACGGACCCGGCCAACCTCAGACAACGGTGGTGCGACGTGTCACGATGGCGGGCGACGTCCAGACCGGAGGTGCCAGCAGTGCCGATCATGCCCGGGGCGGAGCCGTTTGCCCTCGACGGGGCTCCCGACGGCAGGGTCGGGGTCGTCCTGTGCCACGGTTTCACCGGCACTCCGGCCAGCATGCGGCCGTGGGGCGAGCACCTGGCCGAAGCCGGCATCGCCGTACGCTGCCCGCGCCTGCCCGGCCACGGCACCCGATGGCAGGACATGAACTCCACCAAGTGGCAGGACTGGTACGCCGAGCTCGAACACGCCTTCGACGAGATGCTGGCCCGGGTGCCGACCGTCTTCGCGATGGGCCTGTCCATGGGCGGCACCCTGTGCCTGCGCCTCGGCGAGCAACGCGCGCCCGACGTGGCCGGTCTGGTGGTGGTCAACCCGTCGCTGGCCACCGAGCGCAAGGACGCCAAGCTGCTCTCGGTGCTGTCCTGGGTCGTGCCGTCGGTCCCCGGCATCGGCAGCGACATCAAGAAGGCCGGCGTCACCGAGCTGGCATACGAGCGCACCCCGCTCAAGGCCGCCTACTCGCTGTCGAAGCTGTGGGCCGTTACCCGTGCTGACCTGGCCGAGCTCACGGCCCCGATCCTGACCTTCCGCAGCCGCACCGACCACGTCGTCGAGCCGGTCTCGGGACGCCTGTTGCTCGATGGTGCCTCCTCCACCCAGGTACGCGAGGTCATCCTCGAGGACAGCTTCCACGTGGCCACCCTCGACAACGACGCGCCGGCTATCTTCGCCGGCAGCATCGACTTCGTGCGCGCCCACGCAGCGGTGGCTTGAGGAGCCATGCTTCCCGATGCCGGTGGTCGAGGACGCGGTCGTCGCGACAACGGCCTGAGCGCCAGCTCGTTCGCGTCGGTCGGCGACGTCGACCCGCGCGTCGGCGAGCATCTGCTCGACGTCCTGGCCCTCGACGGGATCGCTGCCTTCCTGCAGCCCACGATCGACCACGACTCGGTCACCCGGGCGGTCCGCCTGCCGGGACACCCCACCGACCGGCTCTACGTCGACCGCTACCGGGCGGCCGACGCCCGCGCCTTGGTGGCCGCCGTCGCAGCCCCGGAGAGCCATCCCGACACCGACGCCCCCGACGATGATGCAGCCTGGCAGGCCATCATCGCCTCCTACCACCGCGAGTCGACAGCTACCGTGCCACCCTGGCCGGTCGACGAGGACACCGAGGTCAGGCCGATGGCCGACCAACCGTCCGCCGACGCCGACGTCGACGCCGACGCCGACGCCGAGGAAGCGGAAGCGGAAGGGCACGAGGAGGAGGGCTACGTCCCCCCTCCCCCTCCGCCGCTGCCGCGCATCTCGAAGCAGACCGCCGGCGGGCTGCTCCTCATCGCTGCCGGTCTGTTCGTCCTGGTGCTGGGCTCCCGGGTCCTCGGCCTCGACGGCGACCTCGCCTTCCGGGTCGGCCTGGTGTCCGTCATCGCCGGCGTGGGCTACCTCATCTGGCGGATGCGTGACGACGCCCCCGACGAAGACAGGCCAGACGACGGCGCCGTCGTCTGAGCGCCTACCCTGCGATAGTGCTGTTCGAGGAGTTCGTCGAGACCCGTGGTCACCTACTGGACTCGGGCGTCCTGGCCCGCGTCCTCGACGACGTGCTGGAGTACGGCGGTGACTACCGGGTCGACCGCCTGGATCTCGGCCGGGAGCACGAGGACGAGTCCTACGCGCGGCTGCTGATCGGCGCTGCCGACGAAGAGTTGCTGCAGCGGCTGCTGATGCGGGTGCAGGTTCACGGGGTCAACCTGGTCGATCCCGGGATCGCCACGCTGCGACCGGCACCGCGCGACGGAGTGTTCCCCGAGGATTTCTACTCGACCACCAACCTCGACACCGCCGTCCGGCTCAACGGTGGGTGGCTGTCTGTGGCGCACCCCGAGATGGACTGTGGCCTGCGGGTGGTCGGCGGCGGCGTCGAGACCGTCCCGGTGTCCGATGTCTGCGCAGGCGATCAGATCGTCTGCGGTGCCTCCGGTGTCAGGGTGACGCTGCCGAAGCAGGTGGCCGCCCCTGAGGGCAGCTTCGGCTTCATGTCCTCCGCGGTCTCCAGCGAGAAGCCACAGGCGTTGCTGGTCAGGCAGATCGCCCAGCAGATGCGTGACGTGCGGGCCTCCGGCCTCAAGGTGCTTTGGGTCGGGGGCCCCGCCGTGGTGCACACCGGAGCGGCTCCCGCCATGGTGGCGTTGGTCGATGCCGGTTACGTCGACGTCCTGTTCGCCGGCAATGCGCTGGCCACCCACGACATCGAGGCGGCGCTGTTCGGCACGTCCCTGGGCGTGGATCTCAAGATGGGCTCAGGTGTCCCCCACGGTCACGAGCATCACATCCGGGCTATCAACACCATCCGCGGCTGCGGCTCGATCGCGGGGGCGGTCGAGCAGGGCGTGCTCAACGGCGGTGTGATGCACGCCATGGTGCGGGCCGGCAACCCGTTCGTCCTGGTTGGTTCGGTACGCGACGACGGGCCCCTGCCCGACGTCTACACCGACGTCGTGGAGGGCCAGCGGGCGATGCGCGCCGAGCTGCCCGGCGTGGGCTTCGCGATCATGGTCGCGACCATGTTGCACTCGATCGCGACCGGCAACATCCTGCCCGCGTCGGTGCCGCTCGTCTGTGTCGACATCAACCCCGCCACCGTGACCAAGCTGGCCGACCGGGGGTCGGCGCAGGCCGTCGGCATCGTCACCGACATCGGGTTGTTCCTCGAACAACTCGCCCGCGAGCTCGTTCCCGCCTTCGCCGGGTCACAGGGGTAACTCGCACTCCACCAACAGCGGCCGGTGGTCACTGGCTATCCGTACGTCGGGCGAATCCAGTACGGCCGCCGAGAGCACCCGGATCGACGGGCTCAGGAACACCCCGTCGATGCGCCGGGCGAGGGTGCCGGCCCCTGACTCCGGCAGCACGGCGGCCAGGGCCTCCCAGGCCGGCTCACCCGGGTGCTCGTTGACGTCGGCGCCCAGGATCACCGGCTCGGACAGCGGCCCGAGAGCGACGAAGATCTCCTCAACATGCAACCGGCGGTCCGGCGCCGCCATGTCCAGGTGAGTACTGACCAGCCGGAAGCGGGCACCGTCCAGCGAGCACATCGCGGTTGCCGTCCCACGCTGGTGCAGGCCGAAACGGCGGGTGAACAGGGAATCAGCGGTGGCCTCCACACCCACCGCCACGGTGCTCATCAGAATGTTGTTGCCAGCCGGCAGCCCACCGGTCACGAAGAACAGGTCACACCTGCGGGCCAGCTCAGCGCACCGACTGCGCCAGCGCCACCACTTGGGGGCCTCCTGGACGCACACGACGTCGGGCGCTGCGCCGCGGACCACGCGGACCAGCGCCGCGGGGTCGTCGCGCAGGGAACGCATGTTGTATGACAGAACTCTCAGCGCGGGCACCGGGCGACGCTACCCGTCCGGCGTGATCGAGGTTCCCGCCGTACCGAAGACCACGTCCACGGCCTCGTCGAGCGCCCCGATGACCGCTCGGGACCCCCCGGAGAGCACGAAGTCGCAGCATGCCTGCACCTTCGGGCCCATCGACCCGGTTGGGAACTCCCCGGCCGCCAGCAGCCGTAGCGCCTCGGCGACGGTGAGGAAGCTCAGCGACCGGGCCGATGGCGTCCCGAACCCCACCTGAACGCGGGGCACCTCGGTGAGGATCAGCAGCAGATCGGCGCCGACCATTTGGGCGAGCAGGGCTGCGGTGCGGTCCTTGTCCACGACGGCCTCGACTCCTCGGATGGCGTGGCCGTCCTCGACCACAGGGACGCCGCCCCCACCGCCCACGACGAGGACCTGGCCGGTCTCGACCAGCGAGGGCAGCACCGCCGCCTCGACCAGTCCCAGCGGCAAAGGGGAGGCGACCACCCGTCGCCACCGGTCGCCCTCCACCGGCAGGAAGACGTGCCCCGACTCGGCGGCGATGCGGTGGGCCGCGGGCTCGTCGTAGTACGGCCCGACAGGCTTGGTAGGCCGCCGGAAGGCAGGGTCGCGGCCGTCCACGACGACCTGGGTGATCAGGCAGAGGGCGCGCTGCGGCAGCCCCCTGGCCCGCAGCTCCCCGTCGAGCGCCTGGGCGAGCAGGTAGCCGATCTGACCCTGGCTCTCTGCACCGCACACGTCCATCGGCATCGGCGGCACGGCAGGAGCGGCTGCCTCCTGCTGCAGCAGGATCCGGCCCACCTGAGGACCATTGCCGTGCGTGATCAGCAGGGAGACCTCGCGGGCGACCAACTCGGCGAGGACCGCGCTCGTGCGGACCAGCGCGGCGCGGATCTCCTCGGCAGATCCGATACTTCGGGCCGGGCTCAGTGCATTGCCGCCGAGGGCGACGACCACCCGCATCAGCCGCGCCGGGCGAGGTCCGCGACGCCGATCAGACCGGCGGAGTTGCCGAGCCCTGCCAGGCGGACCTCGGGCATCGGCCGGTAGCCGCGGCCGGGCAGTGTCGACTCGAACGACCGGCGGGCCGGGTCGAGCAGCAAGGCCCCGGCCTCGGCCACCCCGCCCCCGACGACGAAACAGCTGGGGTCGAGCGCAGCGGCCAGTGACGCAAGGCCCACGCCGAGCCACCGGCCGACCTCGTCGAAGCACTCGGCGGCCGCCGGATCACCGGCCAGGGCGGCGGCGGTGACGGTAGGCCCGTCGATCCGGGCGATGTCGCCGTCGGCAGCCGCCAGCAGTCCCTCGGCTGACAGCGGTGCACCGGAGGCGATGTCACGCGCCTCGCGCCCCAGCGCCTTGCCGCTGGCGTACTGCTCCCAGCAGCCGCGGTTGCCGCAGCCGCACCGCCGGCCGCCCGGCACAACGCACATGTGTCCGAACTCCGGCGCGATCCCGTTGGCGCCGCGGTAGATCTGGCCGGAGATCACCAGGCCGCTGCCGATCCCCGTACCCAGGGTGACCATGACGACCACCGGCTCCCCTTGCGCGGCGCCGAAGCGCTGCTCGGCCCAGGCCGCGGCATTGGCGTCGTTCTCGACCAGGACCGGCAGGCCGATCAGATCGCACAGCCGGTCCCGCAACGGCTCGTCGCGCCAGGCCAGGTTGGGTGCGAACAGCACAGTGGAGCGGTCGAGGTCGATCCAGCCCGCGGCACCGACCCCGACGGCGACGACCTCGTGCTCGGCCCGCAACGTAGCGACGACGCCCGCGATCGCCCGCGCCGTGAGCGCGACGTCGTTGCTCGGTGTCGGCTGGCGGGCCGAGGCGACCACCGTGCCGTCGGTGCTCACCACTCCGCCGGCCACCTTGGTCCCCCCGATGTCCACCCCGATGGCCAGGCTCATCGCGTGATCAGCTCTCGACCCGCTTCTTGAGCTCCTTCAACGCGATGTCCATGATCATCCGCTCGCCCTTGCGGCGCAGCAGGCCCAGCATCGGCGTGTTCGTCTCCACGCCCAGGGTGTAGGTCACCTGGGTCCACCCCTCACCCTCGGCGAGCTCGTAGGAGCCGTCCTGACTCTTCATCATCATGGACTCGACCAACGTCCAGGACACCCAGGAGCCGTCCTCGGCCCACTCGTAGGCCAGCGTGTAGTCGTCCCTCACCACCCCCGCGTCGATGACGAACCGCACCTGGCTGGCGTAGCCGTCGTCGTACTCCTCCAGCACCTCGACCCGCTTGACCGAGGCCGCCCACTCCGGGTACGAGGGGAAGTCGGCGATCACCGCCATGACGGCCTCGGCCGGGGCCGCGATGGAGATGGACTGCTGGGACTTCTCTGCCATGGCCGGATCGTAACGGCGGTCCTCACCAGGTCAGCGCGAACGGCCGCCCGGAGCCGCGGAAATGCCCGACGTTGACGCATTCGCTCCGGCCGATCCGCCGCCGGGCGTGCAGTGGCTGGTGCACATGGCCGAACAGCACAGTCGCCGGCTGCGTCCGCGTGATGGAGTCGAGCAGGGCCGCGCTGCCCCGCTCGAAGCGCCGCGCCGCCACGTCGTAGAGCAGGTCGGGCACCTCCGGCGGGATGTGGCTGCACAGCACATCGACCGCCCCCACCCGGGCCACCTTGGCGGCATAGGTGTCGTCATCGACCTCGTACGGCGTGTTGTACGGGGTACGCAGGCCGCCACCGACGAACCCGAACAGCCGCCCGCCGATCTCCGTGGACTGCCCGTCGAGGACCTGCACGCCGTCCCGGGCGAACTCCTGCCACAACCGCGGCACGTCCACGTTGCCGTACGTCATGTAGGTCGGGGTGGGCAGAACGGCGAACATCGCGGCATACTGCCGGCGTACGGCATCTTCGATGATCGCCCTGCGGTCCCCACCCAGCCGTGACCACAGGCCGCTCGACCATTCGCGCGCGGCCTCGAAATGCTGGGCGGTGCGCAGTTCGACCAGCCTGCCGACCGCCTCGGCGCCGAACAACTCGCCCATGATCCCCACGCCGTGATCGGCATAGTCGATGAAGCAGATGAGGTCGCCCAGGACCACCAGGGCGTCCGCCCCGTCCCCGGCGCGCGCCAGGGCATCGACGCTGCCGTGGACGTCGGAGACCACATGAACCCGCACGGGCCGAGCCTAGGCGCGGCCCGCTCAGCCGAGCACCTTGCCCAACAGCACCAGCAGCCCGCACACAGCGAGCGCCCCGGCCAGGCCGACGCCCACCGCGAGGCCCGCGCGGGCCGACCGGCCGAGCCGCGTGAGCCCACCCACCCACGGCAGCCGCACCCTCGTGCCGGTCTCGTCCCGAAGGCCCGCGAGGAAGCCGGCACCGCAGGCGCCGCACACCGTCGCCTCGATGGGGTTGGCGGCCCCGCACGCCGCGCACGGCCAGCCCTGCTGGCTCCGGCCGGTCGTGAGTAGCGGCTGGGGCGCCGGCCGCAGGTCGCGGTGGCACAGCAGGCACCACGGGGCGGCGGGACGCAGGGCAGCCCCGCACGACGGGCACCGTGACGTGCTCACCTCTGCGGGATCGGCAGATCATCACCTGCACTTGACCGGCCGGTTCCCGCCGGGCGGCCGCCTTCGAGTGAGTCCTTGAGCGCGAACAGCACCCGGTTGACCTGCCTCTGGCGGCGCCTGCCCTCTCTCCGGGAGACCCGCTCCGCCCGCAGGTAGCAGTGCACGATCACGCCGTCGCCATAGGCCTCGAGCCACACTTCGCAGCTGCCCACCAGGGGGCCCGAGCAGGTCCACCGGATGCCCTTCACGCCCCGGTCCTGACCGACCGTGAGGTCCAACCGGGGCCACAGGTCCGCCCACAGCCCTTCGTCGTGCACGGCAGCAGCCACCGTGGCCGGGTCGGCCACGACAAAGTTGGCGCTGATGAGATCGACCTGCGGCATCGGGTGAGAATGCCACGGCGGGCCGGTAGCGTCTGGCACGCCAGCCAAGTCACAGTTGCCGCGGAAGTAGGGCCGACGTGCACGAGTTCAGCGTCCCCGCCACCGTCAAGGTGGATCCGGAGTCCAACCTCACCGACGCCGTGTGGGTCAACGCTGCCGAGTTCCCCGACCATGTCGTGTTCAACCGCAGGGTCGACGACGTGTGGCAGGACGTCACCGCCGCGACGTTCCGCGACGAGGTCACCGCAGTGGCCAAGGGGCTGATCGCCAGCGGGGTGCAGCCCGGTGACCGCGTCGGGCTGATGAGCAAGACCCGCTACGAGTGGACACTCGCCGACTACGGCATCTGGGCGGCCGGCGGGGTGACCGTGCCGGTCTACGAGACGAGCAGCGCCGAGCAGGTTGCATGGAATCTCGGGGACTCCGGATCGGTCGCGGTCATCGTCGAGACGGCCGAGCACGCGGCGGTCGTGAACTCCGTCCGCAGCGAGATCCCAGCCGTGCGGGAGGTGTGGCAGGTCGAGGCCGACGCGGTCGGAACGCTTCGTGCGCTGGGCCGCGACGTCGCCGACCAAGAGGTCGACGCGCGCCGCCGGCTGGCCACGCCGGAGAGCCTGGCCACCATCATCTACACCAGCGGGACCACCGGGCGGCCCAAGGGCTGTGAGCTCACCCACCGCAACATGCTGTTCCAGGTAGCGACCACTGTCGAGAGCCTGAAGTCGATGTTCAACCCTGACGGGTCCACGCTGCTTTTCCTGCCACTAGCGCACGTCTTCGCCCGGATGATCCAGGCGGGGGTGGTCGACACCCGGACGCGGCTGGGCCACACCGCCGACGTCAAGAACCTGCTGCCCGACCTCGCGGCCTTCAAGCCGACGTTCCTGCTCGCGGTGCCCCGAGTCTTCGAGAAGGTCTACAACGTCTCCAAACAGCGGGCGCACGACGGCGGCAAGGGCGGTGCATTCGACAAGGCAGAGCAGGTCGCCGTCGCGTACAGCCGGGCGCTGGAGACCGGCGGCCCAGGCCTGGCGCTGCGCGCGCAGCACGCGCTGTTCGACAAGCTGGTCTACGGCAGACTGCGGGCGGCCCTCGGGGGGCGGTGCGTCTCGGCGATCTCCGGCGGCGCCCCGCTGGGCGAGCGACTCGGGCACTTCTACCGCGGCATCGGGGTGACCGTCTTCGAGGGCTACGGGCTGACCGAGACCACCGCCGGTGGATGTCTCAACATCGAGGGGGCCGTCAAGATCGGCACGGTCGGGCGGCCCGTGCCGGGCATCTCGGTGCGCATCGGCGACGACGGCGAGATCCTGCTCAAGGGCGACAACATCTTTCGCGGCTACTGGCACAACCCGCAGGCCTCGGCCGCGGCGCTGTCCGCCGACGGCTGGTTCCGCACCGGCGACCTCGGCGAGATCGACGACGACGGGTACCTCAAGATCACCGGCCGCAAGAAGGAGCTGATCGTCACCGCGGCCGGCAAGAACGTCGCGCCGGCCGTACTGGAGGATCGTCTGCGCCGGCATGCGCTGATCAGCCAGTGCATGGTCGTCGGCGATGCGGAGCCGTTCATCGGGTGCCTGGTGACCATCGACCTGGACGCGTTCCCCGGCTGGAAGCAGCGCAACAGCAAGCCGGCCGATGCCTCGGTCGGCGACCTGCGCGAGGACCCCGACCTGCGCACCGAGATCCAGAAAGGGGTCGACGAGACCAACAGAGCGGTGTCGCAGGCCGAGGCGATCAAGAAGTTCGTCATCCTGGCCGACGACTTCACCCTCGAAGGCGGCGAGCTGACTCCCAAGCTCAGCCTCAAGCGAGCGGTCGTCCTCAAGCAGTACGCCGACGAGGTAGCTGCGATCTACTCGTGAACCGCCCGATGATCCCTTGCCGAATCGCCGCTTGGGCCCTCCTGGCCGCGCTGATTCCGGTCGGCGGCTGTTCGCACCATTCCACGGCCCCGGTGAAGCCGCCGGCACCCAACGGCCGGTACGCCGACGCACCAGCTCTCAGCAAGGCGTTGCAGGCTGCTCACCTCGCCTGCACCCACTACCAGGAGGATGCCCGGCATCCCGACGCGCAGTCACAAGGACGATGCCTGGTCCGAGGAGTTTCCGTCAGGCTTGCCGTCTACGCCAGTGACTGGGAGCTCAACCACCAGGTGAGCGCCATGCAGTCCAAGCCGCAGACGGCCGGCTACCACTGGTTCGTGGCGGGAAAGAACTGGACAGTGGACTGCGACATCTACCAGCCCATCGCCGAGGTCATCGCCAACCGGCTGAAGGGCGTTGTCATCGCCATCCCGCCGTCGCCGGCACCGAGCCACTGACCGTGTCTCTGGTAGAGGTCCGCGGACTGGACGTCAACTTCGGTGCGGTCCGGGCTGTCACGGCCTTCGACCTGACCGTGGCCGCGGGTGCGTCGGTGGCCCTGGTCGGTCGCAACGGCGCCGGGAAGTCCACCACCCTGCGTGTGCTGGCCGGCGTGCAACCGCCCTCGGCGGGCTCGATCCGGGTCGCCGGCATCGACGCCGCCCGCGACCCCTCCGGTGTGCGGGCCCGGGTCGGCTACTGCCCCGACGTGGGCGGCCTGATCCCCCGGGCCACGCCCTGGGAGCACCTGGCGCTGGCAGCTCGGCTGCGGAACATGCCCGGCGGCTGGGAGCCCCGTGCGCGCGACCTGCTCGAACGCTTCGACCTCGCCGCCGTCGCCGACCGGCCGACCGCGACCTTCTCCCACGGCATGGGCCGCCGGATGTCGGTGGTGCTGGCGGCGTTCCACAACCCTGACGTGCTGTTGCTGGATGAGCCCTTCGACGGCGTCGACCCCCTCGGTGTCGAGGCCGCGATGCTGGTGATCTCCGAGGCCCGCCTGGACGGTGCGGCGGTACTGGTGTCCACGCACCTACTAGCCCTGGCTGTGGAGGCGTGCGACGAGGCGGTCGTGCTCCGGGGCGGCTCGGTCGTCGCCGCCTCCCCCGCCGCCGAGCTCGCCGGCGAAGCCGGAGCCGCCCGCTACCGGGCGTTGCTGGCGTGATTTCCCTCGGGCAGTTGCGCGCGCTCGTGGCCCTGCGCTGGCAGATGGTGCGGTCCGGGCGCACGCGCACCGGGCTGCTCCTGCTGCTGGCCGGTGTGGTGCTGTTGATCATCGTTGCCGCGCTGGCGAGCCGCCTGGTCCCGCCGCGGCTGATCTCCAACGCCCGGCTGCTCACCCCAACGGCGTTCGCCGGCTTCGCTGTGCTCGCCCTGGTGGCCCCGCTGGCCGCGGGCGGCGGCAACGAGCTGTTCCCCGCCGATCAGCTGGTCGGCTACCCGATCCGGCCCGCGACGACTTTCCTGGCCTCGGTGGCGGTGGCGCCGCTCAACCTCGCCTGGCTCTCCCAGTTGCTGCTGCTGACCACCCTCACCGGCGCTGTCACCCACAAGCCGTACCTGATGGCGCTGTCGCTCGCGACGACGTACGCCTACGTGGCCTTCATCACGGTGCTGGGCCAGACAATCGCCTGGGCGGTCATCGGCATCCGCCAGTCACGCGCCGGCCGGGCGGTGATCTGGTCGCTGGCCGCTGGGCTGATCCTGGCGACGGCCGTGGCCGTGCGTCAGGGTTACACCGGCCGGGTGCTGGACCGGCTACCCACGACGACCGTGGTGGTCACGGTGCTGCAGGGCGGACAGGGGCTCTACCTTTCCTGGGCCCGCGGCTTCCTGGAGCTCGTGGCGGTCGCTGCCGTGCTCCCACTCCTGGGTGTACGCACGTGCACGTGGGCGCTGCGCCGGCCCGGAGTGGGCATTCGACGCAATGATCGACCGGTACGGCGCCGTTCACCGGCACAGGGGCCGTTGAGTGCTTTGCGCAGGACCGACCGATCGAGTGTGTGGCGGACGCCGTCACTTCGCCGCGGCGCGCTCGTCCTGATGCTCCTACCCGCTCTCGCGGCGGTCAGCCTGGGTGTGTCCTGGAACTCGCTGGTGTTGCTGCCCGGGCTGGTCGCCGCTGGCACCGGGCTGCTGTTCGGCGTCAACGCGTTCTGCCTGGACGCGTCAGGAGCGCTGTGGCTGGCCTCCCTGCCCCACCGGCCGGCCCTGGCAGCCGTGGCCAAGGCCTGGGTGGTCCTCGAAACCTGTCTGCTGGCGATCGTCGCGGTGGTCGTGGCGGCGGCGATCCGGGCGACCACCGCACCTACGGGGCCGCAGATCGCGGCGCTGGTGGTTGCCAGCGCAGCGTGCGCCCTGTGGGTGACGGCGACCTGCATGAAGCTCTCGGTAAGCCATCCACACCGCGCCGACCTGCGTGGCGCCAGGGACACTCCCGCGCCGCCCGGATCGATGGCCATCTACAGCGCCCGGCTGGCCGTCAGCACCACCCTGATCGGCATGTCGGTCAGCGCTGGCGCTTATGCGGGCAGTTGGATCCTCTCGATCCTGATCGGAGTGCCGGTGCTGCTCCTTGGCGGGCGCTCCCTGGTTCGCACGGTGAATACGTATAAATCGCTGCCGGTCCGGGCGAGAGTGGTCCAAACGGTGGCTAGCGGGTAGCCGAACGGACTAGATAGGCACACCGGACGGGTCATTGAACACCGGAGCGCTACCGTCACCGCCGCGGGCGTGTCATCCTTTGACGGCCTCGCTTACGGAGCGTTGCTCATCCTGCGGGGGCCGCATGTTGTTAGGGGGGTGTGATGTCGTCCCGAGTTCGCCCTCGGTGCCGTAGAGCGGACGGGGCGGTGGCTGTGGAGTTTGCGTTGGTGCTCGTGCTGTTTCTGACCCTGGTCTTCGCCGTCATCCAGTACGGCTACTACTTCTTCCAACTGCAGGGAGCGAGCGCAGGCACTCGCGAAGGCGCTCGCCTCGCTTCCCTCGGGGTGAACAACTGCACGACGCTGGCGAACTCCGTGCAGGCTGCGGCAGCCGGCGTCAAGGTGACCAACGTGAAGATCGAGTTCACTCCCGGCGGCACGGCGACTCAAGGAGCGGACGCTACGGCCACGGTCACCTACGCACCCACGACCTTCGGGTTCCCGTTCGTGCCGTTCATCACCGGCTCGCCCACTCAGAAGGCGGTTTCGCGCGTTGAGAGTCTCGGCTCAGTCACGTCAGGATCACCCTACGCATGCAACGTGAACCTATGACTTCCTGCAGGCTTCGCCGCGACGAGGGTGCCATCGCGGTGCTCAGCGCTTTGCTCGCGGTCGTCCTGTTCGGCATCGGTGCGCTGGGGGTCGACCTCGGCAACATGCAGGCCCGCAAGCGAATCACGCAGAGCGCCGCTGACCTGGCAGCCCTGGCCGGCGCGCAAGGCCTGCCGGATGTGGCCGAAGCTCGCGCGAAGGCGCTCGATTACCTGGTGAAGAACCCTGTGGCCGGTCAGACATACGCCACCTGTCCCGCCTGCTACAGCGACAACGACGGTCCTGATTACGCCAACGGCGAGATCATCGTCACCGACTCCACTGGCAACACGGTCACCACGGGCACAACGGGCCAGAGGATCTGGGTCATCGTGCCCCGGCGCACCGTCAACTTCGGGCTCGCCGGCATCATGGGCTTCTCATCGAGCACCGTGCACGCGGCTGCCGAGGCGACAGTTGGTAGCCCGGCGAAGGGCAAGATCCTCCCCTTCGGCGTCACCGGCGGCACCGGCGGGCTCTACTGCATCCACGACAACACCAACGGCAAGAACGCCGCGATGCGCTCAGCGCTGCTCGCGAACGAACCAATCTCCCTATCGCCCTCGAACGGTCCAGCAGCCGGCGGGACGGTCGTCACGGTGACTGGTACGGGGACAGCCTTTGTGGGGTCGGGGGGTGGACAGAGCATGGTCCTTGTCAATGGCGCGCCTGTGACGACCACCTTTGTCGATGCCACCCATGTGCGATTCACGAGCCCTGCCCAGACTGGCCCGGCCACCTTCTCTGTGCAGGTGCAGACCGGTAACGGGATCAACAGACAGTTTACGGCCACGGCCACATTCACCTACAACGCGGTCGCGGCCCCCACTGTCACCAACGTAAGTCCGAACAGCGGCAAACCGGGTGACAGTGTGACCATCACCGGTACGGGCTTCTCACCGGGCACTGTCACGGTCTCCTTCGGAGGCAACGCCGCCACGGGTGTATCGGTTACCAGCAGCACGTCCCTGACGGCGATCGCGCCGACGGGCGCGGGGACGGTCGATGTCATCGTCACGGTCAACGGCACGCCGTCAGCGATCACTGCGGCAGACCAGTTCACCTACCTCGTCGACCCCTGCGCCTCAGCGACCGGCAACTTCGGTTACCTGGACCTCAAGGGTTACCCGAATCCTGCTGCCCTGGAGCAGAACGTCATCCTTGGCGCCAAATACGTTCCGGGTATCTTCCCGAAGCCGTTCCCTCCCACGAATACTCAATGCCTGGTCGGTTCTACGCCAATAGCCGGCGCCATTATCGACGACGGCTCCGACAATCGATTCAACTGTGCCGATGTGGAAAACGGCAATAAGCTTTCATCGGCGACCCAGGCCCTCCTCGACGGCATCAACAACCCTAAACTACCGCCACGTCTCAAGAATCCGCCCATCCCGCCATGTAGTATGGGGACTGTCAAGGCCCGTACCAACATCGAGAACAACTCGCTGCAAGATTTTCTCACCATCCCGCTTCAGCAGTTCGAGAACAATATCAACGGCACCCCCACCGCGGGAGTCGTGAAGAAAGAAATCTACGACTGCCCACAGTTCTTCCTGGTGCCGACGTTGGATATCGACGGCAACCAGGCGAATGGCTTCTATCCCATCACGGGATTCATGGGGAGTTTCGTGGAGTCTTTTGAGACCAACAACAACGGTACTCAGGTGACGGCCATCAAAGCGTACGTGTTCAGCCTGGACTGGATTGCGAATCCCGGCGGCGCCACGATTCCCTTCGTGGGATCGGGTCCGCGCATCGGCATTCTGGTACACGTCACCTGCCCACCGGGCGCATGGTTGTCGACTTGTACATTGAAGGACCGTCCGTACTAAGAATGATTCTGGAGATCTCATATGGGTAGGCGAACTCTGCTACTGCTTGCTGCGCTTCTAGTGGCAGCAGTTGGCACCGTACTGGTGTTCCTCTACGCCAGCACGGCGAACGCTCGAGCCCTGCGCGGTCAAAACCCCGTCGAGGTGCTGGTCGCCAAGACGCAGATATCGGTCGGGACGTCGGCGGCACAGGCAGCCGAGAAGGGGATGCTCGATCAAAAGACGATAACCCGGGCTGCTGCGGCGCCCGGTGCACTGGGCCCGGCCGCCCTGTCAACTCTCAACGGCAAGGTCGCGCTGTCGACCATCTATCCCGGTGAGCAGATCCTTGCAGTCAAGTTCGGCAGCCAGGCGCAGACATCGGTCCTGCCGCTGCCCCCTGGCATGGTCGCAGCCAGCGTGCAAGTCGCGGATCCGGCTCGGGTCGCAGGATTCGTCACGCCCGGCAGCAGCGTTGGCGTCTTCGTAACACTCTCGCCCTCCGGCGGGGCGACGCGGGGCGGGACCGCAACCTTCACGCAGCTGCTCCTGCCCAAGGCACAGGTGATCGCGGTCGGCGCGACCGCCGGCGGAAGCGCCGTCACGGACGGGCAGACCGACGGCAAGACCGCCGCCGGCGCCAACCCGGAGCAGCAGTTGCCGAGGGCCCTCCTCACGCTAGCCCTCAACCAGCAGGACGCCGCGAAACTCGTGTTCGCCTCACAGCAGGGGCAGGTGTACTTCGTCCTGCTCAGTCCGACCGCGACCCTGACACCCGGCACGGCTGTGACGCTGC
Organism: Pseudonocardiales bacterium; assembly: GCA_040003795.1. Lineage (GTDB taxonomy): Bacteria > Actinomycetota > Actinomycetes > Mycobacteriales > QHCA01 > QHCA01. The sequence goes on along the minus strand of JBDUBV010000001.1, from coordinate 29,420 downwards.
AAAACCTCTTCAGGTAAGGAAGGAGCTGCCATGAGCTACATCGTCGAGCACGACCAGGTCGTTGCCGAGACGTTGCGCGCCACGCTCGGCGCCGGGTGGCGGGTGCTCGGCAGCGTCGACTCGCTGCGGCGGCAACTCGCCGACGAGGCGGGCCTGCAGGCCATCATGATCGGCCCGAGTGTCGAGCAGTCGGAAGCCTTCGCGCTCGCTCAGTCACTTCGGGTTGTCCGGCCCGAGGTCGGCATCATCCTGGTCAGGCACACCGTCGATGCCGTGACGCTCACCGAGGCCCTGCGCGCGGGCGTGCGTGACGTCGTGGCGGACGCCGACCCCAACGAGTTGCGAGCCGCCGCACACCGGTCGCTGCGCATCACCGACGCGCTTCGCGACCAGGCAGAGGCCAGTCAAGAGGACGAGATCGACTCCGGGCGCCTCGTCACGGTCTTCGCCGCCAAGGGCGGCTGTGGGAAGACGACGATGGCTACCAACCTGGCAGCAGCCCTGGCTGACGGGGGCCGCCGCGAGGTGTGCCTGGTCGACCTCGATCTGGCCTTCGGCGATGTCGCCATTACCCTGCAGCTCTTTCCGGCGCACACCCTTGCCGATGCCGTGCCGATGTCGGACACCTTGGACGAGGCAGCAGTTGCGGGGCTGATCACCCCACACTCTCCCGGTCTGAGCACGCTCGTGGCGCCGGTGGAGCCAGGGCTGGCCGAGACCATCCCGGCCGCAACTGTCGCCAAGGTGCTGCATCTGCTCAAACGGATGTTCCCCTATGTAGTGGTGGACACCCCGCCGGCGTTCACCGACCATGTGCTCGCCGCCTTCGACCAGAGCGACGTCGTGGCTCTGCTGGCCACACTGGACATCCCGGCCTTGAAGAACCTCAAGCTCACCCTGGAGACGCTGGACCTGCTCAACTACCCTCGGGAGAAGTGGCGGGTCGTTCTCAACCGCGCCGATTCCAAGGTCGGGCTGGCACTGGCGGACGTCGAGAAGACGCTCAAGGTGCCGATCGCCTGCCAGATCCCCTCCTCGCGCGACGTGCCCGCCTCGGTCAACCGCGGGGTGCCATTGGTCCTCGACTCACCCCGCCACCCCGTCAGCGAGGCCATCAGGCAGTTCGGCGAGCGGCACGTCGTCGACCACACCACGCACCGCTCGGCCGTCCCCGGCCACCTCCGGACAGACCGGCGCGGGCTGCTGCGCAGGAAGGCACGAACATGACACTCGCCGACCGCCTCGCCGCCGCCCGGGCCTCCCGCACCGAACCCGCCGACAAGGGCGCCTCGATAGGGACGTCGGCCCATCGGCTGCGACGCACCCTCGACCCGTTCGCGGACGTGAAGCGCACCGTCCACCAGCAGTTGCTCGAGAGCCTCGGTCCCAAGCTCTACGACTCGCAGATGACGCAGAGCGAGTTGGAGCGAAGGGTTCGCCAGACCCTGCAGGAAGTGCTCGCCGTCGAGGAGACGCCGCTGAGCAACGCCGACCGCACGCGGGTTGCAACCGAAGTGGCAGACGACATCCTCGGATACGGTCCCCTCGAGCCCTTCCTGCGCGACGTCGAGGTCACCGAAGTCATGGTCAACGGCTTCGACAGCATCTACATCGAGAAGTTCGGGCGCCTGGTCCACGTAGATGCCGGCTTCGCCGACGAGGCGCATGTTCGACGCACGATCGAGAAGATCGTCGCCCGCGTGGGCAGGCGCATCGACGAGGCCAGCCCCATGGTCGACGCTCGGCTGCCTGACGGCAGCCGGGTCAACGCGATCGTGCCGCCGCTGGCCCTGGACGGCTCCATCCTGACGATCCGCAAGTTCGCCAGCGATCCCTACCAGATCTCTGATCTCATCGGCTTCGGCACGGTGACCAGGGCCGTAGCCGACTTCCTCGACGGATGCGTTCGCGGCCGCCTCAACGTCCTGGTCAGCGGCGGCACCGGTGCCGGCAAGACGACGACGCTCAACGTGATGTCCAGCTTCATTCCCGAGACGGAGCGCATCGTCACGATCGAGGATGCTGCCGAGTTGCAGCTCAACCAGTCACACGTGCTCCGCCTGGAGGCACGCCCGCCGAACATCGAGGGCAAAGGGGAGGTGACGATCCGCGATCTGGTGCGCAATGCCCTGCGGATGCGCCCCGACCGGATCGTGGTGGGAGAGGTCCGCGATGCGGCGGCCCTCGACATGCTGCAGGCCATGAACACCGGCCACGACGGCTCCATCTGCACTGTGCACGCCAACTCTCCGAGAGACGGGCTCGCGCGGGTCGAGACGATGGTTCTCATGGCCGGTGTCGACCTGCCGATGCGTGCTGTCCGGGAGCAGATGGCAAGCGCTTTCGACCTGGTCGTGCACCAGTCACGCTTCAAGGACGGCAGCCGGCGGATCACCCACGTCAGCGAGGTGGTCGGCATGGAAGGCGACGTCGTGACCATGCAGGACATCTTCATGTTCGATCACGGCATGGGGTTCGACGACTTCGGCCGCAGCCGGGGCGTTCTGCGGTCAACGGGGCTGCGGCCGAAGTTTCTCGACAAGCTGACAGCGGCAGGGGTTGGTCTCGACCCGACGACGTTCGCGTTCGAAAGGTTCGAGGGGCGGTGAGGAAATGGCGGTGGTTGGCCGTGGCAGCAGCCGGCTTCTGCGCGATCCTGCTCTTGGCCGGCCCCGCGAGTGCGGCCAGCGGTCACATCGCGCAGATCAGCAGCGCCGACGGCAAGCTGGCCATCATCTTCGGTGGCAGCGACCTGCCCGACGGTGCCATGATCGACGCCGCGACTGTTCAAGTGAAGGTCGGGTCTCGGTACCTCCCGGCGAAAGCAGAATCGCTGTCCACACAGCCGGCCGCCACGGCGTTGATCAGCGTCGTGCTGGTGATCGACACCAGCGGCAGCATGAAGGGTGATGGCATCATTGGGGCCAAGGCGGCCGCCAAAACCTTTGTCGCGGGGGTCCCTGACGGCGTGCGGGTTGGCCTGGTCAGTTTCGCCAAGGTGCCGTCGGTCCGGATCGCCCCGACCGCCGACAAGGTCGCGGTGAACAGCGCTATCGACGCCCTATCCGCTGTCGGCGATACGGCACTGTATGACGGGCTTCAGGCTGGACTTACGGTACTTGGCAAGACGGGCTCCCGACGGGTGCTACTGCTCAGTGACGGCGCGGACACGGGCAGCAAGACCACGCTTACGAAGGTCCTCGCGGCAGCAGGGGCAAGCGGGGCCACCGTGGACGCCGTGGCCTTCACCGCGCAGGCCGACAAGGCGACGCTGGCAAAAATTGCCGCGAGCGGTCGCGGGCAGGTGTACCCGGCCACCAAGGCCTACCAGATTACCCGGGTATTCGCCAAGGTAGGTCAGGATGTGTCGAACCAGCTCGCCATCAGCGTGCCCATCCCTGCCGACCTCGCAGGGCAGTTGCAGACCGTCGAAGTCACCGCCCGAGCCGGGGGCGACCTGCTGCGCGACTCCAGCTACGTCCGCCTCGGCAGCGCCAAGACGACCAAGGCGAAAGCAAAGCCGGCGGCGCAGGGGCCCCAGCCCGTCGATCTCCCGGTCGGCCCGCTGGCCAGCCGCACCAGCCTCTATGTCGCCGTGGGAGCCCTCTTCGCCGGTCTCCTGCTGCTGTTGCTGGTGGTGCTGTTCGGGCGCTCCCCCGGAAGGAACGGGCAGGTCCATCGCAGGCTTTCCATCTACACCTTGACCGGCCGCAATGCCCAAGAGACACAGCGCGAGACGACCGCCCTCGGGAACAACGCCGTCGCCCGCAGCGCCGTTGAGTTCGCCGGCCGCGTCGTCGCCCAGCGCAACTTCGAGTCGGGCCTGGCCCGGCGCCTGGAGGCGGGCGGTGTACCGCTCAAGCCAGCGGAATTCCTGCTCATCCACATGGGCGTGGCGGTCGCGCTTCCGGTGCTGTTGCTGCTTCTCAGCGGTGGCAGCCTGGCCGCCACACTCGTCGGTCTGCTCATCGGGGTCGGGGTGCCCATCGGCTACCTGAACTTCAAGGAGTCCCGCCGCCGGGCCGCCTTCCTCAATCAGCTGCCCGACGTGCTCCAACTGCTGGCCGGCAGCCTCTCGGCCGGGTATTCCTTCCCTCAGGCGGTCGACGCAGTGGTGCAGGAGGGCAGCCAGCCGATGGCCGGTGAGTTCAAGAAGGCGCTGGTCGAATCCCGCCTGGGATTCCCGGTGGAGGACGCCATGGAGGCGATCGCCGCACGCATGAAGAGCAAGGACTTCGCGTGGGTGGTCATGGCCGTCCGGATCCAACGCGAGGTCGGAGGCAACCTGGCCGAGGTGCTGACCACGGTGGCGGCAACTCTGCGGGAGCGCGAGCGCATCCGTCGACAGGTTCTGTCGCTGTCCGCCGAGGGCAAGCTCTCCGCAGCCATTCTGTTCGCGATGCCGGTGTTGTTCTCGATCTATCTGCTCCTTGTCCGAGGCGACTACATCCGGGTGCTCTACACCGATCCGATCGGCATTCTCCTGCTGATCGTGATGGCCGTTCAGTTGACGGTAGGCGCGTTCTGGCTGCGCAAGGTCGTCAGGGTCGAGGTCTGACATGACACCCCAGCTCCTGCTTCTGGGTGGGCTCGGTGCGATCTTTCTCGCCCTGACCCTGCTGCTGACCACGATCGGAGTGTTCACAGCGGAGCGCTCGCAGGTGGGCCGCTCCCTCGCGGCCGTGCGCGCGCTGGAGTCCACACCCAACGCACTTCGACGCGACACCGACCGTGGCTTCGACGAGCGGGTCGTCGGCCCGGCACTCGTGCGGCTGAGCAGGCTCGGGCGTCGTCTCACGCCGGGCGGGCAGACCGAGAAATACCGCCACAAGCTCGATCTCGCCGGAAGCCCGGCTCGCTGGGACCCCGACCGGGTGCTGGCCTTCAAGACGCTAGGCCTGCTCGCCGGCCTGATTCTGGGCGTTGCCCTCTCGGCGCTGTTGGGCCTGCGCGCCCTGGTGTTCATCGGGGTGACCGCGATCGTGACGGTCATCGGGTTCTTTGCCGTCGATCTCTGGCTCTACCAGCGCGCATACAACAGGCGGGACCGCATGCGCAAGGAGTTGCCGGATGCCCTGGACCTGCTCACGATCTCCGTCGAGGCCGGCTTGGCATTCGACTCGGCGCTCTCCCAGGTGGCCCGGAACACTGTCGGGCCCTTGGCCGAAGAATTCTTCCGAGTCCTCCAGGAGATGCAGATCGGCGTGGGACGTTCAGACGCCATGCGTGGTCTCGGCGAGCGCACCGACCTTCCGGAACTCCGCGGCTTCGTGACCGCCATGATTCAAGCGGATTCCTTTGGCATCCCCATCGCCAACGTCCTGCGCATCCAGGCCCACGAGATGCGGCTGAAGCGCAGCCAGCGCGCCGAAGCACAGGCTCAGAAAGTGCCAGTCAAGATCCTCTTCCCGTTGATCTTCACCATCCTGCCGGCGCTGTTCATCGTCATTCTGGGGCCAGCGGTCATCAACATCATCCACACCTTCGGCGGAGTCGGAAAATGAGCGCCTGATCGCTTTCCCGCTAGCGGCGCAGCGAGGGCCGCCCGTTCACCGCTCTGAGCTTGCCGGATCCCCAACTGCCGCTCACAATCCCTGTCGAGAGCAGGCATCCGGCCCTTGAGCGTTCGCACGCCGGACGCGACAGGTGAAGATCGCCAGGCGAGGGGGCCCAGTGCAGCGGAGGCCGGCCGCGAACCTACGGCCTGCCATCACGGTGGCGAGACCAGTATGAGTCGACTATTGCTTGTCACCCGCAACGCGGCCCTAGCCATGGCACTTGCCTCGGAGCCCTACGAGCTCGTGGTCCTGCGGCCCGATGCCGCGGACGAATGGCGCGCTGGGTTGGCGGTCGCCGATGCGGCGATCCTGGACGTCGGCGACCCGGTGGCGGTTGAGGCAGTTCTCCAGGGCTTGCAGGGAGACGGCTTGACGCTTCCTGTCATCGTGGCTACCGACGGTGAGGCACTGTGGGATCGCGTACGCCTACTACGGCTGTCGGGTGTGACCTTCTTGCAGCTCCCGCTGTCCAAGGGGGCGCTTCTCACCGCGGTGCACGATGCTCTCGGTGCCAGTACACCCGCGGTCGCGATCGGGGCGCCGGAGGCTGACTCGATCGGCACCTTGCTCAAGGGCGCGCGGGAGAAGCAGGGATGGTCCTTGGCCGACGTGTCCCGCCGTACCCTGATTCTGCAGGCGACCGTCGGCCAGATCGAGGATGACGACTTCTCCGGTTGTGATGACGTCGAGTTTGCCCGCGACCTCGTACGCGCGATCGCAACGGCACTCGGCCTCCCCCTTGCGCCCGTCGTTGCCCGCTTCGATGCATCGTTCGCCGGGGCACAGCGGCACAGTGGCCGCCGCCCGGAACCGCTCACGGTGGCTCATCCGGCATCTGCCAGCTCACCGCGTCAGGCGACCCCGGCTGAGGCGCCAAGGCCGCAGCAGGCACCGCGCAAGCAGGCACCTGCGGCCAAGCCGGTCGCTGCACTGGTCTCCTCGGCTCCTGCGCCTCGTGAGCGACCCCGGCGAATCTTCCCGACGGCAAGGGCGCCGCGACCCGCTGTCCCGGTCGCCGCACCGCCGTTGGCCCTCGATGAGCTCCTCCAGCGGCTGCTGGAACGCTCCGATCAGATGGCTGGCGTAGGGGAGACCGCTGACGTGGTGCTGGCTGAGTCACTCGATCGTTCGGGTGGCGACGCGGGATGCCTCATCCTGCCCGACGAGCAGACCTGGCTGGTGTACGCCAGCAAGGGCCTGAGCGGCGCGGAACGGCGAGCGCGCCTAGGTGAGGGGCACTGGTTGGTCCGTGACGTCGTCTTGGCCGGGCACGCGTTCATGGTGACCGACTCCGACATCGTGCGTGGTCGCCTCGCCGATGCGCCACTTGCTGCCTGCCGGCACATCATCGGTGTACCGATCGCCCGAGTCGCCGGCCTGGTCCTGATCGGCCGAGATGCTCCCCCCTTCGTCAAGCGCGACCTCGAGGCAGTGCTGGGCCTCTGCGCCGAGGCCGCTCGACTGTTGACCACGGCCGTGCTGGTAAGACGTCTGGCTCGAAAGCTCGGGGAGTACCGGAATTAGCAGGGGCTGATCAACGATCAGCACAGGCGCTTGCCCACCCCGCGTCACCCCGGTGGCAGGCCGGCCATCCATTCGACACCGATCACCTCGACCCGCTGACCGGCCCGCGGCCTCGCGGCAGGCCAACGGCGGCGTACGGTGGCGCCGTGGCGTCACAGGCAGCACTGACCATTCAGGCCAGGCCCCAGCGCGTCGTCTGGATTTTCCGGGCCGTCTTGCTGGTGCTCTGCCTCGTGGTGGCCGCCGCAGGACACTCGTTCGGACCTGCCGTAGCGGGCGTCATCGTCCTCTTAGCGGTGGCAGCGGCGCCCGTTCGACTGCCGCAGGAGTCGCTCACCGCACGATTTGCCCGCGCTGCGGAAGTCAGCGTCATCTGTGCCGCTGTCCTGCTGACCCAGGGGGCAACCGGAGCCTTCTTCCTGCTCCTGGCCGTGCCGGTGCTCGCCGCCGGACTGTTCTCCGGGGCGATCGACGCGACAATTCTGACCGGGCTGGGCGCGGCGATCCTGCTGGCCGCCGGGGCCGCCACAGACCGCTTGACCGACGTGGCCTACCTGGACAACGTTGGCCAGGGGGTGGTCATCGCCCTGGCCGCCGGTCTGGTGGCCGCATGGTCCCGGCGACTGTTGAGGCTGCAGCCGACGGTGGACCAGCCATTGTTCGGGACCGCCTACCGGCTGCTCACCCAGCTGCGCAGTGTCGCTCGTCAGCTGCCCGGCACCCTTGACCCGGTAAGCATCTCTACCCAGCTCGCCGATGACCTCAAGCTGCGCGCCTCGGCCGACAGCGTCGCCGTCTTCGCCCGCACGGGGGGAGAACGACTTGTGCAGCTCGGAGGCGACGCGGACGCGGCGCAGCAGTGGGACGTCCAAATCACCGGTGACTCGTTGTTCGCAGACGCGTGGGCCGCGCAGGCGCACCGGTTGACCGCCGTAGACGGCGACGGCTGGCTGCTCATCTTTCCGCTCCTCGTCGGCATTCGCACGGTGGGGTTGGTCGGCTTGCAGGGGCGCGATCGAGCCCCCGATCTGGCGGCGGTCGGGCGCATGAATGCGGCCTGCGCCGACGCGGCCCTCCGGCTCGAGACCGCCCTGCTGTTCGACGAGGTCCGAGACCTCGCCACTACCGAGGAGCGCCAGAGGGTCGCCCGCGAGATCCATGACGGGATCGCGCAAGAGTTGGTGATCGTGGGCTACGGCATAGACCACGCGCTGGCCGAGACCCCTGAGGGTGCCGACGACGCTCGGACAGCCCTTGGCCAGTTGCGCGTCGAGGTGACCCGGATCATTTCAGAGTTGCGCCTCTCGCTGTTCGACCTTCGCAGCGACATCGACCCGCACGGCGGGCTGGGCGCCGCGATCTCAGCCTACGTACGGACGATAGGGGCAAGTTCCGGGCTGACCGTCCACATCACATTGGACGAGTCCACCCGGAGGCTACCCGCGGCGACTGAGGCGGAGCTGTTCCGGATCACGCAGGAGGCGGTGACGAACGCCCGCAAGCATGCCCGTGCCAGCAATCTCTGGGTCAGCGTGACCGTGCAGCCGGCCCACGCGACCATTGTCGTCGAGGATGACGGGGTGGGCATGCCCACCGAGCGGCGACAGGACAGTTACGGTCAGGCGATCATGCGCGAGAGAGCGGCCAGGCTGGGAGCCGCGCTCGAAGTCGGCGCCCGGCAGCCGCACGGCACCCGGGTGCACGTGCAGCTCGGTTTGGCGTCCCCAGGGCGTACGCTGGCCGCCGGTAACGGCGTCAGGCAGGGAGTAGGCAGTGCCCACCGTCCTTCTGATCGATGATCACGAGCTGATCCGGCAGGGCCTGCGCCGTGCGTTCGAGCGGGCCGGCGACTTCCACGTCGTGGGCGAAGCGGGCACGGTCGCAGAGGCACTGCGCACGGCCACCGAATTGCAGCCCGACGTCGTCGTCACCGATATCCAGCTTCCGGACGGCAGCGGCCTTGACATCACCCGCCAGCTCCGGGCTGCACGGGCTTCCCTCGGGATCGTGGTTCTGACTATGTACGCCGGGGATGAGCACCTGTTCGGCGCGCTCAACGCCGGTGCATCCGCCTTCGTTCCCAAGCAGTCCCCGGCCGATGAGGTCGTCGCCGCGGCGCGCCACGCCTTTGCGTCGCCGAACGCCTTCAGTGCCGCGGAATTGGCGGAGGCGATGAAACGGCGCCTGGCACCGAGCGGACCCCAACTGTCCCAACGCGAGAGCCAGGTGCTGATCCTGCTCGCCGAGGGCATGTCGGTGGCGGCCATCTCCAAGAAGCTCTACATCAGCGAGTCGACGGCCAAGACGCACATCTCCAAGCTGTACGGCAAGCTGGGAGCCGGCAACCGGGCACAGGCGCTGATGACCGCGCTGCGGCTCGGGCTGCTGCAAAGCGGCGCTCCCCCCCCGCCATAGGGACTCGTCGCCCGTTTGTCAATAGGTCAGATGGACTAAGTTCACCGCCCGGGCAGCCGATGTGTTCCTGGCCGTGGCACCGGCATCCTATGGGCGGCTGCCTCTCGAGGGGGGTGCAGCACAGCACATCCAGTCTCGGTCCCCAGGAGGACAGCATGCTCACCCAGTTCTACGTCCGGTTGCTCGTCGCGATCAAGACCAAGCAGGATGAGGGCGCCTCCGCAGTGGAGTACGCGCTGCTCGTCGCGGCCATCGCCGCGGTCATCGTGGCCGTCCTGTTCCTGTTCGGCAGCACCATCGAAGGTGTCTTCAAGACCACCTGCAACAGCATCAAGAGCTCCAGCGGTACCACGGGCTGCTGAACCTCCTCACGGTCACACGGTCGAGCAGGCCAACCTGCCTGACCGTGCGACCGAGGGTTTCATTTGCCCGTCTTCACAACTAGGAGAACCGATGCTGGCTCGCACGCACATCCGATTCCTCACTCGCGGGGATGGGGGTGCTTCAGCGGTGGAATACGCCCTGCTCGTTGCCGCCATCGCAGCGGTGATCGTGGCTGTTCTGTTCCTGTTCGGCAGCACCATCTCCGGCGTCTTCGGGACGACGTGTAACAGCCTCAAGAACGCTTCAGGCGGAGCCCCAGGCTGCTGAGCGCGACGGGGGTCCGGCAAGCCGGACAGCTGACCGGCTTGCGCAGGACCTGGGCAGAAGACGGGGGCGCGCGGTGACCAGAACGGCCCCAGCCTGGCGCCCCGCGCAACGCACCAATGCCGATGCCGACGCTGCCCCAGCAGCCATCGGCCCCGGCGGCGCCAGCGGCCAACGCCGAGGACCCGCGGCGTGGACGCTGCTGTCGATCGTCGCCGGGACCCTGACGGCGGCCACCTCCATCGGGCCGATCCACGACCACGACGTCTTCCTGCACGTTGCTGTGGGCGAGCAAATCCTGCGACACGGGCACCCGCTCCTGCCGGACGCCTGGGCCTACACCAGGCCCGCAACGGTGTGGTCCACCAGCTCCTGGGCGGCCGACATCGCGCTCGCTGCAGTGCACCGCATCGGCGGCGACCGCGGCGTGGTGCTCCTGGAGCTGGCCGGGACGCTCGCCCTGCTGGGCGGCTTGCACGTGCTGCTGCGCCGGCACCGCCCGAGCAGTCAGGCCATCGTGTTCTGCCTGGCCTGCCTCAGCGTGTATCCCTTCCTCGAGGAACGGCCGCAGCTGGCCTCGATGGTCTTCGTTGTCTGGCTCAGTTGGGTGTGTGACCGGGCCCGCCGCCACGTCGGGCAGCCTCCGGTCCCGGTGCTGCTCACGGTGACATGGCTGTGGGCCTTGACCCACGGCCTGTGGGTGCTGGTCCCAGTCACGTTGCTCGTCGTCGTGGTAGCCCGTCGGCTCGACGGTGACCGGCTGGGCGCTCCCGACCAACGCGCCTTGATCCTCAGCGCCGCCCTGTCGCCCGTCGTCGCGATGTTCACGCCGGTGGGGCCTCGACTGCTGCTGGCGCCGTGGCAGGTCAGCGCTGCGGCGCACGGTCACCTCGCGGAGTGGCTCGCCCCTCGACTCGACCGGCCGTTCGCCTGGGGCTTTGTCGCGCTGCTCGTGATCGTCGTCGTCGGATGGGCCGTCAGCGCCAGCAGGCCGAGCCGATCGGAGGTGTTGTGGGTGCTCGCGGTGGCGGGCTATGCCGGGCTTGCCTGGCGCAACCTCGGCCCGGCCTGCATCCTGATCGCGCCGGTGACTGCGCGAGTCCTGGACGGCCGCTCGGGGGGCCGCACCATCAGACGGGTTCCCACCGCTGCGGTGGCTGCGCTCGTCGGTACAACGGTGATGGCCCTGCTGGTCGCAACGCTCACCAAGCCGACAACACCGCTGTGGGCGCCGTCCCACATCGCCGCGGCGCTGCGCTCGGAGCCCGCGCCGATCCGGGTCCTCAACGACTACGACATCGGCGGCTACCTCGCCACGTCGGCGGGACCCTCGGTGCGGGTGGCCGTGGACGGGCGCGCGGACCGCTACGGTCGCACCTTTCTGAGCCGCTACTTCGCGATGACGGACGGCCGCCCCGGCTGGCGCTCGACCGTGCAGGACCTCGACCCGGACGCCGCCGTGCTGCCCTCCGACGCTCCGCTGGTGCCACTGCTGGTGGGCGTCGGCTGGCGCACCGTGCTGCACGACAACGGTTACGTCCTTCTCGCCCCGCCCGCGTCCACCATCTGGCCGCCATGACCGCGACGTCGGCAGCACCTGCGCAAGCGGGAAGCCGGGAGGCGCCGACAGCAGGCGGCGGCCCGGCACTCGGCGAGGTGGTGCCCTGGCTGGCCGTGTTGGCCTTCGGACTGCAGGGCCTGCGGCCGACGACCGATTCCGACCTCTGGTGGCACCTGCGGACCGGCGAGTGGATTGCCGCGCATCACCGGCTGCCGGCCGCCGACCAGTGGTCCTTCGCCTCCAGCCGGCCATGGATCCTGCACGAGTGGCTGTCCCAGTTGCTGCTCTACGCCGGCTACCGCGCCGGCGGTTACAGCGGCGTCTTGATCTTGCGCTCGCTGGCGCTCGCCGCCATCGCCGCCGTGGTCGTCGTGCAGTGCCGCAAGCGCGGCAGCTGGTTGCACACCACCATCGCCGCCTTGTTCGGCCTGGCGACAGTGGAGCCGGGGGCGGCTGCCCGTCCCCAGCTCGCCTCATTCCTGCTGATGGCCATCCTGGGCCCCGCGCTGCTCGAGGCCGCGCGCCGTGGCCGGCCGCCGCTGTGGTTGATCCCGTTCATGTGGCTGTGGGCGAGCCTGCACGGCCTGTGGACCGTCGGCCTCGCGCTCTACGCCTGCGTTGCGGTCGGGGTCGCGCTGGACGGGAGCCGGCGCAATCGCAAGGTCTTCCTGCGCTTCGCCGGGGTGGGTGCGGCAATGCTGGCGGCCACGGCGCTGACGCCGGTCGGGCCGCGACTGCTCCTGTCGCCGTTCGAGGTGCGGGGCATCGCGAAGTACGTCACCGAGTGGCAACCACCGCACGTGACCAGCCTGCCGAGCGCCGCCGCCCTGCTGCTAGTGGGCATCGTGCTGACCGCCTGGGCACGAGGAAGCCGTCGCGTCCCGCCGTACGAGGTGCTGTATCTGTTCGCGGCTGCCTTCCTCGCGGTGGCATACCTGAGGACCGGACCGCTGGCCGGTGTGCTGCTGGCACCGCTGGCCGCCCAGGCGATGGCCGAGCTGTTCGCCGCCCCACCGGAGAAGCGCGCGTGGTCGCGGCGGCACTCGGCCATCCTGACCGGTGCCGCTCTGCTCACCTGCGCGTTGGGCGCCACCGTGCTCGCCCATCAGGACCCCATCCGCCGGCCGGCGCCCGCGGCGGCCAGCCAGATCCTCGACGACCTGCCGGGCAGGGCGAGGGTGCTCGACCAGTTCGAGTTGGGTAACTGGATGCTGTGGACCGCCCGTGACGCCTCACCCGCCGTCGACGGACGTTACGAGATTTTCGGGCCCGCATACATCAGCCGGTACGTGGATACCCTGAACCTCCACGGGGACTGGCGAACTTTCGTCGCGGACTCGCAGCCCGATGCCGCCTGGCTCGACGTCGGGGTTCCCCTGGCCGGAGGCCTGCAACATCAGTTGGGGTGGACCGTCGCCTGGACTGACGGCCGCACGGTGATCCTGCTCCCGCCACCCGGCGGGGACGGCTGACCCGGTCAGCTGCCCCACTTGAGGACACCGAAGAGATTGGAGAAGTCGTCGGTCCACGCAGGCGCGCCCGTCCGCCAGCTCGCCAGGTCCGCCCACCGGCCGGTGGCCATCAGAGGCGCGAGATCGGCTGGATCGTGGCTCAACGCGACCCATGTAGAGGGAGCCTTGCCAGCCGACAGCTTCGACCGCTCGTCGATTCTGATCGCCGCGGACATGCCACGGACGCGCGCGATGTTGGCCACCACCGGCGCGAGATTCAGGTGGCGGTTGCTGATGTGCACAACGAGCCAACCTCCGGGGCGCAACCGTGAGGCGTACAACGCGACCGCTTCGGATGTGAGCAGATGCACGGGAATCGCGTCTGAGCTGAAGGCGTCGACCACCACGAGGTCGTATTCGGCCGGGGAGGCCCGCGCGATCGAGAGTCTGCCGTCTCCGACGACGACGTCGACGGCCGCTCGGCTGTCCCGCAGGTAGGTGAACAGCCGCTGATCCCGGGCAATGGCGACCGTCGCAGGGTCGAGCTCGTAGAAGGTGAAGCGCTGGCCCGCGCGACCATAGGCGGCCAGGCTGCCTGCACCCAGCCCGATCACTGCCACCCTGGCATCTCGCTTGGCACCCGGATAGGCCCGGAACACATCTCCCGCCGGCCCGTCCGGGTGGTAGTAGCTCAACGGCTGCAGCCGGTTGCCCCCGCGGAAGTCCTGAATGCCGTGCACGGTGCGTCCGTTCGTCAGCACGTGCCGGTCGCCTGCCTGCACGTCGACCTTCTGGACACCGAAGAACGTCCGCTCCACCAGGAGGCTCTTGCCCTGGGTCGCCACCCCGACCAGCATCACCAGCAGGCCGATAGCGAACGCAGCGGGCAGCCGCCGCGCCGCCACCAGCGCCAATGCCCCGAGGAGGATCACCGTGGCGGCCGCCACCGGCAACCGTCCGCGACCCGGTACGCCGGCTGCTGCGGCGAGTCCCAGCGCCAGCGGCGCCGCCCCGGCGACCAGTGCCGCGATGGGTGCCCGGACACTGGGAAGGCGCCGGCGCAGCCAACCGGCGCGCCCGGCCCCGGCGTAGAGGAACATGGCCGCGGCGATCACCATCGGATACTCGTACAGCCGGTTAAAGACCACCGGCGCGATGAGGCCGTTGAAGGCGCCGCCGAGTGCCCCTCCGCTGGCGACCAGGAGATAGAACGAGGTCAGCTGGGACACCGCCGGCCGGTCGGCCGCTAGGGCGCAGTGCGCGGTCAGCGCCACCAGGGCGAACGTCGCCAGCTGCAAGGCAACGGCCAGGAGCGTCGGCATCGGGAGCAGCCCGACGGCACTGAGACCAGCCGGAACAGCCAGGCCGGCCAGAGCCGCGGCCAGCCGCCGGCTGATCGTCGCAGCGGCCGCCGGTGACACGGCGAACGCCACGATGAACGTCACCAGGTAGACCGACAGCGGCACTACCCAGAGCAGCGGAATGGGCGCGATGTCGGTGGTGATGTAGGTGGTGGTGCCCAGCATCATGCTGGCGGGCAGGAAAGCCAGCGCGACCCATCGAAGCCGGCGCCGACCGGTCAGCGGCGGGGCGGGAGTCTCCGCGCGTGGTTCGACCGGACCGTCTCCGGTGAGCCGTCCCCGCATCAGCAGGACGCACCCGATGCTGAGCAGCACGAAGACCACATAGCCGGCTGACCAGACGAGCCGCTGCCGATGCAGGGTGAGATACGGCTCGATCGCGGTCGGATAGGCGCACAGCGCAAGCAAGCTCCCAGCGTTGCCGGCGGCGAACAGGAAGTACGGGTCTGTTGCCCGGGGGTGGCTGGTCCCCCCGAACCATCTCTGCAGGAGCGGGCCGGCGGTGCCGAGCATGAGGAAGGGAGCGCCGACCGCCATGACGAGCACGTACAGGAGCCAGACCACCGCCGGGGCGCCGGCCCGCGGGTCGGCGTTGGCGGGCAGCGCCAGCGGCAGCACGGCCAGCGGGAGCATCAGCAGCCCGAGCTGCAGCCACATCTGCCGCCGGACGCCGAGCCGGCGGATGGTCAGGTGGGTCACGAGGTAGCCGGCCAGCAGGGTGACCTGGAAGAAGAAGATGGAGGTGTTCCACACCGATGGCGAGCCGCCGAACAGGGGTAGCACCAGCTTGGCCACCATCGGTTCCACCATGAACAGCAGTCCAGCGCCGACGAATGCGGTGACACATACCAGCGGAACCAGTATTCGATCTGCTGGCGAAGGCGTTCGGACCGGCACGCTCGGCGCCATGGTGATAGCCACTAGCTCCTCGCCGGGCATGCAGCGCGCTCGGACACAGTCGAACAGCCTAGGCAAGCCGGGCTCCGTCGCCGCAGGCTACCCGGCTAGCCGGCCAGCAACTCCCCCAGCCGGGCGGCAACGGTGTCCCACCGCCAGTCCTGTTCCACCCAGGCGCGCCCCTTCTTTCCCATCCCCCGCGCCAATGCGGGATCGCTCAGCAGCGCGGTCACGCGGTCTGCCACAGCCCGCACCGACCGGCCCGGCACGACGAACCCGGTCTCGCCGTTGACCACGGCATCCGGCGCTCCGCCGGAGTCCCCCGCCACGACGGGCAAGCCGGTCGCGGACGCCTCGAGGTATACCATCCCCAGCCCCTCGACGTCGAGGCCGCGCCGCCGCGTCCGGCAGGGCATGGCGAAGACGTCGCCGGCCGCGTAGTAGGCAGGTAGGTCAGGCCAGGGCACCGAGCCGGTGAATACCACGTCGTCGGGCACCCCGCACTCGACGGCCAGCCGCTGCAGCCGCGGCTGGTCCGGCCCGCCACCCACCAGCAGCAGGGCAGCATCGGGCACGGCCGACCGGATCAGCGGCAGCGCCCGGATCAGCGTGTCCTGCCCCTTGCGCGGCACCAGACGCGAGACGCACACGACCACCGGGCGGCCGGCCAGGCCCAGCTCCGCCCGGACGCCCGACCCGTCCACCGCCGGGGAGAACATCGACGTGTCCACGCCGGGCGCCAGCCGCTCCAGGCGCACTGCAGGCCCGAAAAGCCCAGCCAGCCGAGTCCGGGTGTACTCCCCCAGGTACGTCACCACGTCGACCGCGGCGCCGATCCGCCGCAGCAGTGTCCGGGCACCAGGCAGCGCCGCCCAGCCCACCTCGTGGCCGTGCGTCAGGGCAACGAGACGGCGAATCCCGGAAGCCCGCAACGACGGTGCCAGCAGACCCAGGGGCGCGGCAGCGCCGAACAGCACCGACCGGCACCCGTGCGTCCGCGCGAGCGCCGCAACCTCCCTGGCCGCGGCGCGCGTCGGCAGCAGCATCGAGCCGGGATAACGAACGACCTGGAAATTCTGGGCAGCATCGAATGTCAAGAATCCCGGCGACGACGAGGCATAGACCACCACCGAGCCGGCCGGCTGCCCGGCGACCAGCGAGTGGACGAACGTCTGGATCCCGCCGGCTCGGGGCGGGAAGTCGTTGGTGACGACCAGGGTGCGCGTCATCGGGCGTGCAGCTTGGACCAGTCACGCGCCAGGGCGATGCGCTGCGGGCTGGTCGGGTGGGTGAAGAACAGGCAGTAGACGACCGGGTTGGGCTGCAGGTCGGAAAGGTTGGTGACGGCCAGCCGCTTCTCGCTGTCGATGAATGTCGCGGGGTCGTGGGTGAGGTCGAGGGAATGCACGTCGGCGCGGGCCTCGATGCGCCGCGACAGCAGGACCTGCACCGGCATCGTCACCACGCCACCGATGGCGATCACGGCAAGCAGCAACGCGATGGACCTGCCGTCGGCCAGGTCGGTGACGCCGGCCCTGCGCAGCAGCCACGGACCGGTGAAGAGCAGGAAGGCCAGACAGCACGTCGCGGCCACCCCCAGCGCGCCGATCAACGTGCCGTAGACGACATCGCCTCGCTTGGCGTGGCCCAGCTCGTGCGCGACGACGAGCCGCACCTCGGCCGGCGGCGCGTCCCTTATCAGCGTGTCGTAGACCACGATGCGCCTGGTCGAGCCGAAACCGGACACGTAGGCGTTCAGCGATGTGGTGCGCCGCGAGGCGTCGGCCACGAGGACGTCGCGGACCGGAACCTGATCGCTGTTCGCCAGCTGGAGCAGGGAGGTACGCAGCTCGCCGGCCGGCAGCGGGGTGAACTTGTTGAACACCGGCTCGACCAGCACGGGGTAGAGGAACGACAGCGTGACGACCAGGGCCGCGGACCCGACCGCGGTCCACGCCCACCAGGTGCGCGGGGCAGCCCTGACGACACCGATGAAGCCCAGCAACACAACCGTGGTGAGGCCGGCACCCAGGCCGAGTCCCTTGAGCTGGTCGACCGCCCAGCCACCCCAGTCCTGTGTGGACAAGCCGTACCGCCGCAGCACCGTCTCGCCGTAGATCGACAACGGCAGGGTCGCCAGCCGGCCGACGACGGCGATGACCAGCGAGCCGAGGATCACCCGCCACACCCATCCCCCGCCGAGCGGGCGGGCCAGCGCCCCGATCAGGCGCGCCCCGAGTGGCGTCAGGCCGAGCAGTGCGGCCAGGCCGAGGCTGATGGCGACGTTGGCGTAGGAGGCCGGCCGGATCCTCCGATGGAACACGTGCTCACGGTCCACCTGCGCCGGGGTGAAGTCCGGCGACACGACCACCGGCGTCGGACCGCCCGGCGGGCGGTCAAGGGTGTGCCAAGGGGTGGTGAAGGCGATGCCTGCCATCAGGCCGATCCCCAGGACCGCGAGCGCTACGGCTGGCGCCATCCGGGGGCTCACCCGAGCTGACGTGTCACGTAGGCCCGCCAGCTCAGGGTGAACTGCGCCAGCGTGAGGTGCAGGGAGGTGCGCAGCGCCTCCTCGACCCCGCTGCCGGGCACCCCGTCGCCCCCGCCGACCGTACGGTAGAAGTGCACCAGGCCGGCCTGGCCGACGGAGGCCACGATCAGGCGGCAGGCCAGCCACGACATCTCGTAGACCTGGGCGAGCCCGGTGTTGTTGCCGGCAAAGGCGGCGTCGGCGGGCAGCGACTTCGGCAGGCGGCCGGCCCGCACGTCGGCGGCAAGCTCGTGGCCGGCCGCAGCCACGGACACGCCGGAGTTCAGATATCCGATGTAGTCGGCGAATCCCTCGGCCAGCCACGTCGGCGTAGCGGCGGTCGTGGCGACCCGGCTTGCGACGTGGGTGATCTCGTGCCGCAGGACGACCTGACGGCCCAGTGATCCGAGCTTGGCGAAGTTGGGCGGATTGACGAGGATCCGGTCCCCGGCCGGCGCCCCCGAGCCACCGGCAAGTTCGGTCGTGGTGACCGCGGCGATCTGGTCGAGATCGCTGCCCTCCTGGATGATCCGGCTGAGCTCGGCCTGGCTGTCCGGCACGAGGATGACCACCCGCCCGGCCCAGTCGTGGCCCCACACCGCGCTCACCCGGGGGATCGCGGCATCCGCCACCCGGGTGACGGTGCGTAGCGTGTCCCGCGAGCGAGGATGGCCCAGGGCCAAGGTCGTGGCGGTCCTGGCCACCACCACCGGCCCGAAGTCCCAGAGGCCTCGGGCGGTCTTGAAGCTGACGCTGTCGAAATCGTCGTCGGCGCCGATGTACCACCGACCGGCCCGCTGGACGAAGGTGAAGTACTGCGACTGCGAGGTCTCGCGGGTGTCGAACTCGGCCAGCCGGTAGTTGACGGTGACCTGCGGCGCCCACACCAGCGCGTGGAAGCGGGCCAGCCGGGTGCCCGCCTGCGACATCTCGTGGTCTGGGTCGACGGAGTAGGACCACGAGCCCAGCGGCACCTGGGCCAGATTGTCGAACAGCTTGGCCTGCTGGGCACGGAAGGCAGGGCTGGCCGCATCAAGGACGGCCAGGAAGGTTGCCCGGTCCCGGTGCAGCAGCGCGTTGCTGCGCTGGGCCAGCAGGGCGCGGATGGCGGCAGCTCGCCGGGCCCGCTCGGTCGAGGACAGGGCGGGGATATCGCCGGCGAGGTGAGGGGCCGGGCGGCCCTGCGCGGTGATCGGCGCACCGGCCCGCGGCTGGCCCTCGGCGGCCAGGTAGGCGGTGCCGACAACGGCCGCGCTGAACTGCATGACGATGGCACCGGCCAGCACGGTGACCGCCCACCTGGCGGATCGCCGACCCGGTCGCTGCGCCGTCACCCGGCCATCCTACGGACAGCCGGGCGCCAGACCGCTAGGGACGGACGGCGCCTACGTAGTCGGACTGGATCGGGGAGATCTGCACGTTCATGCCGAAGTTCGGGGCGTGGATCATCTGCCCGTTTCCGACGTACATGGCCACGTGGTGGATGGGGCTGCCGAAGAACAGCAGGTCGCCGGGCTGCAGCGCCGAGCGGGCCACGTGCGGGCCGCTGCTGTACTGCATGCGGCTGGAGTGTGGCAATGACACACCGCCGGCCCGCCACGAATACATCGTCAGGCCGGAGCAGTCGAAGCTGTTGGGGCCGGCGCCCCCCCACTGGTAGGGCTTGCCGATCTGGGCGTACGCGGTTCGCAGCGCCTTGAGCGCGTTGCCGGTGGCCGGGCCGGTGTAGCTTCCGCCCACCACGCCACCGCCGGAGGTGCTGGGCGGGAGCAGGGCCTTGACCTTAGCCAGATTGGCCTCGATCAGGGCCTTGCGCGCCTTCTTCGTGGCTGCGTCCTTTGCCTGCGTCGTCAGCTCGTCGTCGATGCGTGCC
The DNA here is from genome assembly GCA_040003795.1 of Pseudonocardiales bacterium. GTDB lineage: Bacteria > Actinomycetota > Actinomycetes > Mycobacteriales > QHCA01 > QHCA01. The sequence continues at coordinate 9,602 of JBDUBV010000001.1, read as the reverse complement.
TTGCTCAGTGCGAGCTGCCGCCGGGCGGCGGTCAGAGCGTTGAGCTGGGAGCGCTGGGTGCGGCTGAGGTTGTCCAGCATCGACATCTGGTCGAGGAAGCTCTGTGCCGAGCCGTTCTGCAGGAGCGAGGCCATGACATCGATGCCCTGGCCCCGATAGACCGAGGCAGCGAACCGGGACACCTGAGCGGTGTAGGCGTCGACCTGCTTGGACTGCTGCACCGCCTCCGCGCGCAACTCCTTCTCGTGGGCCCGGCTGCGGGCCAGCAACACATTTGCGGTGTTGTAGTCCTCGGTAGCCTTCTCCAGCCGGGTCTGCAGGTCGGCCAGGCTCTGGCGCAGTTGCGTCGAAGAGGGCGGTGAGGAGGCGTTACTGGTGGCCGGCACCAGGACCAGGCCGAGCAGGCCGGCTGTGAGAATCGCGTAGAGGCGGTAGGGACGGACGGCACTGGGCCTGGATGCCACGGAGGGGAGGCTCCTCTTCCTCAGCTGTCTACCGGGTTAGCTGACGGGTTCGGGCCGGAAGAAGCCCTACGCTCCCCAGTGACGAGGAGCGACTCACCCCAATGTTGCTCGGGTTCCCGGCTCAGCCGCGTGGCGGGTCTCGACCAGCCACGCAAACTGATTAGACAGAGCTGCCCGGCTCGCCCACTGTGAACGAGTACGCACCGTGACAGCCGAGGCGAACTTTATGGAGCCCCATCCGTGGACGCAAGTCTCAGCACCTGCTTTTGTGGATGTAATTGCGCCTGAATCGTGACCTGGGCCCCTTGGGCGGGCGGAGTTGACCCTGTGCTATCGATTCTGACTAAGTGCTACATCAACCCACCCTGCGGTGTCCGCCCTCCCGATGGCGGGGAACGAGCCGAAGTCGGGGGACCAGCCCCCCCTCGGCCAGCGCTTCGAGGGCCTGCCGCTCGGTGTCGTCGAGCTCCACACCCTCAGGTGGCGCGCCGAGCAGGACGGTGACGACGCAGTCACCGCAGGCCAGGCCGCGCACCTCGCAGGTGTCACAGTCGATGAGCATCTCGTCTCCTCACGATCGTCGAGGCTAGCGGGGAAGGTGCGGCATGACCTCGGGGACAAGCTATGGGAGGGGTACGACAGCATTTTCAGTTTTGCTCGAGGTGCGCCAGCAGCACCGCGGAGGCCACCGGGTAGGCGCCTGCGCGGCCGGCCGCGTCCGCGACCTCCCTGTCGGAGGAGACGACGGCCAGCGCTCGACCCGGCGGCTCGGCGCCGACCAGCCGGCCGATCAGGTCGTCGGCTGTTTCGCCGATCTTGCTGAACAGCACGCGCACTCCCCTCGGCACGCAGGTGCGACAGGCAGGCGCTCGGCGCCGTCGAATACCACGGTCACCTCGGCACCGGTCTGGGCCGCCACGGCACCCATGCGCGACACGACGGCGGTGGCGCTGCGCCTCGAGCGGCAGGTCGCCGTACCCGCTCTTGGTCACGTTGTAGCCGTCGACGATGAGGTGAACCCTCGGCATCGTCAGCAGCGCCGCCAACCGGGGCTGCCGTCCCGGCTCGTCGGCCGCGGCACCGGTCGCCGCCGCCACGGAGTCGGCAGGACGCTCGTCCGAGGGGGTCAGGGCAAGCTCGCGGCGCAGGCCCTGTGCCGCATTGACGACGGTGTCGAGCAGCAGCCAGAGCCTTGCCTCGTCACCCGCGCGACCTTCGCGGGCGCCACGGCGAGCCGCATCGGCGGCCGCCTCCGCGGCGGCTAACTGGGTCCGAATGCGCCGGAGGTCGGCCTCCAGCCGGGACTGGCTGGCGGCCGCCCGCTGGCGTTCGGCGGCGAGCGCGGCGGCGGCCCGACGCGATTCGGCCGCCGCCTGCTGGGTCTTCCTGACCTGCTCGCGGAGCTCGCGGTGCAGCGAGTCGACTTCGGCGGCTGCCTGCGACAGCTCGGCCCTGGAGCGGCGGGCCTGCTCGCGCATCTGCTCCCGCAGGTCGGCCAGCTGCCCGGACAGCAGGCGCAACCGCTGGCCGGCAGCGTCATCAGCCGCCCGCCGCGCCCGATCGTCGGCGGCCACCCGGGCCCGCTCGATCACCGCTGTCCAGCCGTCTGGGCGCAGCAGGTAGGCCAGCGCGGCCGCGAGCGCCGGGTCGGCGGCGGGCGGCACCGTACCGGCGGCCACCGCGGCAGCCAGCGGGTCGTCCTTGACGGAGTCGGCCACCCGCCGGCGGAACTCCGGGTCCTCCTCGAGCGCCGCGGCGAGGACACCCGCGGCCGCGCGAGCGCGCCGGCTCGCTGTGAACCGGGCGAATGGCCGCAGCGCCCGGGGCACCTCGTCGTCGGGCAGGACGCCCAGCGCCGCGGCGGCGAGCTGGATTACGCGGTTGCGCATCTCGTCGGTGAGCGGCGCCGGGTCGCCCGTCACAGCACACCCGCGGCCCGCAGCTCGGCGATCTGTCCGGGCGTGCGGCCGAGCCCGGCCAGCACCGCCTCGGTGTCGGCGCCGAGCCCCGACGGCGGTCCTCCCGCTCGGCCCGGGGTGCCCGCCAGCCGGGGCACCACGCCGAGCCGGCCGGCGCTGTCGACCATGCCCCTGGCCAGGGTATTGCGGTCGGTGAAGGCTTCGGCGAGGTCGAGCACGGGAGCGACGCAGGCGTCCCTGCCCGCGAACAGCTCCATCCAGTCGTCGCGGCCGCGGGTGGCGAAGGCCTCCTCAAGCCGGGCCCGCAGCTCACCCTGCCGGGACGGGTCCAGGTGGCCGTCGGCGAGCTCCGCCAACCCGAGCACGGCCAGCAGCTCGGTGAAGAACTTCGGCTCCAGGGCCCCCACCGCCACGTACAGCTGGTCAGCGCAGGCGTACACCCCGTAGCAGGCGTACCCGCCCCCCAACAGTCCCTCGCCCGGCCGCGGCACCTCACCGGAGGCGGCAAAGGCGCCGGCATGAATAGACAGCCAGGACAGCATGCCGTCGGTCATGGACACGTCGCAGAACTGCCCCTCGCCCGTCTGCTGGCGGGCCCGCAGCGCGGCCAGGGCGGCGACGACGGCGAGCATCCCGCCACCGCCGAGGTCGGCCATCTGCAGGCCCGGCTGGTGCGGGCCGGCCGGCGAGCCGGTGAACGACAGCGCACCGGCATAGGCCAGGTAGTCGATGTCATGGCCGGCCAGGTCCCGGTAAGGGCCGGCACTGCCGTAACCGCTGATGGCGACGTACACCAAGCCGGGACTTCTTCGGCGCAGGACGTCGTAGCCGATCCCGAGGCGGTCCATCACCCCGGGCCGGTAGGACTCGACAAGCACGTCGGCCGTGGTGGCGAGCTCGATCAGCAGGTCGCGGCCCTGCGGCGTACGCAGGTCGAGGGTGATCGAGCGCTTCCCCCGGTTGATGGCCCGGTGCATCCCGGACTCGCCGTCCTCGGCGAAGGGGGGAAACCGTCTGATGCCGTCGCCGCGACCCGGCTCCTCGACCTTCAGCACGTCCGCGCCCAGGTCGGCCAGCAGCAGCGTCGCATACCCGCCCGGCAGCAGCCGTGACAGGTCGAGGACCGTCAGCCCGGTCAGGGGCGGCTCAGCCAACTGGCTCGCCGTCCGGCCGTGGCACGACCTCGACCGTGTCCACGCCCCCGCACCACCGGCAGGTCACCTGCTCGACGGTGTCCCCGAGAACCTCGCGTTCCTCCACCCGGGGCTCGCCGGACAGGCCGACGTGCAGATACTCCTTGGCCCTGGTGGTTCGCACGACGTCGAAGCGGGTCAGGTTGCCGCATTGCGAGCACCGCCACCGGGTGCTGCCGTCGGGCTTGGGTACGGCCATCCGTCCATTCTCCCAGGCGGTGCGCCTCCCACGGGTTGTCGGTGGCCACACCTACCGTCCGGAGCATGGCTGCACCCACCGCCCTCGCCGGCCGGTCCTACGTCCAGGCGAGCTTCGACGAGCTGGGTGAGCCGTTGCGCAACGTGACGTTCGTCGTCGTGGACCTGGAGACCACCGGCGGGGCCGCCGCGACCTGCGAGATCACCGAGATCGGGGCGGTCAAGGTACGCGGCGGGGAGGTGATCGGGGAGTTCCAGACACTGGTCAACCCGTGCTCGGGCATCCCGCCCTTCATCGCGGTGCTCACCGGCATCACCGATGGGATGGTCGCCTCCGCTCCGACGATCAGCGCCGCCGTGCCGGCCTTCCTGGAGTTCGCGCACGGCGGCGTGCTGGTGGCACACAACGCGCCGTTCGACCTCGGCTTCCTCCGGGCGGCCTGTGGCAAGCTCGGGGTGGCCTGGCCGGGGTTCCGGCACGTCGACACCGCCGTGCTGGCCCGGCGGACCCTCAGCCGCGACGAGTCGCCCAACTGCAAGCTGGCCACGCTGGCGCAGGTGTTCCGCGCCTCGACCCAGCCATGCCACCGGGCCCTGGCGGACGCGCGGGCCACCGTCGACGTGCTGCACGGCCTCATCGAGCGGGTCGGCAACCTCGGCGTGCACTCCCTCGAGGAGTTGCAGACCTTCACCTACCAGGTCAGCGCAGCGCAACGACGCAAGCGGCACCTGGCCGACCCGCTCCCCCACGCCCCGGGTTGCTACGTCTTCCGCGACGGCCGCGGCAGCGCGCTGTACGTCGGCAAGAGCAAGGACTTGCGGGCGCGGGTGCGCAACTACTTCGTCTCCGGTGAGACCCGCTCGCGGATGCGCGAGATGGTGGCGATTGCCGAGCGGGTGGACGCTGTGGTCTGCGCGCACGCCCTCGAGGCAGACGTCCGCGAGCTGCGGCTGATAGCCGAGCTCAAGCCTCGCTACAACCGGCGGTCGAGGTTCCCGGAGCGGGCGACCTATCTCAAGCTCACCGTCGAGGCCTACCCGCGGCTGTCGATGGTCCGTGTGGTGCGCGACGACGGGGCCTGCTACCTGGGGCCGTTCGGCTCGCGATCAGCGGCGGAGCAGGCAATGGCCGCGGTGCACGACGCGGTGCCGCTGCGCCGGTGCACGCGGCGGTTGTCCGTTCGGCTGCCCTCGCCGGCCTGCGCCCTTGCCGAGATGGGCCGGTGCGGCGCGCCCTGTCAGCACGCCGAATCGGTAGTGGACTACTCGGTGCACGCCACCGCGTTCAGCGCAGCCGTCGGCGGCGACCCCGAGGCGGTCGTTACGCCACTGCTGGCCCGCATCGACCGGTTGTCGGCAGCCGAGCGGTTCGAGGACGCGGTCGCGGTGCGCAACCGGCTCACCACCTTCCTGGGCACCTGCATCCGGCTGCAGCGGCTGCGCGGGCTCACCGCGGTCGCCGAGGTGACCGCGGCTCGCAGGTCGGCCGCGGGTGGCTGGGAGGTCTCCGTGGTGCGTTACGGCCGCCTTGCCGCGGCCGGCACCGTGCCGCCCGGCGCCGCCCCCCGGCCCTACATCGACGCGCTGCGGGCCACCGCCGAGACTGTCATGAGGGGCCCCGGGCCGACGCCGTGTGCCACGGCGGAGGAGACCGAGTGCGTGCTGCGCTGGCTTGCGCTGCCGGACACCCGGATCGTCGAGGTCGAGGGATGCTGGTCATCGCCGGCCCGCGGAGCAGCGCGGTTGCACGAGTGGCTGGCTGCGGCGCAGTCAGCCGACGCCACGCTCGACCCCTTCGCCGACCGGCGCCGGCTGCGCATCGACGCCCGGCCGGCCAGGGCCAGCGCCTAGGCTCGCGGAATGATCACAGCGATCGTCATGATCAAGGCTGCCACGGACTCCATACCCGAGGTCGCGGAGGCGCTCGCCGACATCGACGGCGTGAGCGAGGTCTACTCCGTCGCGGGCACCTTCGACCTCATCGCGATCGTCCGCGTCAAGCACTACGACGAGGTGGCAGACGTCATCGCCGGTCGGCTGAGCAAGGTCCGCGGGGTCACCGGCACCGAGACGCACATCGCCTTCCGCGCCTACTCCCGGCACGACCTCGAATCGGCTTTCGCGATCGGCTTCGACGAGTCCGAGTAAGGCCTCCCACCGGCACCTGGTCCCACCAGTCGCGACGACTGACCACGGTTGGCGGCAATCACGCACGTTCGGCTAAGCGTTGGTACTCATTCGCCGGCCCCCTCGCACGCAATGATTGCCCCACGGCTTCCAGCACCGGCCCCGAGACCAGCAGCGAGGCGTCCACCCCGGCGCGGCCGCTGCAGCCGCCCGGCCGCTCAGGTTGTCGCTGAATCCCGGGCGGCGGTCGACGTCTTGACCCACCGCGAGAGGACACCCGCCGCCGCGCCGCTGTCGACGGACGCGACGGCCCGGGGCAGCGCGGCCGCTAGAGCATGCTCGACTGCGCCGGATACCCCCTCGTACGCGGCGAGCGCGGCGGCCGCGTTAAGCAGCACTGCATCGCGCACCGGGCCGGCGGCACCGGCCAGGAAGTCCGCCGCCACGGCGGCGTTGTAGGTGGCATCGGCGCCCCGCAGGTCCTCGACCGCGGCCCGAGCCAGGCCGAGATCGGCCGCATCGAGCCGGGACTCGCCAACCTCACCGTCGTGAACCGCCCAGACCCGGTTGACCGCGGTCGTGGTGAGCTCGTCGAGGCCGTCCTCGCCGCGGAAGACCAACGCGGAGGCGCCCCGACCGGCGAGGACCCCCGCGACGACCGGCGCCATCCGCGGGTCGGACACGCCCACCGCCTGGGCAGCGGGGCGGGCCGGATTGGCCAGCGGGCCGAGGAAGTTGAACACCGTCGCCACACCGAGCTCGCGCCGGGTTGTGGCGGTGTGCCGCATGGCCGGGTGGAAGACCGGCGCGAAGCAGAACCCGATGCCGGCCTCGGCCACGCAGCGCAGTACGCCACTGCCGGGCAGGTCGACCACCACGCCGAGCGCTTCGAGCAGGTCGGCGGAGCCGCACGCGGAGCTGGCAGCCCGGTTGCCGTGCTTGACCACCGGGACTCCGGCACCGGCGACCACCAGAGCCGCCATCGTGGAGATGTTCACCGTGTGCGCCCGGTCACCCCCGGTGCCACAGGTGTCCACGGCCCGGACGCCTACGTCCAGCGGTGCGCACTGCTCCAGCATCGCCCGGACCAGCCCGCCCACCTCCTCGGCGGTCTCGCCCTTGGCCCGCAAAGCCACCGCGAACCCGGCCAGCTGTGCAGGGCTCGCCTCGCCGGCCATGATCTGCGTCATCGCCCAGGCGGTGTCCTCGGCGGTGAGTGAGTCGCCGCGGAGCAGCGCGGACAGCAGCGCCGGCCAGCTCACCGGCTCACCCGGCCGGCTGCCGGTGGGCAGTGCGGAGCAGCCCCGCGACGGTGGTGGCCGCATCGACCGCGTCGAGCGGGTGTACCAGGACCGCGTCGCACTGCGACCAGGCGGCCAGCCAGCGGTCGACCTGCCGTCCCAGGATCACCAGCATCAGCGGGCAGTCGGTGATCTCGTGCTTGAGCTGGCGGCAGATTCCGAGCCCGCCGGCCGGCCATGCCTCGCCGTCGAGGATGCACAGGTCGACCGTCCCGCCGTCGACCAGGGCCACGACCTCGGCTTCGGTCGCAGCATCGACGTAGGAGACCTGACCGACGTCGCCTGCCGGGCGCCGGCCGACTGCCGTCCTGATGCGCTCGCGGATCTGGGGATCCTCGCTGTAGACGAGCACGGTCCAGGTCGGGGTCGCGCTGCTCATCACGGCGGCTCCGGGTCGGGTGAGAAGGAAATGAACGGCTCGGGCGGCCATGATATCGCCGGGCGTTTTGCCGGCGGCGGTCGCAGACATACCGGAGGCCCCCGTCCCCCCTCCGGGACGCGGGCCTCCTTGCACTGACTAACGGCCGGGCGCGCGGAAGGAAACGGGTAGGGTCAGGACTCCGCAGCAGCCGCCTGCTGGGCCTCGAGCCGATCCAGCCGGCGGTCCTCCCGCAGCGCCTCGCGCTCGGAGGCGCGGATCCACTGCACGAGCAGCGCGGCCAGCATCAGCAACGCCACGAGATCCCCCGAAGCCCACAGCAAACCGCCCCCGACCCCCTGATCGGCCAGCCGGTCGACGTTGGGCCCGATGGAGGAGTAGTAGCGACCGGCCAGCACGTGCCGGGACTGCATGATGGTCAGTCCCAGGATCGCGTGGAACGGCAGCGAAGCGAAGATCAGCAGCGCCCGGAACGGGTAGGCGATCCGGCCGGGTACCGGGTCCAGCCCGAGCAGTGGCCAGAAGAACAGGCATCCCACTGCCAGGAAGTGCACGTGCACCGCCTGGTGCAGTAGGTCGTTGCGCAGCGAGTGCTCGTACAGGCCGGTGAAGTACAGGACGTAGGAACTCATCGTGAACAACGCGAACCCGACCAGCGGGAAGGACACCACGGCAGCCACCCGGCTGTGCAGGACGGCCAGCAGCACACGGCGGGGACGCCGGGGCAGGGTGCGCAGTGCGAGGGTGATCGGCGCGCCGAGGGCGAGAAAGATCGGCGCGATCATGACCAGGATCATGTGCTGCACCATGTGGGCCGAGAACAGCGTGTCGTCGTATGCCGCCACGCCCGACAGCAGGGCCACCGCGATCGCGCCCAGGCCACCTGCCACGAAGGCCAGGATGCGGCTCACCGGCCAGGAGTCCCCCCGCCGGCGTAGGCGGTAGACGCCGTAGAGGTAGGCCGCCGCCGCGAGCGCCAACAGCACCGTTGGCCACTGAAGGAGCGAGGTGGCGGTGATCAGGCGAGCCGGAGTGAAGGCCGGCTCGGTGCCTTGGGCCAACAACATCACCGTCACCGCTCCAGCGTAGGTGCACCGCAACCGGCCTGCCCCCGCCCCGACCTCACATGGCGGGGAGGCTATGGCCATAATGATCCGGTGACGACGGCCCCCGGCATCACCGCCTTCGACAAGAGCCAGATCCACTCGATGACCAGGCCCAACATGGTCAGCGTGGGCACGATCGTGTGGCTGTCCTCGGAGCTGATGTTCTTCGCCGGACTGTTCGCAATGTATTTCAGCGTGCGGGCCACAACGGAGGGCCCCTGGCCGCCGGAGGCCACGCATCTGAACTTCTGGTTCGCAACCGCCAATACCACGGTGCTGCTGGCCTCGTCGATCACCTGCCAGCTGGGCGTGTTCGCCGCCGAGCGCGGCAACGTCTACGCCCTGCGCCGGTGGTTCACGCTGACCTTCTTCATGGGCCTGACGTTCGTCCTCGGGCAGACCTACGAGTACTCCAGCCTGATCCGCGAGGGCACGTCGATCGCGTCCAACGGCTACGGCTCGGTCTTCTTCCTCACCACCGGTTTCCACGCCATGCACGTGACCGGCGGACTGATCGCCTTCATCTTCCTGCTCATGCGATCGGCACTGGGCCGGTTCACCCCTGCGCAGGCCACCAGCGCGATCGTGGTGTCCTACTACTGGCACTTCGTCGACGTCGTCTGGGTCGGGCTCTATCTGACCATCTACGTGATCCGTTGAGCGGGCGAAGGATGCCAATGACCGACAGGGCTGACCGTCGCCGCTGGAGCCGTCCACGGGGCCGGTTCCGGCGGTTCTCCGGCCTGCTGGTGGTCGGCCTGGCCTTCGGCCTCATCAGCGGGGTCTATGCGTTGGCCGCACCCGGTCGCGGCGCCACGCCGGCCGCAGCCGCCCCGGACGACGCCGCCCAGGGCCAGCGCCTCTACAACCAGAGCTGCATCAGCTGCCACGGCCGCAACCTGCAGGGCGTGCCCT
>JBDUBV010000186.1:0-4692 GCA_040003795.1 Pseudonocardiales bacterium | reverse complement strand
GTGCCGGGTTGGCACCCGGAGGCAAGCACCGCCTGATCGCACCAGGAGCAGCCGGTCGGCATGCACGATGCCGACCGGCTGCGGCATGTCCTGCTCGTACGAGGCCGCGCTGGACCCGGACTCCGCGCATCGGGAACTGCCGGCCGGGCCCCTGGTCACAGATTGAAGGCAGCCCGCATGGAGGTCGCGGTGGAGACGTTGCTGCCCAAGGCGCTGGTGGAGACGCCGAGCAGCTCCTCGGTCGTCCTGAGCATCGAGTAGTGCGAGAAGTACGTCCCGTTCCTGGTGCCCCCGGTGGTACTTGTGGAGAACACCAGGGTTGGTATGTGGCAACCGACATCGGTCGCGTATTGAGTGCCCAGGCAATCCATGCCCTTGACCCCGGCCCCGCCGGCGCCCTCGTCCCAGGTGAGGAACACCACCAGTGCGCCGCTGGTGTAGTCCGGTGAGGCGAATACCTGCGGCATAAGGGTGGACAACCACTGATCCCCGGCGGTGATCGCGTTCGTCGGGTTGCAGGCCTGGCCGGACGGAGCGGTGTGCATGTCGTGGCAGATGCCAGGCGTCACAAAGGAAAAGGCCGGCAGGGTGCCGCCTGCCAGATCGCCGTTCAAGTTGCCAAGACTTGCGGTGCCCAACGGTTCGTCGTACAGGTTGCAGTCGGAATTCGGCGCGTTGATTGGAGCGGCAACCATGTACGTGGCGGGGTTGTGCCGCACCACGTAGTTCGTGCCGTTGCTGAACGTGGCGTTCTTCCGGTAGCACTTACTCGGCATGACCTCTTCGTAGGCGCGCCAGGATGGGTCCGTCTGGCTGAAGATGCTCTGCCCAGAGTAGGGGTGGTAGGACGGACCGCTGTCGTCAGCGATGCCCTGCGTGTCACCCGTGGTCATGGCGATGTAGTTCGGCAGCGACGGGTGGGATTCGTTATGCATGTTCGTGGCATCGCCACCCCGGGGGATCAGCGTGCCGTTGATGTAGGGAGCCGCTGTCGTGGCACCAACGACGGCGCCGTACGAACGGTTTTCCATCACTATCCACATCACCTTGCGCGTTGCGGCGCTCGCAGGGGCAGACCGCGCCGTCGTGGCGGCGGTCTGCGCCAGTACAGCGGTCAGTGTGACGAGCAATAGCAACCGAAGACGTCCGCGGGGGAGACTCACACAGGGACCCTAACCCGGCATCTGGCGGACCGCATACAGGCCGACGCGCCCGAACCAGCGCAGCTGGCCACTACCGTTGGGCCTATGGCGCTTACCCGTTGCTACCGCGATGGTGTCCTCATCGACGAAGGATTCCCGGTGGCCGACATCTCCGAGCACCTTGACGAGCCCGGCACGCTGGTGTGGGCTGACCTCTGCACTCCGGACCGCGCCGACTTGCGCCTTATCACCGACGAGCTCGGCCTGCACGCGCTCGCCGTCGAAGACGCCCTCAATATGCGAGAGCGCCCGAAGCTTGACCGATATCCCGACCACGCCTTCTTGTCCGCCTACTCGGTCGCCTTCGACCAGGCCTCCGGCGAACTGGTGACCAGCGAGGTCGCGGCCTTCGTCACACCGCGCGCGCTTGTGACCGTCCGCAAGGATGACACGTTCGACATCTTGGCCGTCGTCGCCCGCTGGGACTCGGCCGCCGATCTGGCCAAGCACGGCGTGGCCTTCCTGATACACGGCCTGCTCGACTATGTCGTCGACAGTCATTTCGAAGCCGTCTCATCGCTGGACGACGCGATCGAGTCACTTGAGGACGAGCTGTTCGTCGCGTCGGCCAACCAGGAGACGTTGCAGCGTCGCTCCTTCCAGCTGCGGAAGAGCCTGGTCCTGTTGCGCCGCGTCGTGCTGCCCATGCGCGAAGTCGTCAACACGCTGCTGCGGCGTGACCTGCACCTGGTCGACGACGCGATGGGTCCGTACTTCCAGGACGTGTACGACCATGTGCTTCGTGCCACCGAATGGACCGAGAGCCTCCGGGACCTTGTCACCAGCGTGCTGGAAACGAACTTGACCATCCAGGGCAACCGGCTCAACGTCATCACCAAGAAAGTGACGAGTTGGGCGGCCATCATCGCCGTACCCACCGCTATCACCGGCTTCTACGGTCAGAACGTGCCCTATCCGGGCTTCAGCCACGTGAGCGGCTTCTACGCCTCCGTGATCCTAATCATTGGCCTTTCCATCACGCTGTACTTTCTGTTCAAGCGCAATGGCTGGCTGTAGCGCAGTGGGAAAGCGGTCGCTCGCCAAGAAGAGCTGACTTTCACGGAGTCCGCAGTCCATGCGGGTGCTTTGCGATGCCAGCTGTTGACCATTCGCTGGTGCGCGGATCATCGCGCTTTGGTCGCATGGCCGACTCGACGCCGAGCAGCAGACTGCAGATGGCGTGGGGGCGGCGATCGGACCGCGACGCGCAACCCAACATCACGTCAGCGGTTGACGATGGCCCACGGGAAGCCTAGTGTCCTAGGTATCTAGACTATATATAGGAGACACTGTGATCGAGTTCTGGCTGGACGGCCGATCAGGGCTTTCTCCGTACCTGCAGGTCGTCCAACAGGTACGCCAGGCACTCCGGCTAGGCCTGCTCCGCGAGGGTGACCAGCTGCCGACCGTCAAGGACGTCGTATCCAGGCTGGCGATCAACCCCAACACGGTGCTCAAGGCCTACCGCGAGCTGGAGCGTGACGGGCTGGTGGCCGCCCGCCCGGGCATCGGCACGTTCGTGACGCGCTCGCTTACCGACGCCTCCTTCGCCGCGCACGGGCCGTTGCGTCGGGACCTGCGGCGCTGGTTGGCCAAGGCGCGACGCGCGGGGCTGGACGAGGAGAGCATTGAAGCTTTATTCGTGAGCACGTTTCGTTCCTCGGTCGAGGAGGACATAGCGTGAGCACCGTCCTGCGCGCGACAAGACTCGGGAAGCGGTACCGACGGCGCTGGGCCTTGTCGAATTGCACGCTCGATATCCCGGCGGGACACGTCACCGGGCTGGTGGGGCCAAACGGGGCCGGCAAGACAACGCTGCTCAGCCTGGCCGTGGGCATGCTCACGCCGTCGACCGGCACCATCGAGGTCTGCGGCGGGCGTCCCGCCGACGGGGCCGCCCAGCTGGCCAAGGTTGGCTTTGTCGCTCAGGACACGCCCACCTACTCCGGCCTGAGCGTCGCCGACCATCTACGGTTGGGAGCCCGGCTCAACCCCCGCTGGGACGCCCCTCTGGCCCGGGCCCGGATCGAGCGACTCGGCCTGGACCCGGCCCAGCGCGCCGGCAAGCTGTCCGGCGGGCAGCGGGCTCAGCTGGCCCTCACCTTAGGCCTTGCCAAGCGCCCCGAGCTGCTGGTTTTGGACGAGCCTGTTTCCAGCCTCGACCCGCTGGCCCGCCGCGAATTCCTGCAGCACCTGATGGAGGCCGTCGCCGATCAGGACCTCACCGTCATCCTGTCCTCCCACGTGGTGTCGGACCTGGAGCGGGTCTGCGACCACCTGGTGGTGCTGGTCGACTCCGAGGTGCGCATTGAGGGCGACGTCGAGGCGCTGCTCGACGGACATCGCCGGGTGACGGGTCCCCGCCGCGACGCCGACACCTTGCCAGCCGATCAGCACATCGTCTCCGCCAGCCACACCGACCGACAGACCACGTACGTGCTGCGGACCGACGCACCGATCCATGACCCCGACTGGACGGTGGGCCGGCTGGGACTGGAGGACCTCGTCCTGGCGTATATGGAACGGCCCGCGCACACCGACCGGAGCCACCGCGCCGCCCTGGAGGCCCTCCAATGATCTGGCTGACCATGCGCCAGTTGCGCACCCAGGCCGCAGCGGTGTACGCCGTCGTCGCCGCCGCGGCGGTCGTCCTGGCCCTGACCGGTGGGCGACTGATCGACCTCGCCCGCATTAACAGAAACGTCTTCGACCAGCTCACCCGAGCGGACCGCAACCTGTACTACTCCGGCATCATCGCGCTGGCGGTGGCGCCCGCGATCATCGGCGTGTTCTGGGGTGCGCCGATGGTCGCACGCGAGTTGGAGGCCGGCACCCACCGGCTCGTCTGGAACCAGTCCGTCACCCGAACCCGGTGGCTGGCAACCAAGCTCGGTCTCACCGCCGCCGCCGCGGCCGCCGCGGTGGGAATCCTCACCTGGGCCGTCACCTGGTGGTCGCGGCCGATCGACGGGTCGGTCGGCAACACGCACGGCGCCCTACCGGCCCGACTGACACCCGTGGCTTTCGCCATGCGGGGCATTGCACCGGTCGGCTACACCGTCTTCGCGCTGGTTCTGGGCGTCGCTTTTGGCGTCGTCTTGCGCCGCTCCCTGCCCGCGATGGCGATTACGCTCGCCGTCTTCACCTTCGTGCAGATTGCCGAGCCACTGTGGGTGCGCCCCCACCTCCTGTCGCCGGCCGTTCAGACGGCCACCTTCTCCGATGCACTGCAGACCGGGTTCCAGATCCGGGGGGACGCGTCCGGGAAGCCTGTGCAAATCATGCTGAACGTCGGCGGCCCCACTGACTGGGTGCTGTCGAACACCACAGTCGACGGCGCCGGCAAGCCGGCAGCCCTCCCCACCTGGTTCGCTGCGTGTGTTCCGACCCCACCGGCGACTGATCAGGCTCCGCGCGCCGTAGGCGGTGACTCGCGCAAGACCATGAACGCGTGCCTGGCGCGGCTGACCCGCGAGGGCTACCGGCAACG
>JBDUBV010000185.1:0-4704 GCA_040003795.1 Pseudonocardiales bacterium | reverse complement strand
GCCTTGTCGATGCCGGCGTCGAGCTGGTCGGGGTGGTCCTTGGCCAGCTCCTCGGCCTTGCCGGCCAGATCTTTCGCCTTGTCCAGGAAGCTCATGGGGATGTTCTCCGCCTTGTAGGGTGGCTGCGTGCATGTCACGGAGGTCATGACCGAGGCAAGTGTGACCGACTCTGCCGCCGATCCGCTACGTGCGGCCGCGCGGCGCATGTGGGAGCAGCAGACTGGCTCGTTGCTGATCATGGCCGGTAACGAGCTGATCGGCATCGTGACCGAGCGCGACATCATGAAGGCAGTGGCCCGCGGCCACGACGTCGAGACCACGCCGGTCAGCGACGTCATGAGCTCCGACGTTCTCACCGTCGAGCCACATACCTCGCTGCACGAGGCGGCCCGGCACATGGCCGCCCGCTGGATCCGGCACCTGCCGGTGGTCGAGGACGGCCGGGTGCTCGGCGTGGTCTCCCAGCGCGACCTCATCGGTGTGCTGGCCGCCCTGGACCCCGACCCGACCGGCGTCACCCTGGCCAGCGACGAGTTGGTCCGCACCCGGCGCCTCGTGCGCATCGAGCACGGGGACCTCGACTGACCGAGCTCGAGGAGCCCCCCGAGCCGGTGCTGCCGGCCCGCAGCGACGATGACACCGACGTCGGCTGGGGCGACGAGCTATCCGATCGTGTCGACCTCGACCGCCGCTACGAAGAAGACCTGCCGCCGCACTGGGAGCCATGAGGCTCAGCTGCCCGACGGCAGCGGGACGGTGCAGAAGGAGCAGCGCACCGCAGCCACCGGAATGCTGCTGAGGCACTCCGGGCACTCCTTCGTGGGCGCCGCGGGCTTCTCGTCGGGGTGGATCCGCCGTAGCAGGCGGCTGACCGGCACGACGATGAAGAAGTAGACGACTGCCGCGAGAATCACGAAGTTGATGATGTCGGTCAGGAACCGGCCGTACCTCAAGTGCGCCTTGCCAACCGTTAGCGCGTAGCTGCTGAGGTCCGACTTGCCGGTGATGGCGCCGACCAGCGGGTTGACCAGGTTGGTCGTGAACGACTTGACCAGGTCGTTGAACGCCAGACCGATGACCACGGCGACGGCCAGGTCGACGATGTTGCCGCGCAGGATGAAATCCCGGAAGCCCTTCACTGCCCCTCCCTAGCTGGTGGCGTACCTCAGCGGCCGTGCACGGTCAGTGCTAGTCGCGTGGTGGACGCTATCCCCACCAGCCGAGCGGCGACCGCAGGCGCTGCGGCCAACACGACAAGTGCACCACCCTCAGCGGGGCCGTCGGCGCCCGGCACGGGGACGGCGACCACCGGCAGATCACTCGCCACGACGCGGGCAGTCTCTCCGCCGGCGATCACATCGACCCGGTCGCCGGGCCGCAGCAGGCTGACCACGCCCGGATCGGCGATCCGCACCGGGGCGGCCACCGCAGCCCGGCCGCCCGAAAAGCGCAGCAACGGCGGGCCGAGCAACCGCAGGTCGGTCAGCGGCTCGCCGGCCCGCACCGGCCCGGCGGGGGCCCGGCCGACGGCAGCGGCCAAATCGCGCAGCACACCGCGGGGCAGCAGGGCCCGGGGCAGTCGCACCACGTGCAGGTCATGAGCCCTCAAGGCGACGCCACCCGCCAGGTCGCGGGCGGCGACGATGACAGCCGCCGACGGGGCAACCGCTGCGGGTGGCGTGCCGGCGGCAAGGAGCAGCCCGGCCAGGGCGACCAGGCCGGCCGCGACCAGCCAGCGCAGCGCCCCGAAGACCCCGCCGCGCGGCCGGGGCAGCCGCAGCGGTGGCCGGTGCAGGCGCTCATCGCCGGAACCGGACCGGCTCACGGCAGCTTGAACCCGAGGTGCATGCCTTCGAGGGCGTGCGAGCACGGGCAGTCCCGGTCGGCTGGCAGCGCGGCCACTGCCGAGACGAGCACCCCCCTCAGGCGCTCGACGTTGTCCGCGAAGACCTGGAACACCTCCGCCTGCGAGACCTCCTCGCCGGCCGAGAGGCCGGCGTCGAGGTCGGTAACCAGGGCCACTGCGGTGTAGCAGAGCGCCAGCTCCCGGGCGAGGACAGCCTCGGGCAGGCCGGTCATGTTCACCAGCGACCAGCCCTGGGCGGCGAACCATTGCGACTCGGCGCGGGTGGAGAACCGGGGGCCCTCGACCACCACCATGGCCCCGCCGTCGACGGCCGGGAGATCCTGTCCCAGCGCAGCGGACAGGACGGTCCGGCGACCCCGGGGGCAGTAGGGGTCGGCGAAGGAGACATGCACCGCCCCGGTGTCGTGGAAGGTGCGCTCCCTGCCGGTCGTGTGGTCCACCAGCTGATCGGGCACGACCACGGTGCCCGGACCCAGCTCCGGCTGCAGCGACCCGACAGCGCACGGTGCCAGGATCTGCCGCACTCCCAGCGACCGCAGCGCCCAGGCATTGGCGCGGTAGGGCACGCGGTGCGGCGGATAGCGGTGGTCGCGTCCGTGGCGGGGGAGGAACGCCACGCGGCGGCCGCCGGCCTCACCGACGGCGACCGGATCGCTGGGCGGGCCGTAGGGCGTGCTGACCTCGACCTCGGTGACATCGTCGAGGAAGGAGTAGAAGCCGGAGCCGCCGATCACGCCGATCTCTGCAGTCAACATGGACGACGACCCTAGCCAGGCATCCCGGCCGGCCGAGGCCAGCTCGCAGCACCTGTGGACAGGCTCAGGCGCTCTTGCTGGCTGTGGACGAGCCGCTCTTGGCAGCGGCCGCGGTCGCCGCCAAGCTGTCGCTCTTCTTCCCCGGCTTGCTGCCAGACGTGCTGTCTGCCTTAGGTTCGGACTTGGTCTCGGACTTGGTCTCGGACTTGGTCTCGGATTTGCCGTCGGTCTTGCTCTCGTCGGCGGCCTTCGGTTTGGCCGAGTCGCCGTCACCGGAGGCGGCGGGGGCGACCTCCTTGGGCCGGCTGTCGTTGCGGTAAAAGCCGGAGCCCTTGAACACCACCCCCACTGGCGAGATCACCTTGCGCAGGCGTCCGCCGCAGACCGGGCACTCGGCCAGCGGCCCGTCCGTGAAGGACTGCACCGCCTCGAACCGGTGATCACAAGCCGTGCAGGCGTAATCGTACCTCGGCACCCGTGGCCTCCTGATTAGCACTCTGTCAACCTGAGTGCCAACCAGTGTGCCACGTCGCACCGATCAGGACCGGACCAGGCGGGCGATCGCCGCCGAGGCCTCCTGAACCTTCTCCTGCGCCTGCGTGCCGCCCTGCGCGACGGCGGCAGACACGCAGTGGCTCAGATGCTCCTCGAGTAGGACGAGGGCGAACGACTCCAGCGCACGGGTCGCTGCGGAGACCTGGGTCAGCACGTCGATGCAGTACATGTCGGACGCGACCTGTCGCTGCAGGCCCCTGACCTGGCCTTCGATGCGCCGAAGGCGCTTCAGGTGTGCGTCCTTGGAGTCGGCGTAGCCCGGCGTTGTGCCGTGGCGCCCCATCAGTGGAACTCGTGCACGACTGCGTGCCCCTTGCCGCGGGCGATCAGGGCCCGGTTGACCGGCACGGTGAGCACGAAGGCGATGATCAGCGAGGCGCCCAGGCTGCCCCAGAACAGCAGGTCGGCCAACCCCGCGTCGATCGCGCCGGGCACGGCGAGGACGAACCCGTTGTCGACGACCTCCATCGTGAGGATCGACAGGGTGTCGGCGGCCAATGCGACCCCGATCGCCCGGCGCAGCGGCAGCCCGGCGCGGAGCACCGGCGTCACCGTCAGGGCATAGCCGAAGAAAAAGGCCAGCACGATGGCCAGCACGATGCTGGGGACGGTGGACCAGCCCCACCAGGTGGCGAGCACCAGGCCGAGGATCTCTCCGATGGCGCAGCCGGTGAGGCAGTGCAGGGTGGCCGAAACGGCCATGCGGGTGAGTCTCATGGAGCGATCATATACCCCCAGGGGGTATGTGATCAATCTGCTGCCAACCACCGTCGGGCGTCACCACGTGCGTGACAGCGCGGTCGTGCGGCTCGTGTGGCACCTGCGCCAGGATTTCGCCGTCGTGCAGCAGGGCGACGACCGGAACGCCGGGCAGCACCCGGGCCAGCGCGCGGTCGTAGGAGCCGCCCCCCCGGCCCAGCCGGTGCCCCTGCCCATCCACCGCCAGGGCTGGGACGATCACGATGCCGGATGTCGCGACGGCGCCGGTCCCCAGACGGGGGCCGGCCGGCTCCCGCAGGCCATGGGCAGATGCGACCAGCGACCAGGGCCCTTCGTACATCGCCCAGTCCAGGTCGAGGTCGTCGAGCAGGATCGGCAGGAGCACCTCGACGCCGCCCACGGTGAGGGCGTCGAGCAGGATCGATGATCCGGGCTCGGTGGCGAGCGGGAGGTAGGCGCACACCCGGGTGGCACCAGCCCCCCGCACGGCACCCACTACGTGGTCGCGCAGCACCCCAGCCGTGACGGCGAGGGTGCCACGGCCCAGCAGCCCACGCCGCGCGAGGATCTCGCGGCGCAGGCCTGCCTTCGTGACGCGGGGAACGCCACCCTCCTCGAAGCCGCCGGTTCCGGGCAGCATTACAGATGGCGCGCGGACTACGCTTCCGGCCATGCCCGACGACATGCCTCGCACGGTCAAGGCGGTCATCCCGGCGGCCGGTCTGGGCACCCGATTCGTCCCAGCCACCAAATCGGTGCCCAAGGAGTTGCTGCCGATCGTCGACCGGCCGGTGCTGCAGTACATCG
>JBDUBV010000184.1:0-4709 GCA_040003795.1 Pseudonocardiales bacterium | reverse complement strand
ACGATGCACACGTCGTACAGCGGCCGCTCGGCCCTGGTACGCAGGCCGAGCGCAGTAGCGAGATCGAGCGTCGTCGGCGAGCGCAGCGTCTCGCCTTCAGGCACGAGTACCAGCGGGAGATCGCCGGGCGCTGCCAGGGCCAGATCGCGCAACCGCTGACCCTCCGCGTCGCGCTCGATGTCGTACCAGCGGTAGGGCACGTAGTTGCGGGCCAGGAACGTCTTGATCTCGTGGCTGCGGTCGGACCACCGGTGCCCGACCACCCGCAGCTCGGACGTGAGGTCCGGATGGGCCTGCCGCCAGTCGCCGAGCAGGTCGTCGATGACCGGGTACAGCCGTTCCTCGGGCGGATCCCACGGCTTGAGGAGGTAGTAGTCGAGACCGATGTCGTTGATCGCCTTGATGGCGACATCGGTGTCGGCGTACGCCGTGAGCAGGAGGTACTTCGCGCCGGGCGCGTGTGTCCGCCCCTCCTCCAGCAACTCCACGCCGGTCATCCCGGGCATTCGCTGGTCGGCGGCGATCAAGGCGACGGGCTGGTTGCGCAGGGCAAGCCTGGTGAGCACGGCCAATGCCTCCGCGCCCGACGTCGCCCGCACGACGCGATAGTCGGCGCCATAGCGGCTGCGCAGGTCCCGCGTGATCGCAGCAGAGACCATCGGATCGTCGTCCACGGTCAGGATGGCGGGTTTGCTCATGGGGTCAGCCTTCGGGCGGCCTCGGTGGGACCAGCAGCCGCCAAGCCTAATGGCGACGACCCAGCGGTGGGCGGCGTTTGGCTCGAGCGCGCGGGGACTGCTGCTGAGCACGCACTTCGGCGCCTGCGCTCATCGAGGACCAGGCCGCTCGGTGAGCTGCGCGAGGCCGGGTGGGACCTCGGCACGGCGCTGGTTACGAAGTGCCGACGACGAGGAGCTGTTGCCGGGCTTGCCGGCCCGGCGCCGTGTGCAGACGGTCACCGGGAACCGGGGATTGGCACTGGGCGCTGCCGTGAGCGTCGACCGGGCCGCCCCTAAGGGGCCGGTCACCGGGGAGATTGACAACCCTTCGACGCACTTTACGAAACGACCCGTTGAAGGAGCTCAGGAAAGGGTCGTGGCCGTCACCGGTGCCTCGCGGAGACTCAGCGGAAATGCTCTTGGATCCGGCGCGCGTAGTACTCCTCCCACGGGGCCGACTGCCCTTCGGCATGCTCCTTGTCGAGCAGGACGAGCAGGTACACGAGCTCGCTGCGCACCGGCTTGGCGCCAAGCAGGGCCGGCAGCTCGGAAAGGTCAATCAGCCAGCTGGCGTACCAGGATGCCCAGTCCGGATCCTCTCCATCCACGATCCGGTAGACGCGGTGATGGGTCTCCGCCGCCTCATGCATCAGGTCAGTGATCGGCTGAACGTCCACGATGGGCCTCCGTCACCAGGCTCCCGCCAGGTCAGCATGCCCGGCCCGGTGAACCGATGCCGGCTAGACCGTCATCCTGGCACGTGCCGGTCGCCCCGCTCGGCCCGATGCAGCCGTCGGAGCTCCGCCCCCGGTCCTCCGTCAGGTGGTGGACCGTGTTCTGTTTCGTCTGCTCACCGCAAGGCGATTGCGGTCGCTGATGTCGGCGGCGCTGGAAAGTGGACCCCCACCGACACCCAATGCGGGCAGCGCATCATCGCAGCGAAACCCGGTGCAAGACGCGCGCCGAGAACATGCGCCACTTGCACGAAGCAGCTGAGCGCACTTAGGGTGGCCTCCGAACTGTTCCAGGTCATGCTGCCGCGGCTTAAGAGGGTGTCTCATGCCTGAGACGCATCCCCCAACCGAATGCGAACCACCTCCACCGTTCGAGGATTTTGAGCCGTTCGACCCCGCATCAGGTCCGCCCCTCAAGCTGGAAACGCTCGACGAGTTCCTGCAATGGGCGGCGGCGGTCCCGGTGAGCGACGTCGAGGTCATCCGCGCCCGCATCGCCGACAGCCGTGGTGACGACGCCGTGGTCGACCGGCTGCACGAGGAGCTGTGGGCGCTGCCTCTGGTCGACGTGAGCCGGCATCGGGTGCTGCTCGCGACGATCGGGGAGCTGCGCGACGGCAGGTCGGCCGGCAAGCTGCACGAATTCGTCTGGTACGAGGGCGAGTTCACCCCTCCGCAGCCGTCCCCGGATGAGTCGCGATCCTGCCAGTTCGAGCTCGACGCCACCGAGATGCTGCAGGCACGGGCCGTGGAGATGCTTGCATTCTTGAACACCGACGAGGCGTCCACAGCGACGCTGGAGGTTGCCGCCCGCCACCCCAAGCGGGCAGTCCGGCTGGCCGCCATTGACGCATACCTGTTCAACCACGGCGACACGGCCGACGCCGCGGAGAAGCTGCATGGGCTCGTGCCACCGGAGGACCGGTCGGCCGTGGGCCTGCCCCGCCGCACCCGCGACACAGATCCACAGGACCTGGAGCGCATGATGCTGGCGCAGCTGAACGCCGATGGGCACGATCGCCCGGAACTCCCCACCCCGGGACAGTCGCCGGGCCCGGTGTCCAGATCGTGGTACCAGCCGGGAGGCCACGATGTGCCTTGACGGGTGGGGCACGGTCGAGGAGATTGCCGTCCACGGGCTCGCTTCGTCGTCACGTCAGTGGGAGGCGTTCACAGCCTGGGCGCATGGCGCGTACGGCCTGACCGACGACTCCTGGGACCCCGCCGGCGTCGGCGATCCTAACGACGGGACGCTGCCATATGGCAAGGTCCTCACCAGCATCTTCTTGCTCTGCTACGCACTGAGCGACGACTACAGCCGGCAGTGGCACTCGACCGAGGACTACGTGTCGTGCTCACGCGCGGCCGGCAACCGCTTCCACGGTCCCTTTTACATGCGTTTCATCGAGTACGACGGATCTTCCGAGGCCGACGCCGAAACAGGGCGGACCGCGGCCCGGGATCGGACGAATCTGCACTGCCCGCTGTTCAACTCAGGGGTCGGGTCGCCGTCAAACTTTCCGAGTCACCGCGCCGGCGTACTGCTGCACGAGGCGTGGCATCACTGGCAGTACGCGCACGGCTTTAAGACCAGCCACCCCGGTGGGGGTAGTTGCACAGGTGCCGAGTGTGACTGGTACTACTTTCACGGTGTGGGGGAGTTCGACTTCGGCACTCTGGACCGGTGGTCGACCGCGGGCGACTCGTTTCGGTTCCACTCGCCCTACCAGGTGGAGACCGAGTTCTTTGCCGATCTGGCCGAACTCTGTCGCCCGTGGGTGCCGTCGGCTGTCGCACAAACGGCACGGGACCACGGAAATACCCTGCTGTCGAAGTACTGCGTCAACGGGGTCGGCTACCGCATTGGTCAACCCCGCCCGTGGTGACGAGCGGCCGTCGGGTCAGTCTGTTATCTGCCGGCCGGGTGGGATCGGCTGCGGGTTGAGGCTGACCAGGACCCCCGGGTTCAACTCGATCACCAGCTCCGGGGCGCTACGGCCGCCGACTATGATGATCGAGTGCTCCGCCGCGGTCTCCTGACCGACCGTTGCGCGGCCGGCCTGAGTGAGGAGCGTCTCAAGCACCAGTTTCTCGTGCTCGGGCAGCGCCTCATACAGATCTTGGAGCTTGCGCCCAACAGCATCGACGCTCCCTGGCTCAAAGCTCATCGGTCGCACCGGTCGTACCTCCAGAGAATCGGCTTTATCAGCCGGTCGGTCTCGCCACCTCGGCGAGGGAAAACGGAGCACCGTGCTGGTCGACCGCGAATCTGCACCCTCCTCAGAAGAGGACCGATGCGGCCGGGGCCACTCTCCCCCCTGTCTGCTGGTCGTGTCCAGGGGAGGTCGCTCCTTCGTTTCCAGGCCGCCCTCCGCGATCGGCTACCTCCCCACCGCCGTCGACGTCCTACTTGCCGCCGCAGTGACCGCGGCATGATCACCACCCCAACCGTTCCGGGAAACCGGGTCAAGCTCCGCTCGGCCAAAGGGGGGAACGCTTGCTACAGGCCAGACCTGCTTCACCGGTGGTCTACCGGCAGGGGGCAGGGCGGGTTAACTGTTGCCCTGGGCATCGGGCGTGGTCCTTCATAACCGGGGGACGAGCCTCCGCCAGCCTGCAACGCCCGCCCACTCTCATGGGGCAGCGCCTGAGACTCACTTTTCAGCGCTGAACCTCGCCGGCCCTAGCCGGGCCTCTTCGGGCCTGCCTACTCAAGCCGACGAGTCCACCATGGCAGCCGTGGTCGACGGTCCTGGTCAGGCCGACGTCCTCGTAAGACAGAAGATGGTCATTTCTGGTCGTGTACGGCATGGGAGCCACAGCGCACGATGAGTCTCCGACCCGGTAGGACTGACGAGATCGTATATAGGGAGACTCCAATGGCGGCACGTCGGTTAGACGCTGAATCCCTGCTCACCCCAGCAGAGGTCGCGACCATGTTCCGGGTCGATCCGAAAACCGTGACCCGCTGGGCCAAGGCAGGGAAGCTTGGCTCGATCCGCACCTTGGGCGGGCACCGCCGGTACAAGGAGTCAGAGGTACGCGCACTGCTCGACGTGCCTGCTCAGCGCGAAGGCTGACCTGCCGCCCATACGCGGGCCACGGGATCAACCGGCCGTTCCCGCCTTGCCCGGTTCGGACGAGCGCCGCGTGTCTGCGGACGGAGGTCGACCAATGAAGGGGTCTGCATCGGGAACCAGGCGGCTCCCGCAAACCGGTGCACTGGCTGGAGCGGCTCGTCGAAGCCGTCGGACGC
>JBDUBV010000183.1:0-4736 GCA_040003795.1 Pseudonocardiales bacterium | reverse complement strand
CGTCGGTCAGCTCGT
Source organism: Pseudonocardiales bacterium (assembly GCA_040003795.1). Taxonomy (GTDB): domain Bacteria; phylum Actinomycetota; class Actinomycetes; order Mycobacteriales; family QHCA01; genus QHCA01. The sequence goes on along the minus strand of JBDUBV010000183.1, from coordinate 4,721 downwards.
GGCCGATGCCGTCGGCGGTCGCCTGGTTGACGAACACCTCGCGCACGGAGTTGGGCGCGTCGGTGTCGGAGGTAGCGACGTGGATCCCGGCGTTCTTGGCGTCGGAGAGCACCGGAGCCATCGAGTCGGGATCGTTGGGCGCCACGAACAGCGCGCTGATCTTCTGCTGGATGAGGGACTTGACGATGTCGGTCTGAGCCCCGGGATCGGCGGTCGTCGATCCCTTGTAGATCCAGGTCAGCCCCAGGTCGGCGGCAGCCTTCTTCCCGCCGGTGTTCATGGCCTCGAAGTACGGGATGCCCTGCAGCTTGGGCACGAACGCCACCGTGACTTTCTTGCCGCCCCCCGATCCGCCGGTGACCTTGTCGGCCTTCTTGCTGCACCCGCTCAATGCGAGTGCGGCGACTAGCCCGATCGCCCCAGTGCAGATCAGCTTCCTGGAAAGTGCCATTCCTGTCCCTTCAGAGCTTGTTCCCGGGGCCCAGACGCGGTGGGGGAGGTGCTCTCACCAGTCAGGGCCGTTGGCAGATGCCTGAAACGTTTCAATAGCTGGTTGGTGGGAACATAGCGCCGCCTGACGGGGCTCGTCAAGAGACCGGACGCGAATAGTTGACACGTTTCAATCCCAGCAGACACACTTCGTCCCAAGGAGGACGCGTGTGGCGGTCGGGATGAAGGAAGTGGCCGCCCATGCGGGCGTGTCGGTGGCGACAGTCTCGAACGTGCTCAACCATCCGGAGCTCGTCGCCGCCGGCACCCGGCAGCGGGTCCAGCGCTCCATCGACGCGCTTGGCTATGTACGCAACGAATCGGCGCGACAGCTGCGAGCCGGGCGGAGCAGGTTCATCGGACTGCTGATGCTCGACATCGGCAACCCGTTCTTCACCGACGTGGCGCTGGCCGCAGAGGCGGAGGCGGAAGCGGCCGGTTACGCGGTCGTCCTCTGTGACAGCCGGCACGACGTCCGGCGCGAACATCGGTACCTGGAGTTGCTGGAGGAGCAACGGGTCGGCGGAATCCTCGTGTCGCCGGTCGATGGCTCGGGCGGCCTGCTGCGCAAGATCAGGCGGAGGGGAACGCCGATCGTCCTGGTCGACCGGGTGTCGCGATCCCTCGGCGAGTGCTGCGTCGCCGTGGACGACATCATGGGCGGAGACCTTGCCGTGTCCCATCTGCTCGCCAGGGGCCACCGGCGGCTGGCCTTCGTGGGCGGGCCGTTCGAGACCCGGCAGGTGCAGGACCGCTACGACGGCGCAGTCGCTGCGCTTGCCCGGGCCGGCCACAGCCGGGACTCGTTGACCGTGATCGTCACTCCGCTCCTCACACTCGACGCCGGTGGACGCGCTGGCGAGCAGATCGCGGCCCTACCGCGTACCAAGCGGCCCACGGCGGTGTTCTGCGCCAACGACCTTCTCGCTCTGGGGCTGTTGCAGGAGATGACCAGGCGCGGGATACGGGTACCACAGGACCTGGCAATCGTCGGGTACGACGACATCGGCTTCGCCGCGGCCGCCGCAGTGCCACTCTCGTCCGTGCGGCAGCCAAGGGCCGAGCTGGGCAGCATGGCGGCTCGCCTCGTGGTCGAGGAGGCGCGCTCACCGAGTCAGCACCGGCACCGGCATGTCGTCTTCAAGCCCGAGCTGGTGGTGCGGGCATCGAGCAATTCAGGAGTCCCTTGCTGACACACCGATCCAGGACGTCCGCGCAGGGAGCCGGCTAGGCGGCGCCGAGCCGCCTAGCCAGACAGCCGGGCTGGCGCCGGCTCAGGCCGGTACGTGACACGGAACGTGACGGGAACAGGTGGCGACCTTGATGGATAAGGGAGGTCTGAGACAGTTTCCCTGTGGCGAAGTGGCAGGCAGAGGTCCTGGTTGCCGCAATCACGGTCACTGCCTGGGCGACCGTTGGAAGGACGCTCGCGTAGGTATCGGCGGTGATCGCCAACGAACTATGGCCGAGCACGCCTGCAGGGCCAGACTCGCCGCGGTGTGCCGGAGGCAGCCGGATTGGCCGCCGAGATCAAGGCGGAACGTCGGGGCCGGGCTGCTCGGACGAGCACTCAGAGGCTCTCCCAAGGAGGCCCGGCCTTCCCGAGGCCGCGGGGCAGAACCGAGGAAAGAAGGTCCGCAACTGACCCTGGGCCCCCGGCTTTGATCCGGCCAGTCATCGGCGATGGAGGATGTCCCGATTGACGATCGAGAAGCGGACGTTCAGAACGGCGCCTTTGGTCGGCTGGTCACGGCCAGCCATCGTCCGGCCGCACCTCTCGTGGGGCTTGTGGTCAGCGGAGGGCGTCAGCCAGCAGTGCGGCGGCCGAGCGGCGCATCAGCTGGATTACCTGTGGGCGGCTGAGGCCGGCGACGTCGACGAGCCACACCAGGGCCTCGATTCCGATCGTCGCTCGAATCGCAATCACCAGTCGGTGCAGCTCTTTGCTGGGCAGCTCTTCGCGCAGTGGCTCGAGTGCTTCGGCGATCCAGCGGATCGCGCGGCCTCGCCGCAGCGGCAGATCGGCCGGCTCCTCCGTGAGCGACAGCCGCAGCATGGTGCGCTGCTGCGGCTCGGTCTCGACGATGAGCTTGGTGAACTGGCAGACCACGTCGTCGAGCCGCTTGGCAACGTCGGTCTCATCGGGACGGGTGAGCAGGGAGACGGCCCGGACTTCCGGATGCGCGACAGCGAGCAACGACGTCTGATTGGGGAAGTAGCGATATGCCGTCGTTCGGGAGATGCCGGAACGCTCCGCGACGGCGTCGATCGTCGGTACCGCGCCGTCGGTGATCAGGTGCCGCGCAGCAGCCACCAGCGCCTCACGGGTTCGCTGCTTCTGCCGGGCGCGGCCCCCCATCTCGTAGCTTGTTGACACAGCGTTCATGGTACGTCAGTCTCTTCGTGGTACACACGTACCACGAACAGGGAGGTAGAGATGGTGGCATTGGTCCGCTCAGCCGCAGAGGCCGAACAGCGCTGGTTCTTCGGCGGCGGGATCCATACCTGGCTCGCATCACCCGAGGACACCGGTGGCGCGTACCTGCTCATCCACGATGAGCTCGAGGGCGGCAAGATGACGCCGCTGCACGTGCACCCACACTCCGATGAGACCTTCTACGTCTTGTCGGGTGAGATCCTCGTGCACCTCGATGGAGTCGGCCACCACGTCAAGGCGGGTGGCATCGCGATGGCACCCCGCCGCGTCCCCCACGCGTTCATGGTCACCAGCCCGACCGCGGAACTGCTCTACCTGCACACACCCGGGGCCTGCGCGGCCTTCTACCGCGCCGCCAGCGAGCCGCTCGGCGATGACCGAGAGGTCGACTTCGATCGGATCCGCACGGCCGCCATCTCCGATCAGGGCATCGAGCTACTAGGACCGCCGCCTTTCGGGCAACCCTGAGTGGGCGGGCGTCGGTGACGGTCAGCCCACAGAGGCGTCTACAGCCCACCCGTCTCAGCAACAGACAGGTGGTAGGAGCGAATGCAACCGTCCAGAAGACCGGTGCCGTTGGTCAGATCACCCGATGGCCGTGCCGGCCGCCACGCCGCGACGCTGTGGGCGGCGCGTGCCGGTCGAGGTTGGTCCGGGCCATGTCCTAGCGGATGGTGGTTCGCGCGCCGCTGGTCAGGCCTTGAGAGGGTGTCGCGAAGCAGGCGGTCGCCCGTCGCAGATCTCGGTCTCCTGCTGCTGCTTCGTGCGCCGGCGCAGCTCCTGGTCCTCCGTGACCAGATCACCGTGTCCACTCGTCGGGGTAGAGGTGGCCGTAGACGTCGAGGGTAAAGACCACCGAGGCCTGCCCCATGACCCTTGCAGAACCTTCGGCGGGGTACCCGCGGCTCCGTCCTGAGGCAGGCGAGGAGACCGGTCTCGAGGTCGAACCCGAGCGGCTCACCGGCGTCTACAAGAACATTGGCCAGCTCATTCGCTCTTGCGCAGGGAGGTCAGGACCGCGACGTCGGCGCGGTCCTTCGCGTTCACGGCCAGGTCATGACGTGGGCCGGACTTGTCCTCGATCAGGGAAGCGAGACCGACGACTCGGGCCCGCACGCCGCTTACCTCGGCCTGGTTGTCGCCGAACGAGCCAGCCGGCCAGTCACCTTGGCCGTCCGTGAGCGGCGTGTAGACGGTGCCGGCTTGGTTGGACGCGAGGAAGGCGAGCTCGACCCGGATGTCTCCACGCTCGTAGCCGGTGTAGCCGTCCTCGCCCGGCACGAGGGCGTGGGACCAGCCGTGCGCGACGAGCAGCTCGCTGACGTGATCGTAGTCTGACTGCCAGACGGCAAGATCGATGTCCTCGTGGTGCCGCGTGACTCGGCCGGCGTGGAAGTCGACCGCCCAGCCACCGAAGAGCCAGTAATCGATGCCCTGCTCGGCAAAGAGCGTGTCCAGCCAGCCGATGGTCTCCAGCTGCGCGGCGGCCCTTCCACCAGTGGTCATGGCACCATCCTGTCCCCCACGACGCCGAAGACCACACCAGCGACGGTGAAGACAGTAAGCCTGGTTAGCCGACTCTGCCGTACGTCGCACGTCGGCCGGGCTCGCATCCTGCCTGACCGGCCCGTTTGGTGTTCGCTGCTTGCCGTCGTCTCGCACTTCTAAGCGTCGGGCACCTGGGCAAATTGTGGGGCTGTGCTCGAAGCCGGCCCGGAGACCAGTTGCATGTGCGCCAGATCCCGCCGCGGCATCGGCTGACCGGTCGGCTACGGGCGAAGCTCGAGCCGTCGGT
>JBDUBV010000182.1:0-4752 GCA_040003795.1 Pseudonocardiales bacterium | reverse complement strand
GCCGCTCCTGCGGGATGCCGGCCAGGGCCCGCCCGGACAGGATCTCGTCCTTGGGGATCAACACCGATCCAGGGATTTTGACGATCGCGTACTCCGCCGGCTCGCGGACGTCGATCAGGAAGACGTCCTCGCCGGCGTCGACCAGATCGGCGAGGTCCTGAGCGGTGATGGTCGAGCCCTGGGCCGCTTCCGCGGCCTCCGTGGACACCACGCCGCAGAACTCCTCGTAGTCGATCAGGCCGGTGATCGTCGGGTTCTTGCCGCAGATGGGGCACTCGGGGTCCTTGCGGACATTGATGGTGCGCCACGACGCCTCCAGCGCGTCGTAGATCTGCAGCCGGCCGACCAGGGCATTGCCGATCCCGGTGATCACCTTGATCGCTTCGGTGGCCTGCACCGAGCCGACCGAGCCGCAGAGCACGCCGAGCACCCCGCCCTCGGCACACGAGGGCACCATGCCGGGGGGCGGCGGCTCGGGGTAGAGGCAGCGGTAGCAGGGACCGTACTCGGCCCAGAACACCGAGGCCTGCCCGTCGAAGCGGTAGATCGATCCCCACACGTACGGCTTACCCAGCAGCACGCAGGCGTCGTTGACGAGGTAACGCGTGGCGAAGTTGTCGGTGCCGTCGACGATGAGGTCGTAGGGCTCGAGGATCTCCAGGGCGTTGGAGGACTCCAGCCGGTCGGCGTGTACGACCACGTCGACGTGCGGGTTGATCTCGCGGATCGCGTCGCGGGCCGAGGCTGCCTTCAGCCGGTCGATGTCGCTCTGGCCGTGGATGATCTGGCGTTGCAGATTGGACTCCTCGACGGTGTCGAAGTCGACGATGCCCAGCGTGCCGACACCGGCTGCAGCGAGGTACATCAGCACCGGCGAACCGAGGCCACCGGCTCCGATCGCGAGCACCTTGGCGTTCTTCAGCCGCTTCTGGCCCTCCATGGCCACGTCGGGGATGATCAGGTGCCGGCTATAGCGGCGCACCTCGTCGATCGAGAGTTCCGGGGCTGGGTCGACCAGCGGCGGCAGTGACACAGGCGCTCCTCGTTGCGGGCTGACACTGTCATTGTGCCTAACCACCGCAGGGTTGACCGGATTCCCTGTCAGGGGTAGGGCCAGGCGTTGTGCCGGCAACCCTGCATGCCCAAGGTCTGCTGCTGCATGGTCGGGGCCAGCGCCCCTGCGCCCGGGCAGCCGACGTGCCCATGGCCGAGAGCGTGTCCGACTTCGTGGTTGACCATGTACTGGCGGTAGGTGGTCATGTCGCTGGTGTACCCCGGGACGCCGGTCTCCCAGCGTGCCTGGTTGAGCATGGACCGGCCATGGCTGTCGTAGCACGAGGTGTAGCTGTTGGTGTTCAGCGGCGCGCAGTAGCGATCGACGGTACGGGGAGAGGCCAGGGTGACTCGGAAGGCCACCGGGCCGGAGTCGACCCGCTGCAGCGAGAACGCCCCCCCGTGGGTCCAACCGCGCGGATCGCCGAGCGTGCGCTCGACGAACGCTGCGAAGGCAGCATGGTCCTCTCCGAGCCCATCCTCGACCTCTACCAGATAGCGCTTGAGCGGGCCGGTCCCATAGCGCGACCCGGTCCCGGGGAGGACGGTGAGCCGGCCGGTGCCGGCCTGGACGACGGCGGCGTGCGACGGCGCCGTGGAGAGCGCCAGCGACGTTGTTGCGGCGGCCGGCTCGCTGGGCGCCGTCGAGTGCTGCACAGCTCCCGCGGTAGCCGACGGCCGGCCGGCCTGCGCGCTGGAGCCCGACCGGTGGCTCGCCTGCCAGAACCATGCAGCGGTGATCACGACCAGCACGGTGATCATGAGCACGCGGCGGCGCCGCCGCATCATCTGCGCCCGCTGACGCGAGCGGGCCAAGCGCGAGAGGGCCGGGCGCTGATCGACACTGACAGGTGCCTCCCGGGACGGACTCACGCCGTACAGGCTGCCATGCGCAGAACTCCTACGCCGGTTGCGGTGTGGCGCGCCGGCTGAGCGGGCACACACCCACCGAGGGATCCAACCAGAACCCGACCCACAGGAGGCCTACGTATGAGTGCCGAGGACAAGCTCAAGAACCAAGCCCAGAACGTGAAGGGCACTGCAAAGGAGAAGTTCGGCGACGCAACCGACGACGAGTCGCTGCAGGCCGAGGGTCAGGGCGACAAGGCCGCCAGTAACCTCAAGCAGGCAGGCGAGAACGTCAAGGACGCCTTCAAGAAATAGGTGTACGGCTGAGCTAGCGACAGACCGATGAGGCCGGCCCTTCCCGTTGGGGAGGGACCGGCCTCATCCTGTCTCGGCCCCCTCGGCCGGCTCCGTGAGCATGCCGAGGAACGCGCGGGCCACCGTTTCCGGCTTCTCCAACTGGGCGACATGCCCGACGTGGTCGAGGATCAGCAGCCGGGAGTCGGGGATCACCCGGGCCACCCGGTCAGCCAGTGACACGTCCACCACCCGGTCCTGCCGTCCCCAGATGATCAAGGTCGGTGCCGATACCCGGTTTGCCGCCCGCCACAGCGAGCCCGCACCGGGCGCGAGGTAGGAGCCGATGAGAGCGCGCAGGGTGCGGACGAATGCGTCCATCGCCCAGGGCAACTCGCCCCGCCGCACGACCTCGGCCTCGGCCTCGGCCAAGCGGTTCTCCGGTACCACCGAGGGGTCGGCGAAACACAGGTTGATGACCGACTGGGCCCGCTGGCGGGGGTCCATCCGGGCCAGCCGGCGCTCGGCTATGGCACTGGCACCGGGGACGACGAGCAGCGGCAGCAGCGGATCGGAGCCCTTGCGCGGGCGCAGGTCGGGCATCGCCGGGGACACCAGGGTCAAGGTGCGGACCAGTTCCGGCCGAGTGGCCGTCAGGTGGACCGAGATCGCCCCGCCGAGGGAGTTGCCGAACAGGTGCACCGGGCCGCGGCCGCGGTGCTCGATCAGCTGGGCGACCCGCCGCGACAGCGCCGCGAGGGTGTACCCACCCCGGCCGGCCGGGGCGCTGCGGCCGAAGCCGGGCAGGTCCATCGCATCGCCGTCGAGCCACGGCGACAGCAGGGCAGACATGTCGGTCCAGTTGGTGGCGGAGCCACCCAGGCCGTGGACGTAGAGCGCCGGCTCGGCTCCCGGGCCGCCCGGGGTGTGGCGGACGTAGGTCGTGCCGTCGGTAAGGACCACCGGCTCGCCCGGCCACGGCGGCCGGCTGGGATCCACTCGTGCCAGGTAGGTGTCGGAGAGCGCGGCCTGCCTCACCACAGCCGCACCGACTCTCCCCTGGCCCTGGCCTTGCCGGCCACTATGGACGGCGCCTGGCCGACGGCCGTCGCCATCCCTCCCTCGACGAGCAGCCCGGCACACTCCGGCAGCCCGAGGACGGTAACGCCGTCCGGCGCGAGGGACTCCCAGTCAGTGCTCCCGTCGTAGTGCGGCACGACCAGGCAGCCGGGCACCAGACCGAGACCGGCCACGAGTGACGGGCACCGTCCCGGCAACACCGTGTGCTCGCACAGTGCCATCGCGCCGGCGCTCGATCCCATGACCGCGCCGCCAGCACCGACGTGCCGGGCGATCGCATCGCCCATCCCGGTGGTGGCCAGCCCGCCGAGGAGCCGGGCGGGTGACCCGCCGGGCAGCACGACCAGCCCGGCCCGGGCCACCGCGGCGAGCGCTGCATCGGGGTCCCGGCGGGCGTCAGGCGCGCCCGTCGCGGTGACGCCCAGCTTGTCGAAGTGCCGGACGCCGTTGGCGGTTGCCCGGGCGTAGTCCCGACCCGGAGCCGCAGCCAGCGAGACGACGACGACCGGGCAGAGGCCGACCGCGGAAAGCAGCGCGGCGTCCATGTCACGGCACGGCGGGGTGAACTCCGCGCCTCCCTGCAGGCAGATCACCGGCTGACGGTACGGCAGCAGCAGGCCGGATCGGCAGCGCGGATGGCGGTCAGGCGCTGCGCCGGCCGGCCGCCTTCTTCGCGGCCTTCTTGGCCGTGGCGGTGCCGGCCTTCTTAGTGGTGGTCTTCTTGGCCCCCAGCGCCGCCGGCTTCGTGGCGGCCTGCTGCTTCGTGGCGGTCTTCCCTGCCGCAGCGGCCGGCTTCCTGGCAGCGGTCCGGACCGCCGTCGCCTTCTTGGCCGGCGTTCGGCGAGCCGCGACCTCGTCACCTCCGTCGGCTTCGCCGCGCCCCTGCTTGGCCCGCTCGACGCTGGCCCGCAGAGCCGCCATCAGGTCGACGACGCCGGTCTGCTTCGGGGCCTCCTGATCGGCCGGCTCGACGACCTCGTGGCCTTCGATCTTGGCCTCGATCACCTGCTCGAGTGCTTCGCGGTACTGGTCGTGGTACTGCGACGGGTCGAAGTCCCCCGCCATGCTCTCGATCAGGGAGTTGGCCATCGCCAGCTCCTGTGGCCGGACCTCGACGCCGTCGTCGAGGAAGCCGAACTCCGCGTCGCGCACCTCGTCCGGCCAGATCATCGTCTCCAGCACGATCACGTCATCGCGGACCCGCAGCGTCGCCAGCGATTCCCGCTGCCGCAGGGCGATCTTGACGATGGCGACCCGATCGGAGCCCTCCAGCGCGTCCCTCAGCAGGACGTAGGGCTTCGCCGCCCCCTTCTCGGGCTCGAGATAGTAGCTCTTGTTGAAGTAGATCGGGTCGACCTGCTCCAGCGGCACGAAGGTGAGCACGTCGATCGCCCGGCTGGACTTCAGCGGCAGGTCGGCCAGGTCGTCGTCGGTCAGCACCACCATCTCGCCGCTGGGCAGTTCGTAGCCCTTGGC
>JBDUBV010000052.1:0-16134 GCA_040003795.1 Pseudonocardiales bacterium | reverse complement strand
GGCGTCGACGATGTCGGGGATCTTGGCCTCGGTGGCGCCGTGGCTGGTGAACACCCTTGCCTTGACGCCGTGCTCGGCGAGGAAGCGGCCGGTGGTCTCGGGCATCTCGGTGGAGATCCGCACCCCTTCGGGCAGATCGGCCACGGACCGCCAGGGCGACTCCTTGGGGACGGCGAGCACCACGTGCACCGGCTTGTCGGTGGCCCGCCCCCCGCCGATCTCGCCGAGGCTGACGACATCGGCGCCGGTCTCGGTGATCCAGTCCCGGCCGCTGACGCCGAGGTCGAAGATGCCCTGCTCGACGTAGGTGGGTATCTCCTGCGGCCGCAGGAAGCGCACCCGGTCGATCCGCGGGTCGTCGATGGCGGCGTGATAATCGCGCTCGGAGCCGCGCAGCACCGCCAGGTCGGCCGCGTCGAACAGCGACAGGGTGGCCTTCTCCAGCGACCCCTTGGGCAGGACCAGCGACAGCATGGGGACCTTCTAGGAAGAGAAGCCGACCGGGCCGCCGCGGTGCCGCAGCCCTTTGAGCACCAGCGCCGCGTCGAGGGCCGCGACGGTGGCCGCCCAGCCCTTGTCCTCGCTGCTGCCCGGCAGACCGCAACGTTCCAGCGCCTGTTCAACGGTGTCACAGGTCAGCACCGCATTACCGACGGGGGTGCGCTCGTCGAGCGCCAGCCGGGTCAGAGCCGCCGTCACCGACTGGCAGACGTAGTCGAAGTGCGGCGTGCCGCCCCGCACGACCGCACCGAGGGCCACGACGGCGTCATGGTCAGCGGCCAGCTGCTGCACGACGACGGCAAGCTCCAGCGCGCCGACGACCCGCACCACCGTCGGCGGCGCGACACCGCACTCTTCCGCCGCGGCCAGCGCGCGCTCGAGCAGGGCGTCAGTGATCTGCTCGTGCCACCGGGTGACCGCGATGCCCAGGGACAGTCCGGCTGCATCTACCGGATCGAGGTCCGCGGCGCCGACCCCGCTCATGTGCCGACCGCCGGCGGGCCGTCCAGCGGCAGCCCGGGCAGGTCGTGGCCCATCCGGTCCCGCTTGGTGCGCAGGTAGGCGAGGTTCTCCGGCGTGGCATTGACCGGCAGTGGCACCCGGCCCACGACCTGCAGCCCGTAGCCCTCGAGGCCGGCCCGCTTGGCCGGGTTGTTGGACAGCAGCCGCATCGACCGGACGCCGAGGTCGGCCAGGATCTGCGCGCCGGTGCCGTAGTCTCGGGCGTCGGCCGGCAAGCCTAGTTCGAGGTTGGCATCGACGGTGTCCGAGCCGGTGTCCTGCAACTGGTAGGCCTGCAACTTGTGCAGCAGGCCGATGCCGCGGCCCTCGTGCCCGCGGACGTAGAGCACCACACCGCGACCTTCGGCGGCCACCGCGGCAAGCGCTGCGTCGAGTTGGGGGCCGCAGTCGCAGCGCTGGGAGCCGAAGACGTCTCCGGTCAGGCACTCGCTGTGCACCCGTACCAGGACGTCCTCGCCGTCGTCGCCGTCGCGTCCCACGTCGCCGGCAAGCAGGGCGATGTGGTCGCGGCCGTCGACCGTGCTGCGATAGCCGACCGCCCGGAACTCGCCGTGCAGAGTGGGAATCCGCGCCTCGGCGACGGCCTGCACCTGCTTCTCGTGCCGGCGGCGATAGGCGATCAGGTCGGCGATGCTGATCAGCGTCAGGTCGTGCTCGGCGGTGAAGACCTCGAGCTCGTCGAGGCGGGCCATGTCCTGCACCGTCTTCTGGCTCACCACCTCGCACAGCACGCCGGCCGGGTGCAGCCCGGCCAGCCGGCACAGGTCGATAGTGGCCTCGGTGTGTCCCGGACGGCGCAACACCCCGCCCTGTCTGGCACGCAGCGGCACCACGTGCCCGGGCCGGGTGAGGTCGGCGGCGGTAGTACCCGGGTCGGCCAGCAGCCGGATGGTCCGGGCCCGGTCGGTGGCCGAGATGCCGGTCGTGCCGCCATCTCGGGCATCGACCGAGACGGTGTAGGCGGTGCCGCGGCGGTCCTGGTTGACGTGATACATCGGCGGCAGGTCGAGGCGGTCGCAATCGGCCTCGGTCAGCGGCACGCAGATGTAGCCGGAGGTATAGCGCACCATGAACGCGATCAGCTCCGGCGTGGCCATCTCGGCGGCGAAGATGAGGTCACCTTCGTTCTCCCGATCGGCACTGTCCACCACGACGACCGGCTGGCCGGCCCTGATGTCGTCGACGGCCTGCTCGATGCTGCCGAACCGGCGGTCACCGGCCTGCAACGGCGTGACGCGCGGGGTGACCTCCTCGGCCATGGGGTGCAGGTCACTCGCCCGGGTCGGCCTCATCCGGGCCTGCCCGGACCGGATCCCAGCAGCCTCTCGACGTACTTGGCGATGATGTCCACCTCGATGTTGACCGGGTCGCCGGGGCCCTTGCGGCCCAGAGTGGTCAGCGCCAGCGTCGTCGGGATGAGGCTGACGGTAAAGGAGTCGTCCCCCGCCTCGACCACGGTCAGGGACACCCCGTCGACAGTGACCGAGCCCTGCTCGACGACGTAGCGGGCCAGCGCGGGTTGCAGGCCGACCCGCACGACCTCCCAGTGGCTGGCGGCTTGACGGTCCAGGATCGTGGCCACCCCGTCGACGTGGCCCTGCACGAGATGGCCGCCGAGGCGCCCGGAGAGGGTCACGGGGCGCTCCAGGTTGACCCGGTCACCCGGGGCAAGGGCACCGAGCGAGGAGCGCTGCAACGTCTCGCGCATCACATCGGCGGTGAACTGCCCGGCACCGCCGGCAGCAACGGTTAGACAGACGCCGTTGACGGCGACGGACTCCCCGATGCCGGCCTGCGCGGCCGTCGCCGGTGCGCTGACGGTGAGCCGCGCCGCGTCCGAGAGGCTGTCCCGGGCGATAACGGTGCCCAACTCCTCGATGATGCCGGTGAACACCGCTCACCCGCTCTCTGGCCGGGCGGTGATCCGCACGTCCGAGCCGACCAGCGCCACGTCGTCGATGCGCAGGCGGCAAGCTTCGTTGATCGTGGTGATGCCCGCGTCGGCGAGGGCCGCCGGCCCGCCGCCGAGCAAGGCAGGGGCGACGTAGGCGACCAGGCGGTCAACCAGGGCGGCCCGCACGAACGAGCCGGCCAACGTGGCCCCACCCTCCAGCAGCACGTGGCGCACGTCCCTGCCGTAGAGGTCGGAGAGCAAGGTCGCCGGGTCGGGGGAGGTGCAGACCAACGTGGGCGCGCTGCCGTCTAAGACCCGTGCTCCGGCAGGGACCCGGCCGCGCCGGTCGGCGACCACCCGTAGCGGCTGGCGGCCGGCCGGCTCGCCGGCCGCGTCCCGAGCGGTCAATCGCGGGTCGTCGGCGAGCACGGTGCCGGCGCCCACCAGGACGGCGTCGACCTGCCCGCGCAGCGCGTGGGCGTCGGCGCGGGCGGCCGGGCCGGTGATCCACCGGCTGCTCCCGTCAGCAGCGGCGATCCGCCCGTCGAGTGTCGTCGCGGTCTTCCAGGTCACGAACGGCCGGCCCAGGCGCTCGGCGAGCAGCCATGCCTCGTTGCCCCTGGCGGCTGCATCGGCCAGCACGCCGGCCACGACATCCACCCCGGCCGTGCGCAGCACCGTTGCGCCGCCGGCCCCGGTCGAGGTGTCCGCTACCGCGTAGACCATCCGGGAGATGCCAGCAGCAAGCATGGCTTCGGTGCACGGGCTGGTCCGGCCGGTGTGCGCGCACGGCTCCAGGGTCACGACCATCGTCCCGCCCTGGGCCCGGCCACCGGCAGCGCCCAGCGCCACCACCTCGGCGTGCGGGCCGCCGCGCCTGGCGTGCCAACCCTCGCCGGCCGGCTCCCCCGCCGCGTCCAGCACGACCGCCCCGACGACGGGGTTGGTGGAGGTGGCACCGAGCCCCCTCGAGGCGAGGTGGACGGCGCGGGCCATGGCGGCCTCGTCGCTCATCACCGCCACCGGCCCCTCCTCCGCCATCGAGCACGGCACCGGAGTCGGGGAGGGGGCGCGTGCGAAGGTGGCCGGGCAGCGGCCACAGCTTCGCCCGCGCGCTGCCTCCCATCCGGACTTTCACCGTCGGTTCCGGAATTTCACCGGGTCAACCGCTCACTGGCCGTGAGCGGGTCGCGGACTGTCACCGCCGGCTCGGAGTTTCACCGACCCCGGAGCGCGCGTACTGCTTGCTCCAGTGTGCCACGCGGGCAGGGGCGGGCCGCTAGCCCAGGTCGCGCAGGACTGCTGCCACGTGTGCGCCGTGGGTCGACATCCACTGCACCTCCTCGCCGGCCGGAACGGCGATGTGCACCTCGGTGACACCGAGCCCGGCGTACTCTGCCATGTCGCGCGCGAAGACCTCCCGGTTGCCGTCCCCCAGGGCAGAGCCGACGTAAGTGATGGTCTTGTCGATCTCGGCGTAGTCACGGCCCACGTCGTCGCAGTGCCGCCGCAGGACCGCCAGCTTGTGCGCCACGCCGTCGGGCGCCTCGGCGAAGAGGTTGCAGGCGCCGGCATACTGGGCGACCAGCCGGAGGGTCTTGCGCTCCCCACTACCCCCGATCAGGATCCGCGGATGCGGCCGGCTCAGCGGCTGCGGCGAGCACAGGGTCTCGGCCAGCCGGTAGTGCTTGCCGTGGTACGGGCCGTTGTCCTCACTCCACATCTGCCGGCAGATCTGCAGCACCTCCTCGAGCCGCTCGAAGCGCTCCGCGACCGCCGGATAGGGCACGCCCAGGCCTTGGTGCTCGCGCTCGAACCACGCCGCCCCGATGCCCAACTCGGCCCGCCCGCCGGAGAGCACGTCCAGCGTCGTGACGATCTTGGCGAGCAACCCGGGGTGCCGGTAGGTCACGCCGGTGACCAGCAGGCTCAGGCGCATCCGGGTGGTGTGGGCGGCGATGAAGCCCAGGCTGGTGTAGCCCTCGAGCATCGGCTCCGTGGCCTCGCCCATGGGCGGGATCTGGAAGTAGTGGTCCATCAGCGTCAACGCGCCGACGCCGGCCGCTTCGCTGGCCTGGGCGAGGTCCTTGAGCCCGCGTGCGGTTGCGGCGGGCCCATCGGGGAAGTCGAACCGGACCACGTGCACGGCGAGTTCCATGACGATCCTTCCGTACGGGAAGCGCTCAGCGGGCGTCGGCGGCTGCGGCCCGCTCGCGCAGGGCGGTTACGGCCCTGGCAGGGTCGGCTGCACCGTAGACCGACGAGCCGGCGACGAAGACGTCGGCACCGGCTTCGGCGGCCATCGTGATCGTATCGAGGTCGACTCCACCGTCGACCTCGATCTGCAGCTGCAGGTGCCCGCTCTGGACCAGCGCCCGGGCAGCCCGGACCTTGGGCAGCACCCCGGCGATGAAGCTCTGCCCGCCGAAGCCGGGCTCCACCGTCATCACGAGCAGCGTGTCGAACTCTCGCAGGATCTCCAGGTAGGGATCGAGGGCCGTGCCGGGCTTGACGGCCAGGCCGGCCCGGCCACCCGCAGCCCGGATGTCGCGGGCCACCCCGACGGGATCGTCGGCGGCCTCGGCATGGATGGTCACGTTGTGCGCACCGGCCTCTGCATATGGCGGGGCCCACCGCGCCGGCTCGGTGATCATCAGGTGGCAGTCCAGCGGCAGGGTGGTCGCCGTGAGCAGGCTCCGGACCACCGGCAGGCCGATCGTCAGGTTGGGAACGAAGTGGTTGTCCATCACGTCCACGTGCAGCCAGTCGGCGCCGTCCTGCACCCGCCGGGCCTCCTCGCCGAGCCGGGCGAAGTCGGCGGCCAGGATGCTGGGCGCCACGAGGAGATCCACTGGTGCAGTCTAGGGGCGCGGGCGCCGGACATTCCTGCGGCGACGGGCGGGACACAGCACCCCTGTCGCGGTCCTCGACGCCTTGACCTCAAGCCGCCAGCTGACCGTCGTCCGCGCGGAAGAGGGCGTCGGTGACGTGGCCTGGGAGTGGCTGCGCCGTCACGACGAGCGGGAGTACTCCTCCGTTGACGCGACGAGCTTCGCGATCTTGCGGCGGCGTCGCATGCGTGAGGAGTACGCCTTCGACGGAGACTTTTCGGCGGCCGGCTTCGTCGAGGTCCGCTCCCGGTGAACGGCGAACCGGTCAGGCCGGTTACCGGCGGGGGGTCAGCAGCGCCAGGAACATGGCGTCGGTTCCGTGCCGGTGCGGCCAGAGTTGCACAGTCGGCCCGTCACCCGGGTCGGGCAGCTGCGGCAGCGCCGCCCGAGCGTCCAAGAGCCTCACTCCCCCCGCTGTGACGATGTCATCGACGACGACCACGGTCTCGGCCACGTGCGGCGAGCAGACGGTGTAGGCGACCACCCCGCCGGGCCGGGTCACCCGCACGGCCGCCGTCAACAGCTCGCGCTGCAGCCGGGCCAGCGGGGGTATGTCGGCCGGCTGCCGCCGCCAGCGGGCATCGGGGCGCCGGCGCAGGGCACCCAGGCCGGTGCAGGGGGCATCGACGAGCACGCGGTCGTACTCACCGGAGATCTCGCGCCCGTCGGCCACCCGCACCTCGACCGGCAGGCCGGCGACCGCCTGGCCGACCAGCACCGCGCGGTGTTCGCGCGGCTCGACCGCGGTGAGGGTGGCGCCGCGCCGCGCCGCCAGCGCGCCCAGTAGCGCGGCCTTGCCGCCCGGGCCGGCGCACAGGTCGAGCCAGCGGGAGTCGCGGCCTTCGACCGGCGCACCTGCCAGGGCCAGCGCCACCAGCTGGCTGCCCTCGTCCTGCACCTGCGCCCGCCCGTCGCGCACCGCGGCGATGGCGCGCGGATCGCCGCCGCCGAGCCGCACGGCGTACGGCGACCAGGGTCCGGTCTCGCCCCCGCTGACAGCGGCCAGCTCCTGCGCGGTGATCCGCCCCGGCCGGGCCGCCAGGTGCACCTGCGGCGCCACGTTGTCGGCGGCCAGTGCCGCCGCCGTCTGCTCCGGGTCGCCGCCGAGTGAGTCGCAGAAGGCTTGGGCGATCCAGCGGGGGTGGGAGTGCCGGATGCCCAGCGACCCGATGGGGTCGCTGGCGTACGGCGGAGCGACGAGGGCGAGCCACTCCGCGTCGTCGCGCTGCCCCACCTTGCGGAGTACGGCGTTGACGAGCTTGGCCGGCCCGGCACTGGTGACGGTGCGCGCCAGGTCGACTGTGGCGGAAACGGCGGCGTGGGACGGCACGCGGGTGCGCAGCAGCTGGTAGGCCCCGAGGCGCAGCAGGTCGCCGACCGGGCCGTCGAGGGTGTCGAGGGGCCGGTCGACGCAGCGGGCGAGGATCGCGTCGAGGGTGCCCTGGGCGCGCAGGGCTCCGTAGGCCAACTCGGTGGCCAGCGCGGCATCCCTGCCGCTGACCCGGCGCTCGCGCATCAGCCGGGGCAGCACCAGATTGGCGTAGGCGTCGTGATCGCGGACGGCCGTCAGCACGTCGAGCGCGGCGCGCCGGGCCGGGTCCGGGCGCGGGCCGCGACGACGGGGTGGGGCGCTCATGTGAAGCGCTGGCCGGACGGGTGCGCTCCCCTGGCCCAGTCCAGGGCCGACATCGCGCGGCGGCCGGCCGGCTGGACCTCGCCGAGGGTGACCGCCTTCGAGCCGGTGCCGACGAGCACGGCATCGCCGCGCACCTCGATGAGTCCGGGCACGGTCACGCACGACTGCATGACCGGGCCGACCGGCCCCAGCTTCACGCGCTCGTCGCGCAGACTCGTCCAGGCACCCGGCGCGGGCGTGCACGACCGGATCAGCCGGTCGACGGCCGGCGCCGGCTGCGACCAATCGACCCGGGCGTCGTCCACGCTGACCTTCGGCGCATACGAAACGCCCTCGGCCGGCTGCGGCACCGGTTGCAGCGTGCCATGCTCGATCCCGTCGAGGGTGGCGACCAGCAAGCCGGCCCCTGCCTCGGCGAGGCGGCTCAACAGGTCACCGGCGGTGTCGCGGGGGCGGATCTGCTCGGTGAGCACGCCGAAGACCGGTCCGGTGTCCATGCCGGCCTCGAGCTCGAACGTGCAGGCGCCGGTGACGTCGTCGCCGTGGCGGATCGCATGGTGCACGGGGGCCGCCCCGCGCCAGGCCGGCAGCAGCGAGAAGTGCAGGTTGACCCAGCCGTGCGCCGGGATGCGCAGTGCCGAGGCGGGTACGAGCGCACCGTAGGCGACGACAGGGCAGCAGTCCGGCGCCAGCGCCGTGAGCCGATGGAGGAAATCCGGCTCGGACGGACGGGCCGGCGTGAGCACCTCGATGCCGTGCTCGCCGGCCAGGTGCGCCACCGGCGCGGCGGCGATCCGGCGGCCACGGCCGGCCCGGGCCGGCGGCCGGGTGATCACCGCTGCCACCTCGTGGCGCGAGCCGAGCAGCGCCTGCAGGGAGGGCAGGGCGACGGCCGGCGTGCCGGCGAAGACGAGCCTCAGAGCGCCTGTCCCTGCATCGCGTGCGGGCTGGCCTTGACCGTCGGGACGGGACCACCGGCCCACTGAGCCTCGTAGATCACCCGCATCGCGGCCTTCTTCGTCTCCCGGTCGAGCCGGTCGACGAACAGGACGCCGTCGAGGTGGTCGGTCTCGTGCTGCAGGCAGCGGGCCATCAGGTCGGATCCCTCGATGACGACCGGGTCGCCGTACATGTTGAAGCCCCTCGCGACGGCTTGCGTGTGCCGCTTGCAGTCGAAGGTCAGACCCGGGAAGGACAAGCAGCCCTCCGGACCGTCCTGCTCCTCGTCGTCGGGAAAGCTCAGCTCAGGGTTGATCAGGTGGCCGACCCGGTCATCGACGTCGAAGGTGAAAACGCGCAGGCCCACCCCGATCTGCGGTGCGGCCAGGCCGGCGCCCGGGGCCCCGATCATGGTCTCGGTGAGGTCGCGCACGAGGTTGCGCAGCTCCTTGTCAAAGTCCACGACCGGCTCAGCGGGCGTGCGCAGCACCGGGTCACCGAACAGGCGGATCGGTTTCACCGGCACGACAGAGCTCCTCGGGTCTGACTCGGCACTCGACTGCAGTCTACGGATCCGCGCATCTGTCAGAACAACTCCTGCGGGTCGAGCTCGACCCGGACGGGGTCGGCCGCCTTGCGGGCGCTGCGCAGCGCCTGCCCGGCCGCCAGGGCTGCGGCCAGGAGTGCCGCCGCCGAGCGCGGGGTGCGGATCAGCAGCCGCTCGCGTCCTTGAGCAACGAGCACCGGACCGAGCAGGTCGGTATGCGGCGGCAGCTCGACGGATGCGAGGAGGTCGGCGATCCCGACCGGGGATCCGCTCAGGCTGGCGATCCGGGTCACCGGAGGGAAGCCCAGCGCCGACCGGTCGGCCAGCTCGCGCTGCGCGTGCCAGGCGGGGTCCCAGCGCAGCAGCGCCTGCACGGCCGGGAGGCTGCCGTCGGCGGTGACGACCACCCGGCCGCCGTCGGTCGGCGACCTGGCCAGCGCGGCGGCGGCTAGCCACCTGCGCAGCGTCTCCTCGGTGGCCCGCAGGTCGGGGCGCCCCAACAGGGCCCAGGCGTCGAGCAGGAGCACGGCGCCGTAGCCGCCGTCGGCGACCGGCTCGGCGCCCGGGGTCGCTACGACGAGGGCGGGTCGCCCAGCCACCGAGGCAAGGACCTCGTCGCGGCCGGAGGTGCGCACCGGCACCCCGGGGAACGCCCGGCCCATCTCCTCGGCGGTGCGCCGGGCGCCGACCACGACGGCGCGCAGCCGCCGCGACCCGCATGCCGGGCAGGCCCAGTCACCGGCCAACCGGCCGCACCAACGACAGGTAGGCACCCCGCCGCGGGCGCCGGAGGGCTGACCGACCGGCCCGGCGCAGGCCGGGCAGCGGGCCGGCGCACGGCAAGTGGCGCAGGCCATTGCCGGCAGGTAGCCCCGGCGGGGCACCTGCACGAGCACTGGGTGCCCTGCGTCCAGGGCACCGCGCGCCGCCCGCCAGGCGACCGTAGGAAGCCGGGCGGTGCGCGCACCCGCATCTCGGGCCACCTCGGCGTCCTCCCCAGTCGGGGTGACCCGGGGTGCCGCGGCCCGCACCGTGGCCCGCGGCGCGCCCAGCGGCCGGGCCCAGCCGACGTCGAGCAGCAACTGGACCTCGGCGGTGCGCGCGAAACCGCCGAGCAGCGCCGCAGCCCCGGCGAGCTCGGCACGCAGCAGCAGGACGTCGCGGGTGTGGCAGTAAGGCGCCCGTGGCTCGGCCAGGACGTCGTCACCGTCGTCCCACAGCGCGAGCAAGCCCAGGTCGCGCACCGGGGCGAAGGCCGCCGCCCGGGTGCCGACCACCGCCCGCACGGCACCGCGGCGGACCGCCAGCCAGCGCCGATAGCGCTCTGCCGGGCCGAGATCGGCCGAGAGGGTGACATGCTGCCCGGCTCCCAAGGCCACCCCGAGGGCGGCAGAGACCCGCGCCAGGTCGCGGCTGTCGGGCACGACTGCGACAACGCCCCGACCACCGGCCAGGGTGGCCTGCACCGCCTCGGCCAGCCGCCCCGGCCAGGACGGCCCGGGCAGGGCGGTCCAGGCGGCGCGCGGTGCCCG
Source organism: Pseudonocardiales bacterium (assembly GCA_040003795.1). GTDB lineage: Bacteria > Actinomycetota > Actinomycetes > Mycobacteriales > QHCA01 > QHCA01. The sequence goes on along the minus strand of JBDUBV010000052.1, from coordinate 5,672 downwards.
GCCGTCGCCGAGAGCGGCCAGGAAGGCTGTCCCGGCCTCGTATGCAGCCCAGCCGCCCGCATCAGGCGCCGCAGGAGCAGCCGACGGGGGTGGGCTGGGTGCCGCCTCGGTGCGGGCGTGCCGGGGCGGGACCGCCAGCCGGAGGACGTCGGCGAGGGTGCCGGCCGACCGGTCGGCGAGGCGCCGGGCGAGCGCGGCGATCTCCGGCGTGAGCACCGGCTCGGCCGAGACGGCCCGCTCGATGGGCGCCAGACGGCCGGTGTGGCGCGATTCTGCGGCGCGCTCCAGGACGATGCCGTCGACCAGCCGGCCGGCGAAACGTACCCGCACCCGGCACCCTCGGCCCGCGGTGCCGGCCATCGCCGCCGGCACGAGGTAGTCGAAGGGCCGGTCGAGGTGGGCCAGCCCGGTGTCGACCGACACCCGGGCGATCGGCAAGTCGGTGGCCGGACTCCCCCGCTGCTCGGTCACACCGAACGGTCTACCAGAGCCGCCCGACAGCCGGCGCCCGCGTAACGTGGCCGCGTGGACCCGACAGTTGCCGACGCGCTGCACGGCGTCCGCGCCGAGGATCTCCTCCGCGAGCTCCAGGCGATGCTCTTGCTGCCTTCCCTCACCGGTACGGCGGCCGAGAGCGAGGCCCAGCACCGGGTGCAGTCCCGGCTGGCCGCGGTGGGGATGGACACCGACCTGTGGAGCATCGACCTCCCGGTCACGACGGCCGACCCGGAGTTCCCCGGTATGGAGGCGCCCCGCGAGGAGGCCTGGGGGCTCGTCGGCACGTGGGGCGGCGGGGCCGGCCCGACCGTGGTGCTCAACGGCCACATCGACGTCGTCCCGCCTGGTCAGGTCGGGTGGACGGTCGACCCGTGGGCGGCCCAGGTTCGCGGTGACCGGGTCTACGGCCGCGGCGCCTGTGACATGAAGGCGGGCCTGGTCTGCCAGCTCTCTGCGGTGCAGGCGCTGCGCGACGCCGGCGTGCGGCTCCGCGGCCGCGTGCTGCTGGAAAGCGTGGTGGGCGAGGAGGACGGCGGGCTGGGCACCTTCGCCACACTGCGTCGCGGTTACCGCGGCGACCTCGCGGTGATCTGCGAGCCGACCGGCGGGCGGATCGTCACTGCGTCCGCAGGCGCGCTGACCTTCCGGCTGGTGGTGTGCGGGCGCTCGGTGCATGCCAGTATGCGGCTCGACGGGGTCGATGCATTCGACAAGTACGTCCCCGTGCACGCCGCGTTGCGCCGGCTGGAGGAACGCCGCAACCGCGACCCGCACCCGCTGATGGCCGGCTACCGGCTGCCGTACCCGCTGTCGGTCGGCACGCTATCGGCCGGGGACTGGGCAAGCACCGTTCCCGACCGGCTGGTCGCCGAGGGCCGGCTCGGCGTCGCGCTCGGTGAAAGCGTCGAGGGCGCCCGAGCCGAACTGGAGCACGCGGTTGCCGAGGTGTGCGCCACCGACCCGTGGCTGGCGGAGCACCCGGTGCAGGTGCAGTGGTGGGGCGGGCAGTTCGCCCCTGGGGCGGTGCCGGAGGCGGCGGAGGTCACCCGCGCCGTCTCGCACGCGCATGCGAGCGTCCACGGCGCCCGGCCGGCGGTGCAAGGTGCGCCGTACGGCTCGGACCAGCGTCTGCTCACCGGTCTCGGCGGCGTCCCCGCCGTGATCTACGGGCCGGGTGATGCCCGCCAGGCGCACGCACCGGACGAGTCCGTGGCCGTGGCCGAGCTCGTGCAGGTGACCCGCACCCTCGTGCAGCTCATCGCGACGACGTGCGGGACGCGCTAGCCGCCTCGATCACCGGCTCGAGCACCATCTCGGCATTGAGGGTGTTGGCGACGTAGCAGCTCTCATGTGCCTCGGCGACCAGCGAGCGCACCCGGTCGATGTCGGTGCCGGCGGCGACAACGATCTGCGGCCGCAGCACGATCCTGGTGATCCGGACCGGCGCCTCGTCCTCCGGCATGACGGCCTCCGCCTCGTCGTCGTAGGCCAGCACGTCGATGCCCGCCCGGGCCGCTCCGGCCAGGAAGGACAACAGCTGGCACGAGCTGGCCGAGGCGAGCAGCAACTGCTCGGGGTTGGGCAGCGCCGGGTCGCCGCGGAAGGCAGGATCGGAGCTCAACCGGAACTGCACGGTCGACGGCGGGGTCACCAGCCGGTGCTCGCGCCCGTAGCTGCGATAGCCGGCGGCGGTGGACCCCTCCCACACCAGGTGGGACCGGTAGCGATGGACATGCGCCATGGGGCTAGCCGCCGGGCGGCGGCGACCACGGCGTGATCGGGCGATCCCGCTGTTGCCCGTCGAGGGTGACGCTCACCCGCTCGTCGAAGAAGGCGATCCGGCCGCGGACGTCCGCGGCGTCGTGCAGCGGCTGTTCGTAGCTCCAGGCGATGTCGGGGACCGGCCGGCCATCGACCGTGACCGACCAGTAGGACGCGTGGCCCTTGTAGGCGCAGATGCTGCGCTTGTCACTCGGCGTCAGCTCGACCCGGACGTCCTCGCGCGGCAGGTAGTAGCGGGGCGGCAGCATGGCCTCGAACAGGACCGTCGGGCGCGTGGACTCGGCCACCAGATGGCCGTCGATCTCGATGCGGACATGACGTGAGCTGGGCACCGTGTCGATGCGGTGGAAGGGATCACGCGGGTGGCCTACGTTGGCCTCGTCCTCCTCGTACCAGGAGTCGAAGGCCGCGAAGGCGAGCACGACGTAGCCGGCCAGGTCGGGGTCGGCCGGCCGGAAGCCGGCTCCCGGTAGGGTGCGCCCTTCGATCACCACGTCGAGCTCATCCCCCTCGGCCGTGTGCACCGCGAAGGGGATCGACGGGTCGAGCACCGGGCGACGGGAGACGTCGGGCATGGCGACGCCGGCGCCGGCGGCATCCATCGATTGGCCCCGGGCCGGCACGAACTCGCCGCGGACATCGTCCGCGCGTACGGCATATTCGGGCACGACTCGCCGCGGCTCCCAGACCAGGGCCGCCCGGGTGGTGTCCACGACCGGCTTGCCGCCGAGCACCGCCCGGATCCGCTTGGCGGTGGGCTCGTGCCGCATCCGGTCGAGGTTGGCGGAAAAAGCCTCTCGCATCCGCACGCTCATCATGAATCTCCGATCAGGTCGGGCGACTGAGCATCAGCCGACGGCGTTCTTCAGCGCCACGGACCGGTCGGTGCGCTCCCAGGTGAAGTCGGGCAACTCACGCCCGAAGTGGCCGTACGCCGAGGTCTGCGCGTAGATCGGCCGGAGCAGGTCGAGGTCACGGATGATGGCCGCCGGGCGCATGTCGAACACCTTGATGACCGCGTCCTGGATCGCCATGACGTCGACCGTCTCGGTGCCGAAGGTCTCCACGAACAGCCCGACCGGGTGCGCCTTGCCGATCGCGTAGGCGATCTGCACCTCGCAGCGGCCGGCCAGGCCGGCCGCCACGACATTCTTGGCGACCCAGCGCATGGCGTAGGCACCCGAGCGGTCCACCTTGGACGGGTCCTTGCCGGAGAACGCTCCCCCGCCGTGCCGGGCCATTCCGCCGTAGGTGTCGACGATGATCTTGCGGCCGGTAAGCCCTGCGTCGCCCATCGGGCCGCCGATCTCGAACCGGCCGGTGGGGTTGACCAGGACGCGGTAGTCGCTCGTGTCCAGGCCGACGTCGGCAAGCTCCGGCGCGATGACGTGCTCGTGGATGTCCGGGGTGAGGAGTGTCTCCAAATCGATGTCGGCAGCGTGCTGCGTCGAGACGACCACCGTCTCGAGGCGGACCGGCTTGTCGCCGTCGTACTCGATCGTGACCTGGGTCTTTCCGTCGGGCCGCAGGTACGGGACGGTGCCCTGCTTGCGTACGTCGGTGAGGCGCCGGGCCAGCCGGTGTGCCAGGGCGATGGGCAGCGGCATGAGCTCGGGGGTGTCGCTGCAGGCGTAACCGAACATCAGCCCCTGATCGCCCGCGCCCTGCCGGTCGAGGGAGTCCTCGACGCTCTGGCCGGTGCGCGCCTCGTAGGCCGCGTCCACGCCCTGGGCGATGTCGGAGGACTGCGAGCCGATCGAGACGCTGACGCCGCAGGAACGGCCGTCGAAGCCCTTGGCGGAGGAGTCGTAGCCGATCTCCAGGACCTTCTTGCGGACGATCTCGGGGATGTCGGCGTAGGCGTCCGTGGTGACCTCACCGGCCACGTGGACCTGGCCGGTCGTGATGAGCGTCTCGACCGCCACGCGGCTGCGGGGATCGGCGGAGAGCAGCGCGTCCAGAATCGAGTCACTGATCGCGTCGGCGATCTTGTCGGGGTGCCCCTCGGTGACGGACTCGGAGGTGAACAGGCGACGGGACACGGGTCTCCCTGGGTCAATGAGCGGTTTGTACGTAAGTCAGGCGTCGCGGAAGTCTACCGGGGACCGCTGGGACCCGCCGCAAGCCGAGCGACGACGAGATCCCAGACGGCGTCGGCGAGCGCTTCCTTGGTGCCGTGGGGCACCTCGGTCACCCCCCCGTCCGCTGCCAGTACGGTGGCGGCGTTCTCCGGTGATTCGAACCCCGCAGCCGGGCCGACCTCGTTGACGACCAGCAGGTCGGCGCCCTTGGCGGCGAGCTTCGCCCGGCCGTACGCCAGGACATCTGCGGACGCGTCGCCGGTCTCGGCGGCGAAGCCGACAATGACCTGCCCGGTCACCCGGCCGGCCACCAGGTCGGCCAGCACGTCGGCGGTGCGCACCAGCCGGATCGGGGGCGGCTCTTGCCCCGGCTGCTTCTTGATCTTGGCGGAGGCATAATGCTCCGGCCGGAAGTCGGCCACCGCGGCGGCCATCACTACCGCGTCGGCGCCGGTCGAGGCGGCAAGGACCGCCTCGTGCAGGTCGGCGGCGGACACGACGGTGACGACCTTGGCGCCGGCCGGCTCAGGCAGGCTCACGTTGGCCGCCACGAGTGTGACCTCTGCGCCCCGGGCGACCGCCGTAGCGGCCAGCGCGTAACCCTGCCGGCCCGAGGACCGGTTGCCGAGAAACCGCACCGGGTCGAGGGCCTCCCGGGTGCCGCCGGCGCTGATCACGACCCGGCGGCCGGTCAGGTCGCTGGCCCGCCCCCTGCCGGCCAGCAGCCCGCGACACAGCTCGAAGATCTCGGCCGGCTCCGGCAGCCGGCCCGCGCCGCTGTCCGGACCGGTGAGCCGGCCCCACGCCGGTTCCACGACCAGGGCGCCGCGGCTGCGTAGCGTCGCCACGTTGGCCCGGGTGGCCGGGTGTTGCCACATCTCGGTGTGCATCGCGGGTACGAACAGCAGTGGGCACCGCGCGGTGAGCAGGGTGGCGGTCAGCAGATCGTCGGCTATCCCGTGTGCGGCCCGGGCCAGCAGGTCGGCCGTGGCGGGAGCCACCACAACGAGGTCCGCCTGCCGGCCGATGGCCACGTGTGGCACCTCGTGCGCGTCGTCCCAGACGTCGGCATGCACCGGCTGACCGGACAGGGCGGCCCAGGTCGGCGCACCCACGAACCGCAGGGCAGCCGCAGTCGGCACCACCCGGACGTCGTGGCCGGAGGTAGAGAGCAGGCGGAGCAACTCGACGGACTTGTAGGCGGCGATGCCGCCGGCGACGCCGAGGACGACCCTGGCCGGGCTCATCTGCTGCCGGTCAGCCCTCGACCTGCTCGTGGGTCAGCAGGTCCTCGTTGATCTCGCGCAGCGC
>JBDUBV010000051.1:0-16205 GCA_040003795.1 Pseudonocardiales bacterium | reverse complement strand
TGGAGAAGGAGATGCAGGTCGCCGCGGCCAACCAGGAGTACGAGAAGGCCGCCCGGCTCCGCGACGACATCGGCGCGCTGCGCCGTGCCATGGAGAAGCAGGCGGTCGTCTTCGGGGACGGCACCGACGCCGACGTGGTTGCCTTCGCCGAGGACCCGCTCGAGGCGGCGGTCAACGTGTTCCACGTGCGCGGCGGCCGGGTCCGCGGGGAGCGCGGCTGGGTCGTGGACAAGGTCGAGGACGTCGACACGGCCGCTCTCGTCGAGCAGTTCCTCCTGCAGGTGTACGGCGACGGTGGCGAGGAGGTGCCGCGCGAGGTCCTGGTGCCCGTGCTGCCGCAGGGCGCAGACGCGTTGCGTACCTGGCTGTGCGACCTGCGCGGCACCCGGGTGGACTTCCGGGTGCCGCAGCGCGGCGACAAGCGGGCGCTGCTCGAGACCGTACAGCGCAACGCCGCCCACAGCTTCGCCCGGCACAAGCTGCGCCGGGCCAGTGACCTGACGGCACGGTCGCTGGCCCTGGCCGAGGTTCAGGAGGCGCTGGCCCTCGACGAGGCGCCCCTGCGCATCGAGTGTTTCGACGTGTCGCACGTGCAGGGCACCAACGTGGTCGCCAGCATGGTGGTCTTCGAGGACGGCCTGCCACGCAAGAGCGAGTACCGCCGCTACACCCTGCGGGAGGCCGCAGACGACACCGCGGCGATGGCGGAGGTGCTGCGCCGCAGGTTCAGTCGGTACCTGGAAGAGCAGCACAGCCCGGCCGAGGACCGGCCGGGTCTCGACCCGACTACCGGGCGGCCCCGGCGGTTCGCCTACCCCCCCAACCTCGTGGTGGTCGACGGCGGTCTGCCGCAGGTCAACGCGGCGCAGCGGGCGCTGGACGATCTAGGCATCGTTGACCTGGCGCTGTGCGGGCTGGCCAAGCGGCTCGAGGAGGTCTGGCTGCCCGGAGAGGACCTGCCGGTGATCCTCCCGCGCACGAGTGAGGGGCTCTACCTGTTGCAGCGGGTGCGTGACGAGGCACACCGTTTCGCGGTGACCTTCCACCGCCAGCGCCGGTCCAAGTCGATGGTGGAGTCGGCCATGGACAACGTCCCGGGCCTGGGGGAGACCCGCCGCAAGGGGTTGCTGCGCCACTTCGGCTCGCTCAAGCGGTTGCGCGCCGCCAGCGTGGAGGAGGTGATGGCGGTGCCCGGCATCGGGCCGCGCACCGCGGCGGCCATCGTCATCGCACTCGCCTCCGGCCAGGGCGGCCAGCCGGCCGTCGACCCGGTGACCGGGGAGATCGTCGAGAGCGACGCGTGACGGACCGACCCCGGGCACTCGACCTGGTCATCGTGACCGGCCTGTCGGGCGCCGGCCGGAGCACCGTGGCGCTGGCGCTGGAGGACGTCGGCTACTACGTCGTGGACAACCTGCCGCAGTCCCTGGTCGAGTCCATGGTCGCTCTCGGACAGCAGTCCGAGGGGACGGCCCGCCGGATGGCGCTCACGCTGGACGTGCGCAGCCGGGCCTTCTCCTCGGATCTGGTCGGCACAGTGCAACACCTGCGCGACCAGGGATACCGGCCGCGGGTCATCTACCTCGACGCCAGCGACGAGTCTTTGATCAGGCGGTACGACAGCGCGCGGCGACGCCATCCGTTACAGGGGGACGATCGGCTGTCCGACGGCATCGCGGCCGAGCGAGCACTGCTTGACGGTGCTCGTGGCGAAGCCGACCTGGTGATCGACACAAGCGACCTCAACGTCAACCAGTTGCGGTCAAAGATCGAGGCGCTGTTCCGGGGTGGCGAGGAGCCACGGCTTGCGGTCACGTTGCTGTCCTTCGGCTACAAGTACGGCCTGCCCGGCGATGCCGACCTGGTGACGGACGTGCGGTTCCTGCCCAACCCGCACTGGGTGCCCGACCTGCGGAACCAGACCGGCCGCGACCCCGAGGTGAGTGCCTACGTACTCGGGCAGCCCTCGGCGGGGGAGTTCCTGGACTGCTATTCGGCCCTGCTGCGGATGTTGATCCCCGGCTACGAGCGGGAGGGCAAGCGCTATCTGACGGTCGCCGTCGGCTGCACCGGCGGCAAACACCGCAGCGTGGCCATCTCCGAGGAGATCGGCCGGCGGCTGGCCGCCAGTGACGTGCCGGTCCGCGTCTCGCACCGTGACCTGGGCCAGGAGTGACCGCTACGGCTGGGCCGGCCGTCGGTGGTGGCCGTGCAGTTGGTCCCGGCAGAGCCCCCCGCCTGTGCCGACGCGGTCGAGGTAGTGCGCGCCGCCGACTGGACAGTCCTTGGACCCGGCTCGTGGTTCTCCAGCTTCCTGCCCCACGTGACCGACCTGCGCATCGACGTGGTGCTAGCCGACTGTTAGAGCCAAGTCCAGGACTGTTCCCTGGCTGGTGCGGCAGAATCGCTAGGAGGGCGCTTGGTGCTGGCGCCCCTCGCCGCCGGCGCCGGCAGCTTCCGGGACGACCACGACCGGCCGGCGCAGGAGTACCACCGGTTGGTGACTTCAGCCGCGTACGGCAGCCCGCGGCAGACCCTGGGAGATGAAGCGCAGATGGCGATGACAGCCTCGGTCAAGGACGAGTTGAGCCGGCTCACGATCACCAAGCCGTGCTGCCGCCGGGCCGAATTGTCGGCGTTGCTGCGCTTCTCCGGCGGCTTGCACATCGTGGCCGGGCGCATCGTGGTGGAAGCAGAGCTGGACACCGGTGCCACGGCCCGCCGCCTGCGCAAGGAGGTGGGCGAGATGTACGGCCACTCCAGCGACATCCAGGTGCTGGCCGGCGGCGGCCTGCGCAAGGGCAATCGCTACATCGTGCGAGTGGCCCAGGACGGCGAGGGGCTGGCCCGCCAGACCGGCCTGATCGACCTGCGCGGCCGGCCGGTGCGCGGAATGCCGCCGCAGGTGGTCTCCGCCGGCATCTGCGACGCCGAGGCCGCCTGGCGCGGCGCGTTCCTGGCTCACGGTTCGCTCACCGAGCCCGGCCGTTCGTCATCGCTCGAGGTGACCTGCCCGGGACCGGAGGCCGCCATGGCTCTGGTGGGCGCCGCCCGCCGGCTGGGCGTGCCGGCCAAATGGCGTGACGTGCGCGGCGTCGACCGGGTCGTCCTCCGCGACGGCGACGCGATCAGTGCGCTGCTGACCCGGATCGGTGCGCACGAGAGCGTCCTGGCGTGGGAGGAGCGGCGGATGCGCCGCGAGGTGCGTGCGACAGCCAACCGGCTGGCCAACTTCGACGATGCCAACCTGCGGCGCTCCGCCCGCGCGGCGGTCGCGGCGGGAGCCCGGGTGGAGCGGGCCATGCAGATCCTCGACGACGACGCCCCCGATCACCTGCTCGAGGCCGGCCGGTTGCGGCTGGAGCACCGGCAGGCCTCCCTGGAGGAGCTCGGTGCTCTCGCCGACCCGCCCATGACAAAGGACGCCGTCGCCGGCCGGATCCGGCGGCTACTGGCCCTGGCCGACAAGCGGGCCGAGGACAACGGCATCCCCGATACCGAGTCCGCCGTCACCGCCGAGATGCTGGGTCCCTAGCAGTTCTCGATAAGGTCTGGACATCACCGAGCGACCGGACCCCAGGAGATCACCGTGACCATTCGGGTTGGCATCAACGGCTTCGGACGAATCGGCCGCAACTTCTGGCGCGCCGTTCAGGCCAGCGACCACGACATCGAGGTGGTCGCATTCAACGACCTCGGCGACATGAAGACGATGGCCCACCTGCTCAAGTACGACAGCATCACCGGTGCGCTGTCCGAGGACGTCGCCGTCACTGCCGACGGCATCTCGGTCGACGGGCACACGATCAAGGGCCTCGCCGAGCGCGACCCGGGCAGCCTGCCCTGGAAGGATCTCGGCGTCGACATCGTGCTCGAGTCGACCGGCTTCTTCACCAAGGCCGACGGTGCCCGCAAGCACGTCGACGAGGGCGGCGCCCGCAAGGTGATCATCTCCGCGCCGGCCACGGGGGAGGACCTGACGGTCGTCATGGGGGTCAACCACGAGTCCTACGACGGGTCGCAGAGCATCATCTCCAACGCCTCGTGCACCACCAACTGCCTGGCCCCGATGGTCAAGGTGCTGCACGATGAGTTCACGATCCAGCGCGGCCTGATGACCACCATCCACGCGTATACGCAGGACCAGAATTTGCAGGACGCGCCGCACTCCGACCTGCGCCGGGCCCGCGCGGCGGCGATCAACATCATCCCGACCAGCACCGGTGCGGCCAAGGCGATCGGCGCCGTGCTGCCCGACCTCAAGGGCAAGCTCGACGGCTACGCACTGCGGGTCCCGGTGCCCACCGGCTCGGTCACCGACCTCACCGTCACCGTGTCGCGTGACGTCACCGTCGACGAGGTCAACGCGGCGTTTCAGGCCGCGGCGGCCGGCGGACCGCTGAAGGGCTACCTGCGCTACACCACAGACCCGATCGTCTCCACCGACATCGGCGGCGACCCCGCGTCGTGCATCTTCGACTCCTCCCTCACCAAGGTGATCGGCGACCAGGTCAAGATCGTCGGCTGGTACGACAACGAGTGGGGCTACTCCAACCGCCTCGTCGACCTCACCGCGCTGGTGGGCAGCCGCCTGTGAGGTCGCTCGACGACCTGCTGGCAGCCGGGGTGCAGGGCCGCCGCGTCATCGTGCGCAGCGACCTCAACGTGCCGATGGAGCGCGGGAACATCACCGACGACGGAAGGATCCGCGCCAGCCTCCCGACGATCTCCTCGCTCGCCGGAGCTGGCGCCAGGGTTGTCGTCTGCGCCCACCTCGGGCGGCCCGAGGGGCAGCGGCTCGAGGAGTTCTCCCTCGAGCCGGTGGCGGTCCGCATGCAGAAGCTGACCGGCAGCACGGTGGCCTTCGCCACCGACGTCGTGGGTGTGGACGCGGGCGCGAGCGTCTCCGCGCTGGCCGACGGCGACGTGGTCCTGCTGGAGAACCTCCGGTTCGAGGCGGCCGAGACCAGCAAGCAGGACGCGGTACGCGGCGCCTTCGCCAACCAGTTGGCCGGCTTTGCCGAGGCCTACGTCGGGGACGGTTTCGGTGCGGTGCACCGCAGGCACGCCAGCGTTTTCGACGTGCCACAGCGGCTCCCGCACTATGCCGGCGGCCTGGTCCTGCGCGAGGTGGAGGTGCTTCGCGGACTCACCGAGTCCCCACCTCGGCCCTACGTCGTGGTCCTCGGCGGCTCCAAAGTCTCCGACAAGCTCGGGGTGATCGAGGCGCTGCTGCCGCGGGTCGACCGGCTGCTCGTCGGAGGCGGGATGTGCTTCACCTTCCTCAAGGCCCAGGGCCACGAGGTCGGCCACTCCCTGCTCGAAGGTGACCAGGTGGACACCTGCCGGCGGCTGCTGGCCGAGGCGGGGGCCCGGCTGGTCCTGCCGCGTGACGTGGTGGTCGCCGACCGGATCGCCGACGACGCAGATCCGCGGACGGTCCCCGCCGGGGAGATGCCGGGCAACCTGATCGGCCTCGATATCGGGCCCGAGACGGTAAAGGCTTTCGCGACTGCGCTGTCCGGCGCCGCAACGGTGTTCTGGAACGGCCCGATGGGCGTCTTCGAGGTCGAGCAGTTCGCGGCCGGCACCAGGGCGCTGGCCCAGGCGGTCGCCGCCTGCGAGGGCACCACGGTCGTCGGTGGCGGCGACTCGGCGGCTGCCGTCCGCGCGTTCGGGCTCGACGAGGCCTCTTTCACGCACATCTCGACCGGCGGCGGGGCGTCGCTGGAGTTTCTGGAGGGCGGGACCCTGCCTGGCCTGGAAGCTTTGGGCGAGTGAGCATCGAGCGAAGCGAGGTGCGGAGCGAGTTGGCGAATAGAGGAGCAGTGAGCGCCAAGCCGGGCCGGCGGCCGCTGATGGCCGGCAACTGGAAGATGCACTGCACGCACCTCGAGGCGATCGGCCTCGTCCAGAAGATCGCGTTCAGCCTCACCGACCAGCAACTCAGTGACGTCGAGGTGGTGGTCCTGCCGCCCTTCACGTGCCTGCGCAGCGTCCAGACCCTGATAGAGGGCGACCGGCTGCTGCTCGGCTACGGCGCCCAGGACCTGTCGCCGCACGACGGCGGGGCCTACACCGGGGACGTCAGCGGCCCGATGCTGGCCAAGCTGGACTGCGCCTACGTCGTCGTCGGGCACTCCGAGCGTAGGGGCTACCACGCGGAGGACGACTCGGCCGTCAACGCCAAGGTCCTCGCCGCCGGCCGCAACGGGCTGACCGCGATCGTCTGCGTAGGGGAGGCCCTCGATGTCCGAGAGGCCGGGCAGCAGGTGGCCCACTGCGCCGGCCAGTTGACTGCCGCGCTGGCGGGCGTGACCGTGGAGCAGGCCGCTTCCACCGTTGTCGCCTATGAGCCGGTCTGGGCCATCGGCACCGGCCAGGTCGCCACCCCCGCGAACGCCCAGGAGGTGTGCTTCGCGCTGCGTCACCGCCTGGCCGAGCTCTACACCCGAGAGCTGGCCGCCGGCGTGCGCATCCTCTACGGCGGCTCGGTCAAGGCGGCCAATGTGGCGGGCATCATGGCCGAGCCCGACGTCGACGGCGCCCTCGTCGGCGGAGCCAGCCTGGATGCCGACGAGTTCGCCGCCATCTGCAGGTTCGCCGAGGCCGGTGAACCGGCTACGTCCGGCGACGGGGCCGCAGCCGGGTGAGCGGTTGACTGCGCTGGCAAGGTCACGATTTCGCCACATGCTGCCGCCGGGGCCTTTCGCCGCCGACGTGGGTCCTATAGTCCAATACGTCGCAGGGGGGTCACAGCGAGGTGGCGTGAGGGGACAGTGATCGGATGACCGCTCCACTGACAACGGACCCCAGCGCCCAGAGTGCCAACCCTGAGGCCATCCTTGCCGGGCAGAGCGCCAAGCGCATCGAGGGCCGATCCCTCGGCCAAATCGCGTGGCTGAGGCTCAAGCGCGACCGGGTCGCGATGGTCAGCCTGGGGTTGGTGATCCTGTTCCTGCTCGTTGCGATCCTGGCCGACGTGCTGGCCGGCATCGAAGGCCAGAACCCCCTCAAGTTCAATCCCGGCACGCTCGACCTCGACAAGGGCGCGCTCCCGCGCGGCTCCTTCGGCGGAGTCAGCGCCGATCACTGGCTCGGCGTCGAGCCCAGCACCGGCCGCGACCTGTTCGCCCGCCTCGTCTTCGGTGCCCGCACGTCGCTCATAGTCGCGTTGACGTCGACCGCGCTGTCCGTCGGCCTCGGCTCCCTCCTCGGCGTCATGGCCGGGTTCTTCGGCGGCAAGATCGACTCGCTGATCAGCCGCGGCATGGACCTCATCCTCGCCTTCCCGCAGCTGCTTCTGCTCATCGCGCTCACACCGGTGGCGATCGACCGGCTGGCGACGATCGGCATCGGCGGCAGCGCAGCGCACCTGGTCTATCTGATCGGCGTGATCGGCTTCTTCGGCTGGCCCTACTTCGGCCGCATCATCCGCGGCCAGACCCTGTCCCTGAGGGAGCGGGAATTCGTCGACGCCAGCAGGTCGCTCGGTGCGACCAACAGCCACATCCTGTTCAAACAGTTGCTGCCCAACCTGGTGGCCCCGATCCTGGTCTACTCCACCTTGATCATCCCGACCTACATCTCGCTCGAGGCGGCGCTGTCCTATCTCGGTGTCGGCGTTATCGAGCCCACGCCGTCGTGGGGCAAGATGCTCAACGACTCGGTGACCTACTCCTACGCCGACCCGACATACCTGATGATCCCCGGCGTGGCGCTGTTCGCCCTCGTACTCGCCTTCAACCTCTTCGGTGACGGGCTGCGCGACGCACTCGATCCCAAAGCCGGCCGCTAGCGGCCTTACCACGTATCACCGTTGGCCGGCAACCGCCGGCCGGCGCAGACACCGTCGCAACTCCGCGGCGGGGGAAAGGATGGGTGAGCGCATGACGCTCCTCGCAACACGCGCGCAGAAGGTGGCCGTAGTCGGTGCCTGCCTCGCGCTGGCTGTGACCGCCTGTGGCGGCTCCGGCAAGAGCAAGAGCAGCACCAAGGGGCCGACCGGCAAGAAGGGCGGCACGCTCTATCTGATCAACGACGCCGACTTCGAGCACATCGACCCGCAGCGCACCTACGTCTCCAACGCGCTGAACTTCACCGAGCGGTTCATGAACCGCACCCTGGTCACCTACAAGTCAGTGCCAGGCCCCTCTGGCTCCGAGCTGGTGCCGGACATGGCGACCGACCTGGGCAAGGCCAGCGACAACAACCAGACCTGGTCATTCACCTTCAAGGACGGCCTGAAGTTCCAGGACGGCACGCCGGTCACCTGTGACGACTTCAAGTACGGCACGTCGCGTGGGTTCTCCGACGTCATCACCGACGGCCCCACCTACGCCTACTCCTACCTGAAGATCGACCTCGCCCCGGACGGCACCCCCGTCTACAAGGGCCCCTACAAGCCGGGCCCCAACGGCGGGTTCGACAGTGCCGTGCAGTGCACCGACCCCAAGCACATCGTGTTCCACCTGGCCCGGCCTATTGGTGACTTCAACTACACCCTCAGCCTGCCGGAGTTCGCGGCGGTTCCCAAGGCCAAGGACACCAAGGACAAGTACGACAACAACGTGGTCTCCAACGGCCCCTACAAGATCGAGACATACAACCGGAGCAAGAACCTCACCCTGGTCCGCAACACCAACTGGGACCCCAAGACAGACACGGTCCGCAAGGCCTTCCCGGACAAGGTGGTCGTCGAGATGGGCGCCGACCCGGCGGTCATCGACACCCAGTTCATCAGCGACACCGGTGACGCCAAGACCGGCATCCAGAACAGCACCAACGTGCAGCCGCAGAACCTCAACCGGGTGCTCACCGACCCGAACCTGCGCAAGCGGGCCGTCAACGGCTTCGACGGGTTCACCCTCTACATCGCCATCAACACCAAGAAGGTGACCAACCCCAAGGTGCGCGAGGCGATCAACACAGCGGTCAACCTCGAGACCTACCGCGGTGCCTACGGCGGCAAGGAGTACGGCGACTACGCCACCAGCTTCATCAGCCCGGCGCTGAAGTCGCACAAGAGCTTCGACGTCTTCGGCACGAAGAAGAACCCGAACGGTGACCCGGCCAAGGCCGCGTCGCTGCTCAAGGAGGCAGGCGTCACGACGCCCTACCCGCTGAAGTTCGACGTCCGCAACCGGCCGGCCACGGCCAAGGCTGCCGCAGCCATCAAGGAAGCCCTTGAGCGCAACGGCAACTTCAAGGTCACGCTCAACATCATCCCGGCCGACCAGTACTACTCGAGCATCGGCAAGAAGGCGACCCAGGGTGACATGAGCGGTGCCGGCTGGGGCCCGGACTGGCCCAACGGCTCGTCCGTCGTTCCCCCGCTGTTCGCCAGCTCGCTCGCGGCTGTCGAGGGATCGTCGAATTACTCCCAGCTCGCCGACCCGGCGATCCAGTCCAAGATCGATGCCGCCAACAAGGAGACTGACCTGACCAAGCAGGCCAAGCTCTGGGGTGACATCGACGAGGACATCGTCAAGGACGGCGCCGCTGTCCCGACCCTCTGGACCAAGACCACCCAGATGTTCGGGTCCGGAGTCAAGGGTGCTTTCCTGCACAGCTTCTACGGTGAGATCGACCTCAACGCGCTCAGCGTTGCGTAAGGTTCACCTGCAGCGAAGGTAGCTCGTCGTCGGTGGGGGTGTGGCGCATCGCGCCGCATCCCCACCGCCGACCCGGCGCTCGGCCCGGCCAGGAAGGGTGAGAGCATGCTCCGTTACATCATCCGCCGGCTCATCGGCGTAGTGGTCATGCTCGGCGTGATCTCCGTTGTCACCTTCTGGTTGTTCTTCGCCGTCCCGGTCAACCCGGCGTCGCTGTCCTGCGGCAAGTCGTGCAGCCCGGCGGTCGTCAAAGCGGTCTCGCACAAGCTCGAGCTGGACATCCCGATCTGGCAGCAGTACGGCAGGTTCATGAAGGGCGTCTTCGTCGGCCGCGACTTTGGTGAGGGCACGGCGATCGACCACTGCCCGGCACCCTGCCTCGGCATCTCCTACCACGACCCGTCGGACACCCCGGTCACCGACCTGATCAAGGAAGACTTCCCGGTCACCTTCTCGATCACGCTCGGCGGCGCGATCCTGTGGCTGCTGGTCGGCATCGGCGTAGGCATTCTGTCGGGCCTGAAGAAGGGCAGCATCTTCGATCGTTCGGCGATGGTGGTGGCGCTGGCCGGGGTCTCCCTGCCCTCGTTCTTCACCGGCCTGCTGATCATCACGTTCGTGGTGGCCAAATGGCAGATACTGCCTCTCCCGCAGTACGTCAACTTCGTCGATAATCCGCTCTTATGGGCGCAGAATCTTCTCCTGCCCTGGATCACCGTTGCCTTCCTGTATGCGGCCCTGTACGCCCGGCTCACCCGCGCCAACATGCTCGAGACGATGAGCGAGGACTACATCCGCACCGCCCGGGCGAAGGGCCTGTCGGAGGCGGTGGTCATCCGCAAGCACGGGCTGCGTGCGGCTCTGACTCCCATCGTCACCATTGCCGGCCTCGACATCGGCGGCCTGATGGGCGGGGCAATTCTGCTGGAGTCGGTTTACAACTTCAACGGGATAGGGCGTCTGGCCGTCGTGGCGGTGAACAAGCTCAATCTGCCGGTCATCGTCGGCACGGTCCTGGTCGCGGCATTCTTCATCGTCATGGCCAACCTGATCGTCGACGTGCTGTATGCCTTCGTCGATCCCAAGGTGCGCCTGTCCTAGCCGGCTTCCTATCCGTGCGTCGCGCCTGCGGCGTACTCTTGCCAACCAGGATTTGTCGCTAACGCTGACAGAGAGGCAACCGTGTCGTCGGCACTCGAGGAAGGCCAGACCCCCGCGACCGCCTGGGACAAGAGCGCATCTCTGCGGGTCAAGGATCTCAAGGTCCACTTCCCGACCGATGACGGGCTGGTCAAGGCCGTCGACGGCCTCACCTTCTCCGTCGACAGGGGACAGACGCTGGGGATCGTGGGCGAATCCGGCTCGGGCAAGAGCGTAACCAGCCTGGCCATCCTGGGCCTGCACAAGGGCACCCGGGCCAGGCTGTCCGGCGAGATCTGGCTCGGCGGTGAAGAGATCATCGGCGGCAGCCTGGAAGACGTGCGCAGGATGCGCGGCAACAAGATGGCGATGATCTTCCAGGACCCCCTGTCGGCCATGCACCCCTATTTCACGGTGGGCTCGCAGATCGGTGAGGCCTACCGCGTGCACAACAATGTGTCCAAGAAGCAGGGCCGGCGCCGGGCCGTCGAGATGCTCGAGCGCGTGGGCATCCCTCAGCCCGACCGGCGGGTCGACGACTATCCCCACCAGTTCTCCGGCGGTATGCGGCAGCGCGCCATGATCGCCATGGCCCTGTCCTGCAACCCGGAGCTGCTCATCGCCGACGAGCCCACGACGGCCCTCGACGTGACCGTCCAGGCGCAGATCCTCGACCTGATGCTCGACCTGCAGAAGGAGTTCAACTCCGCGATCATCATCATCACCCACGACCTCGGGGTGGTCGCCGAGATCGCCGACGACATCCTGGTCATGTATGCCGGCAAGTCCGTCGAGCACGCCCCGGTCGAGGATGTCTTCTACCGGCCACAGCATCCCTACACCTGGGGCCTGCTCTCGTCGGTCACCCGGCTCGACCGCGTCCGGCAGGAGCGGCTGCGCCCGATAGCCGGGACGCCCCCGTCGTTGATCAACGTGCCGTCGGGCTGCTCCTTCCACCCTCGGTGCCCCTACGAGGCGCTCAACGGCGGCCGTTCACAGTCGGAGGTGCCGGTGCTGCGCGAGGCGGCCCCCGGCCACCTCGTCGCCTGCCACCTGTCGAACGAGGAGCGCACCCGCATCTTCACCGAAGAAGTGCAGCCCACCCTGTGAGTAGCCAGCACGCGTCAGCCTACTTGGAGACCGAGTGACGACGACGAGTCCGGCGGAAAAGGTGGCCGAGCCGGAGACGACCGGCGAGGTCCTGCTGGAAGTGACCGCGCTGCAGAAGCATTTCCCGGTGACCCAGGGGATCATCTTCCAAAAGAAGGTCGGCGCGGTCAAAGCGGTCGACGGGATCGACTTCGCGGTCAACATCGGCGAGACCCTCGGCATCGTCGGCGAGACCGGGTGCGGCAAATCGACCATGGGGCGCCTGGTGACCCGCCTGCTCGAGCCTACCGGCGGCACCATCAACTTCGAAGGCCGTGACATCAGTCACCTGTCGACGAGCAAGATGCGCCCGCTGCGCAAGAACGTCCAGATGATCTTCCAGGACCCGTACTCCTCGCTGAATCCCCGGCACACGGTGGGCACTATCGTGGGTGCCCCCCTGCGGCTGCAGAACGTCAAGACGCCCAACGGCGTCAAGCGCCAGGTGCAGGACCTGCTGGAGTTGGTCGGCCTCAACCCCGAGCACTACAACCGCTATCCGCACGAGTTCTCCGGTGGCCAGCGCCAACGGATCGGGATCGCTCGCGCCCTGGCGCTGCGCCCGCGGCTGATCGTCTGCGACGAGCCGGTCGCCGCGCTGGACGTGTCGATCCAGGCCCAGGTGATCAACCTGCTGGAGGACCTGCAGTCGGAGTTCGGCCTCACGTACGTCTTCATCGCACACGACCTGTCGATCGTGCGGCACATTGCCGACCGGGTAGCCGTGATGTACCTCGGCAAGATCATGGAGATCGCCGACCGTACGTCGCTCTACGAGCACGCCCGGCACCCGTACACCCACGCCCTGCTCTCCGCAGTGCCGGTGCCCGACCCGCAGAAGGAGAAGTCACGCGAACGTATCCTGTTGCAGGGCGACGTCCCCAGCCCGCTCAACCCGCCGCCCGCCTGTCGCTTCCACACCCGCTGCTGGAAGGCTCAGGAGATCTGCAAGACGGTGGAGCCACCGCTGCTGTCGATCGGCCCGGTGCACCAGGTCGCGTGCCACTTCCCGGAGGAGAGAGACGTTCTATAGCTCATGGTGCTGACTCTCAACATCATCTTGATCCTCACGAGCCTCATGCTGATCGTGTTGATCCTGCTGCACCGCGGCAAGGGCGGCGGCCTGTCGTCGATGTTCGGCGGCGGCGTCAGCTCCAACCTCTCCGGCTCGTCGGTGGCAGAGAAGAACCTCGACCGGCTCACGATAATCTGCGGCCTGGTGTGGATCATCAGCATTGTCGGGATCGGCCTGCTGCTCAAAGCCAAAGGCTGAGTCATCCGCCGCCTGAGGTGACATAGACTCTCGGCGTCGCTGAAGGCAGATGCAGGCAGATGCAGGACAGGAGCAATTTGTGGCCGGAGGCAACGCCATTCGTGGCACCCGAGTCGGTGCCGGACCCATGGGTGAGGCCGAGCGGGGGGAATCAGCACCGCGCCGGCGGATCGCCTTCTTCTGTGCCAATGGGCATGAGACCCGACCGGCCTTCGCCGCCGACGCCGCCGAGCCCGACAGCTGGGAGTGCCCGCGGTGTGGCCTGCCGGCCGGCCGGGACCGGCTGAATCCGCCGGCCCCGCCGCACACCGAGCCGTACAAGACCCACCTGGCCTACGTCCGTGAGCGCCGCAGCGACTCCGACGGCGACGCGATCCTCGACGAGGCGCTGAGCAAGCTCCGGGACCGCGGCCGCTGAGCAGGTAGGCCCTGCGGCTGGTCGCTGCTCACCAGGGGTTGCGAAGCTCGGCGGGGACTCCGGCCGCCGCCGCCCGGTCGATCAGCCACAGCGTGCGCCGGCGGCCAGCCACGCCGGCTGCAGGCACTTGGACGCGGCCGGCTCCGCCGAGCGCGATGCCGATGATCGGCGCCTTCTCCGCACCCGCCGCGATCAACCACACCTCGGCCGCGCTGTTGATGGCGCCGAAGGTCAGACTGAGGCGGGTTGGCGGCGGCTTCGGTGACCCGCGAACTGCCACGACGGATCGCTCGTCGTAGGCGGCGGGAGAGCCGGGGAAGATCGAGGCGACATGGCCCTCGGGGCCGATCCCCAGCAGCAGGATGTCGAAGGTCGGGACATCGCCGTGGTCCTCGTGACGGGTCGCCGCCCGCAGCTGCGCTGCGTATCGCTCCGCGGCAGCCTCGACGTCGGCACCGTCCGGGCCGTCGGAGGCCGGCATGGGATGGATCCGAGCGGGGTCGAGGGCGACGGCGTCGAGCAGGGCCTGGCGGGCCTGGGTCTCGTTGCGGTCGGGATGTCCGGAGGGCATGAACCGCTCGTCCCCCCACCACACATCGAGCCGGCGCCAATCGACGGCGTCACGTGCGGGATTGTCCTGCAGCTCCTCGAGCATCGCGATGGCGACCCCGCCGCCGGTGAGCACGATCGAGGCCTCGCCGCGGGCGGACTGGCAGTCGACCAGTCGGGTCACCAGGCGAGCCGCCACTGCGCGCGCCAACAGGGCAGGCTCGCGGTGGACGACTACCGACAGAGAGGTCACGAGGTCGCGCGGCTAACCGTCAACTCGCTCCGCTCCTCGCTGCGCACTCGCCCCCGGTCGCTGTACTGCGGGGCCGAACAGGCCCGGCTCTTCGTCTGCAGCCTGCGGGCTGGCTGGATCCAACCATTCGTGTACCCGCACGGTGTCCCGGCGGTTGAGCCCACGCTGGCCGGTCGCCGTACCGAGCGCGTCACCATAGATGTGGTCCGGGTCGAGCCGGTGCAACTCCTCGGCCAGCAGGTCGCCGGGGTCCCGCCGGGGCAGTGGCAGGTTGCGGTCGGGCATGCCGTCGCGGTGCACCGTCGCGTTGCGCCCGTCACCGCGCTCCACCCAGATGTGATCGCCGTTGTCGAAGTCGACCTGCACCTCGGTGAGCCCCGGCCCGGCCGACTCGCTCACCTCGGTGTCGATTCCCAGCCGGTTGCGCAACCAGCCGGCCATCAGGGCGGCGCTGGCGTTGCCGGATTCAGCGGCAACCCGGCCGGCTATGGCCTTGGCGGCGGACGAGTCGAACGTGCTCGCGAGCAGGCCCCGCCACCCGGTCAGCCGGGTCCAGGTCAGGTCCGTGTCGCCGATGGTGAAGTCGGCGGCGCGATTGCCCAATGCGGCGACCGGATCGGCGGCGCGGCTGCAGTCGGTGACGCGGCGCCCGGCCAGGACCCCCAACGGGTCGTGAGCGATCAGCCGCGGAGGCTCGCCGTGCCACCAGGTCACCACGGGTGTGTCGGAGGCCAGCAACGGCAGGACGACAGACTCCGCATGCAGGGCGAGCCGGCCGTACATGCGCATCACCACTGCCTCGCCCGGGCCCAGCCGGCCGCCGACCTGCACCTCGGCGTCGAGCCGGGAGTCGGCGTCGAGCTGACGGCGCACCACGACGAGCAGGCGGCAGGGGTGCATCGCCGCCGCTGCTGCCGCCGCCTGCTCCGCCTCTGCTACATGCTTCTCGTCGACCACAGCGATCATGGTCAACGCCAGACCGGCAGCCACCGCGCCTGCGCCCCGGCGCTCGGCGGCCAGCGCTTTTACCACGTCTGTGCCGGTGGTGTCCCAGAGGGTGGTCATGATCGCCTCCGGCGAGGTGTCATGGTCGCCGCCAGCGGCGGCCGTCGCGATCGAGCATGTCATCGGCCGCTGCCGGCCCCCACTCTCCTGACCGGTAGGCGTGCGGCTCGCGACCTGCCCAGAACTGTTCGAGGGGATCGACGACTTGCCAGCTGGATTCGACCTCCTCGTTGCGCGGGAAGAGGGTGGAATCACCGAGCAGCACGTCCAGCAGCAGCCGCTCGTAGGCCTCCGGCGAGCTCTCGGTGAACGCCGCACCGTAGAGGAAGTCCATCACGACGTCGCGGACCTCCATGAAGGTGCCGGGCACCTTGGACCCGAACCGCAGGGTGACACCCTCATCGGGCTGGACCCGGACGACGAGCTGGTTCTGGCCCAGCTCCTCGGTGTCGGTGCGGGCGAACGGCAGGTGTGGCGCTCGCTTGAAGCACACGGCGATCTCTGTCACCCGACGCGGCAACCGCTTGCCGGTGCGCAGGTAGAACGGCACGCCGGCCCAGCGGCGGGTCTGGACACCGAGGCGGACCGCGACGTAGGTCTCGGTAGTGGAGTCGTCAGGGACGCCCTCCTCCTGGAGATAGCCGGGCACCCGACTGCCGGCCAGCCAGCCCTCGGAGTACTGCCCGCGCACGGCGAAGTGTTCCAGATCTTCGGGCACGCTGATCGCGCGGAGCACCTTGAGCTTCTCCGTGCGCAGCGCCTCGGCGGAGAAGGCGACCGGCTCCTCCATGGCGGTCAGGGCCA
>JBDUBV010000181.1:0-4878 GCA_040003795.1 Pseudonocardiales bacterium | reverse complement strand
AATAGCCGATTGACCTGCGCCTGAGTGCGAGTCAAGCCAACCCCGCCGATGCCGGCAACGGTGAGAACCGCCAGCAGCAGCACGCTGATCGAGGTCGCGAACTTCACGCTCACCCGCAGTCGCAGTCGGGACAGGGCGGCGCCGAGGATGCGCTTCATGAGGAAGGTATCGACATCGACCGGTTGCACTTGTGGCCAGGCCGATGCTGATCCCCGGCGAATGCGCGGCATGAGATGCCGGTGGCGTCGCAAGGTGCCTGACCGGCAATTGCCGCGGCCTAACTGCCGAAACACTTCCGCTATTTGTCACACAGTAGTAGCTTGATCACACTCAGTATCGATCGCTTACCTCCGCGCGGAAGTTGGCGAGCGAACCGTGCCCGGGGAGGGAAAGCATGGCGACCGACTACGACGCACCCCGCGCCACAGCAACTACGGAGTTGCTCGAGGACAGCCTCGAGGACCTCAAGGCGAGGCGCGCCAACAAATCACAGTCTGGCAGCATCGACGTCGACGAGGCGGATCTGGCCGAGGCCTTGGAGTTCCCGGGCGCCGACCTCTCCGCTGAAGAACTGTCGGTGCGGGTGCTGCCGATGCAGGAGAACGAGTTCCGCTGCGACTCCTGCTTCCTGGTCCACCATCGCAGCCTTCTCGCCAGCAGCAAGAAACGGCGCCTGCTCTGTCGCGACTGCGCCGCCTGAGCACGACCCACCACGCGGCAAGGCCCCGGAGGTGATCCGGTTGTCTGTCAGGTTCCCGCACAATGACCGGCATGACAGCCAACGAGGCTCGCCTCGGCGTGGATATCGGCCGGGTGATCATCGACGGCCCGCGTCATGGCAGCGCGGACACTGCGTTCTTCACCGGCGGCCTGGCGGAAGCCCTGCGCACGCCGGCCGTGCCAGGTGCGTTCGATGCTCTGGCGGAGCTCACGGCGAGGTTCGACCGGCGGGTCTGGCTGATCTCCAAGTGCGGCGTCCGTATCGAGGGACGATCGCTGGCCTGGCTGGATCATCACGACTTCTACCGCCGTACGGGGATCCCCGCCGATAACGTGCGCTTCTGCCGCCGCCGGGTGGACAAGGCACCGATCTGCGCCGGCCTGGCCATCACGCACTTCATCGACGACCGGGTCGACGTGCTAGCCGCACTGCGGAACATCGTGCCGCAGCTTTTCCTCTTCCGTACGCCGGCGCCGCACGCAGCATTGGCCTGGCTCACCCCGCTGGCCGAATGGGCCGCGGCCGCGCAGTTGGTGCTGCCGGAGCGCTAGCCCGTCACCACACGGAAGCGGATCCCTTGGCCGGGACGGGCCTGGGCGGCCAGCGGAATGTCCGCTGGGGGCACGACGCCGATCACCGGATAACCGCCAGTGACCGGGTGGTCGGCCAACAGCAGCACCGGCTGCCCATCGGGCGGGACCTGTAGGGCGCCTTCGACCATCCCCTCGGACGGCAGTTCACCGTCTCTCACGCGCTCCAGCGGGTGGCCCTGCAAGCGTAGGCCCACCCGGTCGGAGTCCGGCGCCACGAGGTACGGCTCCCCGCCGAGCACCCGAAGGCCACCGGGGCCGAACCAGTCGTCGCGTGGCCCCGGCAGCACCCGCAGCACGACCGCGATCGGCGGCCCGGGTACTGGAGCGACGTCGACGATGGGCAGCCGGTCGAAGAGCTCACCTACCGGCAGGCGTTGCCCGGCGGCCAGGACCGGCGGGCCGAGCCCGGCCAGCAGGTCCGTCGACCGCGAGCCGAGCACGGGGTCGACGGCGAGGCCGCCACGCACAGCCAGATAGGTCCGTACCCCCCAGGCGGGCGGTCCCATCTCCACCTGCTCGCCAGCGCGGACCGCGACGGGGCTGTTCAGCGCAGCGGGGCGGTCCCTTACCCGCAGCGGGCACGGCGCCCCGGTGATCGCCACCGTCGCGGGGGTCGCCATCCGCAGTTTCAGCCCGCCGAGCGTCACCTCCAGGCCGGCGGCCTCCTCGGCGTTGCCCACCAGGCGGTTGGCCAGGGCTAGGGCCGCGCGATCGGCAGCACCTGACGTGCCTACCCCCAGGTGGGCGAGGCCCGGCCGGCCGATGTCCTGCACCGTGGTCAGCGGCCCGGCGGCGAGCACCTCGATCATTTCTCGGGCACGAACCGGGCCCGCGCTCCCGGCGGCAGCAGCGCCGGCGGGTCACGGGTGAGGTCCCACAGTCGAGCAGAGGTGTGCCCGATCAGTTGCCACCCGCCGGGTCCCTCGCGCGGATAGACCCCGGTGAACTCCCCGGCAAGTGCGACCGAGCCGGCCGGCACCTTGGTACGCGGGCTGTCGCGGCGGGGTACGTGCAGCGCCGGGTCGGCGCCGACCAGGTAGGCAAAACCGGGAGCGAAGCCGCTGAACGCGACCAGGTATTCCCCGGCCAGATGCCGCTCGATCACTGCCCCCTCCGATAGGCCGGCCTGGCGGCCCACCTCCGCAAGGTCGGCGCCGTCGTAGGTGACCGGGATCTCGATCGGATCGCCGCCGGCCGGCACCGCCGACCCGAGGGGGATGGCGGCGACGTGATCGGCTATCCGCCCGCCCGTGGTCGTACCGTCGTGGACCAGCAGCACCGTTCGAGCCGCCGGGACCATGTCGACCACGCCGTCCGGCACCCGTTCGCGCAGTGCCGCGGCCAGCCGCAGGACCGTGTCGAGGTCGTCGACCTCGACGAGGACGCCGCGTTCGCCGGCCCGCAGGAAGCGCACCGCTAGGCCCCCGCCGCGAACGCGGCAAGGCTCACTCCGGCCGCCTCCAGCGCCGCCCGCACCGACCGGGCGATGGCTAGGGCCCCCGGCGTGTCGCCGTGGACGCACACCGAGCGCACCGACACGTTGACCTTGACCCCGTCAATAGCCTCGACCTGGCCCTCGATGACCATCCGCAGGGTCCGGGCCGCGATCTGGTCAGGGTCGTGCAGAACCGCACCCGGCAGTTGCCGCGAAACCAGCCGGCCCTCAGCGGTGTAGGCGCGGTCGCCATAGGCCTCGGCCACAACGGCCAGCCCCGCCGACCCGGCCATCCTGGCCAGCTCGCCGCCGGCCAGGGTCAGGACTGGGAGGGTCTTGTCGTACTGCCTGACCGCCTCGACGACCGCCTCAGCCGGCCCGCTGTCATGCAGGGCGACGTTGTAGAGCGCGCCGTGCGGCTTGACGTAGCGCACCCGGTCGCCGGCGATTCGGGCAAAGGCGTCCAGGGCGCCGATCTGATAGATCAGGTCGTCGGCGAGCGCCTCGGCCGGGATGTCGATCGCCCGCCGGCCGAAGCCGGCCAGGTCGCGATAGCTGACCTGGGCGCCGATCACCACGCCTCGAGCGACCGCATCCGCACACACCCGCCGCATGATCGCCGGGTCGCCGGCGTGGAAGCCGCAGGCAACGTTGGCGCTGGTCACCACCTCGAGCATCCCGGCGTCGTCGCCCAGGGTCCATACACCGAAGCCCTCGCCGAGGTCGGCGTTGAGGTCGACAGCCGCGTTCACGCGAAGATCGGCATCCCCACTAGACGCCGGACCGAGCGGCTAGCCGCCCGTCAGCCGGGTCGGCGTGCAGGTCGATCTGCGACGTCTCGGGCGCGGCCAGCACGCATACGATGGTGACGGCAAGGGCGGCCACCACATACAGCGAGACCGGGACGGAGCTGTCGAACTTCTTGAGCAAAGCGGCGGAGATGATCGGCGCTAGGGCGCCGCCGACGATGCCGGCCAGCTGATAGCCCATCGAGGCGCCGCTGTAGCGGACCTTGGTCGGGAACATCTCGGCGATGAATGCGGCCTGCGGCCCGTACATCGCCGCGTGCAGCACCAGCGCGACGACCGCAGCCAGCACGATCAGGGCCAGCCTCTTCGTGTCGAGCAACGCGAAGAAGGCGAAGACCCACCCGGCCGCGGCGACAGCACCGGCGAGGTAGACCGGGCGCCGGCCCACGCGGTCCGACAGCGCACCGAAGGCCGGGATCAGCACCACCTGCACCGCGGCCGCGATCAGCACGGCGTTGAGGGCGTAGCTCTTGGGCAGCTTGAGATAGGTAACCACGTAGGCGGTGATGAACAGCACGAAGGTGTAGAAGGCGACATCGACGCCCACCCGGGCACCCACGGCGAGCAGCACCCGCCGAGGGTAACGGCGGAGCACCTCGATGATCGGGGCCCGGGCTTTGACGTTGTCAGCCTGGACCTCTGCGAACAACGGCGACTCCGACAGCGACAGGCGGATCCACAGTCCGACGATCACCAGGACCCCGCTGAGCAGGAACGGCACCCGCCAGCCCCAGGACAGGAACGCCTTGTCCGAGGTGAGCGCGCTGGTCACCGACAGCACCGCGTTGGCGAGCAGCAGGCCGGCTGGCACGCCGACCTGCGGCCAACTGGCGTTGAGCCCGCGCCGGTCGGGATTGCCATGCTCCAGGGTCATCAGCACGGCGCCGCCCCACTCGCCGCCGAGGCCCAGGCCCTGCACGAAGCGCAGCGCCACCAGCAGCAGCGGCGCCCAGATCCCGATGGTGGCGTGCGTCGGCAGCAAGCCGATAGCGAACGTCGAGATCCCCATCAGGAGCAGGGTCACCACGAGGACGTTCTTACGGCCGATCCTGTCGCCGTAGTGGCCGAAGATCACCCCACCCACCGGCCGGGCGACGAAGCCGACCGCATACGTCGCAAAGGCGAGCAGAGTCCCGGTCAGCGGCTCGAACGTCGGGAAGAACAGCTTGTTGAAGACCAGGGCGGCCGACGTGCCGTAGATGAAGAAGTCGTACCACTCCAGTGAGGTGCCGATCAGGCTGGCGACAACGACCCGGGGGGTGGAGGAGGGCTCCTGTGTTCGCATGCCGCCGTGGTACCCACCTGGAGCCGGTTGAGACC
>JBDUBV010000050.1:0-17015 GCA_040003795.1 Pseudonocardiales bacterium | reverse complement strand
TCCCAGCACCGCGCCTGACTCCCTTCGCCTACGCTGTACATCGGCCGAGGTGGCGGGAGGTACTCCGATGGCGGCCAGCGTGCGGATCCAGCCCGGCGGCTCGGCGGCGCTGATGGCCGCTGCCGTGGTGGCGGCCCTGGCTATGCTGGTTGCGCTGCTCGGCGGTTATCTGTTCACCTCACAGCCGTCAGCCGCGGGGCCGGCGTCCATCGGGCTGGTGCTCTCGTTCCTGATCACGGCGCTCTTCCTATGGCCGGTTGTCAAAGCAGCGTGGGGCCGCCACAACCACCAGCTGGTCGCTGATCTGCCCGACGGCGAGACGGTGGTCGTCTGGGGAGCCCGCGGCGCGGCCCAGCACGATCGAATCGTCAGCGGGCTGGCGGCGGCGAATCAGGCGGGCCTCATCCCGCCCACAGTCGCGCAGGCAGACCAGCTGTACCAGGCCTGGCCGGTCGTGGCCGACCACCTGGATCACCTGCAGGTGCTGTCGCACCGCTGATCTTCAGGAGTGGCCCATGTCGGACGACGGGAACACCTACGACGTAGTCGTACTCGGGGGCGGAGTCGCGGGGGAGAACGCGGCCGACCGGGCGCAGCGCGGCGGACTGTCAGTCGTGCTGGTCGAGGACGAGCTGGTCGGGGGCGAGTGCTCGTACTGGGCGTGCATCCCCAGCAAGGCCCTGCTGCGTCCCGTCGAGTTGCTCGCCGGCGCCCGGCGGTCCCCCGGGGTAGCCGAGGCGGTGACCGGCGTGTTGGACAGCAAGGCGGTCTTCGGGCGGCGGGACTGGTTCGTCGGCAAGGACCGTGACAAGCCGTTCGGGCACGACGACGCCGGCCAGGTCTCCTGGGTGCAGTCGCAAGAGATCGCCTTCGTCCGCGGACAGGCCCGGCTCGCGGGCGCGAAGCGCGTTGCGGTGTCCACTTCGGACGGTGCGGTCCGCACGCTCGTCGCCCGCCACGCAGTGGTGCTCGCCACGGGTACGACTGCCGCCGTGCCGCCGATCCCCGGGCTGCGGGAGGCAGCGCCCTGGACGAGCCGGGAGGCCACCAACGCCGAGGCGGCGCCGAGGCGGCTGATCGTTCTCGGCGGCGGTGTCGTGGGCTGCGAGATGGCGCAGGCGATGCGCGGCCTCGGCAGCGAGGAGGTCACCGTCGTCCACCGCGGTCAACGGCTGCTGGAGCGCAACGAGCAGTTCGCCGGCGAGCTGCTGCTCACTGCTTTCGCCGAGGCCGGGATCGAGGTCCTGCTGGGTCGCTCCGTCACTGGCGTTCGGCGCGGCGTACCCGGCGGCGAGGTCACCGTACTGCTCGATGACGGCGCCGAACTCGTCGGCGACGAGTTGCTGGCCGCAGTCGGCCGCGCGCCGCGCACCACTGACCTCGGACTGGAGACCGTCGGGCTGGAGCCCGGCAGCTACGTCAAGGTCGACGACTCGATGGACGCGCTCGACGGCTGGCTCTACGCCTGCGGCGACGTGACCGGGCGCAACCTGCTGACCCACATGGGCAAGTACCAGGCGCGAGTGGCGGGTGACGTCATCGCCGCGAGGGCGGCCGGCAAGGCCGACGACCTGCCGGGCCACCGGGCGCTCGCCGACCAGGCCTGGGTGCCACAGGTGGTGTTCACCGATCCGCAGGTATGCGCGGTCGGGCTGACCGAGAAAGAGGCTCGCGGCCGCGGCCTGCCGGTCCGCGCAGTCGAGTACGACATCGGCAAGGTCTCCGGGGCGTCGCTGCTCAGCGAGGGCTACACGGGGCAGGCCAAGCTCGTGGTCGACACCAAGCGGCAAATCGTGGTCGGCGCGACATTCGTCGGGTCGGACGTGGCCGAACTACTGCACTCGGCGACTGTTGCGGTGGTCGGTGAGGTGCCACTGGACCGGCTCTGGCACGCCGTCCCGTCCTATCCGACGATCAGCGAGGTCTGGCTCCGGCTGCTGGAGGAGTACGGCCTCTAGGGAGCACAGTCGCGATGAGAACGCCAGGAACTGTCAGGGGTAGCCGGCGCCGGGAGCAGGAGCCGGAAACGCCACGACTCGGCCGGTGGCGCCGCCCGCGACGTCCGGCCCGTGCCACTCCTGACCTACCACGTAGAGGACCGGGTTGGCGTCGCGGCTGAGCGCGCAGGCGAAGGCGCCGCGGTCCAGGTCGACGTCGGCGAGCACCTCGCCGCCCTCGCGCACCCGTACGCAGTGCTGGTTGCCCACGTCGGCGTACCAGACCGCCCCGTCGGCATCGATGCAGATGCCGTCCGGGTGGTCACCTGGGGTCGAGGACCAGACCCGCCGGCCGGCCAGGCTGCCGTCTTCGGCGACGTCGTACGCCGTGATCTGCTCGGCGTATGACTCGGCCACGAGCAGGGTCCGGTTGTCCGGAGTGACCGCCATTCCGTTGGGAAACGCGAGGCCGTCGGCCACGCGCACGGCCTGTCCGCCCGCTGTCACCAGCAGCACGAAGCCCGGCTGGAACTCTCCGCCCGGGAAGTCGAAGTTGACGCAGTTGACGTAGGCGTTGCCGCGACCGTCGACGACTATGTCGTTGCAGGCAGCGCCCAACTGGGCATGGTCGACCAACGTGCCGTCCGTCTCACGGCGCAGCAGCGTTCGGCCGGCAGCGTTCACCACCAGCAACCGCCCGTCGGGCAGGAAGTCGATGCACATGGGGAAGGACCGGACACGGGCCTCCACCGTCCGATTGCCGCCGTCCGCGATCGAAATGACCTCGCCGGCTCCCCAGTCGGAGAACCACAGCCGCCCGTCGTGCCAACGCGGGGACTCACCAAAGACAACACCCTCCAGAACGACGTTCATGCAGGCAAGCTACCGGCCGGGCCGTGCCGCAACTCGCGTGATCACCTCCCGCGCGCTCGCAGGACGGTGTCGCGGATAGTGATCTCCCGTCCCTTGGGGTCGCTGGTCCGGCGGGGTCGCGCCTCGGCGACCAGCGGTGACCAGGACCTGATTCTGACGGCAGGAGAGGTCGCCGAGTTCGACACCCGCCTGCCGCACTTCATGGGCAACCCAGGGACACGCCCCGCAGAGGGGCTCACCCTGTTCGGGCGGCAGGGCGAGCGGCTGCACGTGCGAGCCCGGCCACGCGCAACCTGATCAACCCGCGGATCAGGCGCCGGGAGTTCGTAGGGCGTCAGGGCAGGGGTGGCTTGCAGCCGTTCACGGGTCGGGCACCAGCCGCTATGGCTTCATGCAAGGCAGAACAGCGGCCTTAGCAGCTCGACGACGGTACGGATGATTGATCCGGTGGTGTTTCTCGGGTGTAGTCTTTGCCCTGAACCCGATAAAGGGCCGCATTCTTTCGGGCCCTTCGTCTGCGGACCTGCGGTGCGGCGCCCGCCGACGGGCCGCCCCCAGCGCGCGGCGAGCACGCGCACTGTTGGGCGATCACTCGCCCATCCATCCTCCAACAGCGGGGGCCTCTGGGAGGTGCCATGAACGCCGCAAGGCAAACCGTGCTGTCGATCGACCTCAACCACCCCGGCCGCTACATACACTGGGGTGTCATTCAGATCTCGGTGGCCAATCTCGTAGTTATCGCGCTGATGATCGCGTTATTCGTCGCCGCGTTGCTGCTGCCGTTCCCCGGGCCTAGGCGATCCCGGTGACCCCCGACGTGCAGGTGGACCCCAAGGGCTGGACCGCGTGGCTACGCCATCGCGCTGTGCGCAGTTTCCCACCCGAGCAGTTGATGCCCGACGAGCAACCAGCGTATGTCGCGTCGTGGATCTACGTCTTCGGCGTGTTCACCGTCGCCGCGCTGATCGTCGTCATCGGCACCGGGGTCATCCTGTCCATGGAGGGGCCGGTCTGGTGGCACGTCTCCGGCGTTGGCCACTATGTGAACAGCACCCACCTGTGGAGTGTCGAGCTCTTCATGGCCTTTATGGTCGTCCACCTGTGGGGCAAGTTCTTCATGGCGGCCTGGCGGGGCAAGCGGGCACTGACCTGGATCACCGGCGCCGTTGCCTTCGTCGCGTCAGTCGGTGCCGCGTTCACCGGATACCTGACGCAGCAGAATCTGGACTCACAGTGGATCGCTGCTGAGGCAAAGGACGGCCTCAACTCGGTCGGCATCGGTGCCTACTTCAACGTGCTGGACTTCGGCCAGATGCTCATGTGGCACATCGTGCTGCTTCCGCTCGTCCTCGGACTGCTCGTCGTCGTGCACGTCCTGCTGGTCCGGCGGCACGGCGTCGTGCCCCCGCTCCCGGCCGGCTCGCAGGCCAACCAGGCCCAGGTCCCCGAGCAGGAAGCGGGGAGCAGGCCATGACCGCGACCAACACCCGGCGAGCCCACCGGGCCGCCGACGGGACGGACGCGGCCGCCTGGACGGGGCCCAAGCGGTCCTACGACCTGGTCAAGGAGTTCGTGATCGCGCTGGTGGTCGTCGTCGCCCTGACGGTCGCCCTGGCCGCGGTGTTCTCCTCGCCCGACGAGAAGCAGATCACCCTGGGGCAGTGGGCCAATGCTGCGCCGAGCGACTTCCTCGCGACAGCAGCGGCCGAGCTCGACGGCACCAGTGGTACTGCCTCCTACGGCGCGCCCTACACCCATGACCCGGGTGCTGCGCAGAAGATCGGCCCGATCGCGCCGCAGAATTGGCCGGGTGTGACCACGCCGGTCAATACCGCGCAGGACTTCGTCGTCCGCCCACTGCAGGGAGCCTCCGGCGACGCCGACCTGCGGGCGGCGCTGGCCCAGTGGACGTCGGCCGGCTCCGACCAGCAGCAGACGTGGGCGTCGGGCTTCGACGAGGCGCTGACCAAAGCCGGTGGTGACCCGACCAAGATCACGCAGGGCGGCTACGGGCCTGTGCCGCTGATGCTCACAAAGCTGCTGCGGCTGGCTCAGTCGGGAGGGCTGGACGGCGCATTGCTCGCGCAGGGCCACTTCTACCAGACCGACTACACCAAGCCCCTGCTGTTCCTCGCCGACGGCACCTACCTGGAGGACCGCAGCGTCGCCCAGCACTTGGGGGGCGACCAGTGGGGGATGATGAACGAGACCGGCAACTACCCGGGCCAGGCCTGGCTATGGCTGTACACCTTCTGGTACCAGATCAAGCCCTTCTCCACTTCGGGCAACGCCGACGCGCTCGTGTGGGCCCTCATGATGGTGCTCACCCTGGCGTTCGTGTTCGTCCCGTTCATCCCCGGGCTGCGCTCGATCCCGCGCCTGATCCCGATCTACCGGCTGGTCTGGCGCCGCTATTACCGCGACCTGGAGATGCGGACCTAACCGAAGAGCTGGGCGGTACTCCTTACTGGCGTCGCCGGCACGTCGACCAGCGGATGCCCGACGCGGATGATCAGCCCGCGGCGAGCCGATGGCCAGATGGATGGACCTGGCCAACTCCTCCTCGACCGCCGCCACCGGGAGTGCCCCTTCACCCCGGTTTCGTCATGACGGCCCATCGATCGGTAGTTGGTGGCGCCCAGCGACCACAGGGGGATCTCGTCCGCTGTCGACCGCCTTCGCGAATCCGGCCGTTGAGTTCGGCAGCGCCACCTCTGCGGGAGGAGCGGCTTGGGCTGGGTGAAGTTCACGGGCACCCCCGGTGTGTGGAACGCAACCAAGCCAGATCAACGCAGCGGCGGACGGGACCTTCAGCCCTGACGTTTGGGCCGGCCGTGCGTCATCGTTTGACTCATGAAGCATCAGCCTGTGATAGAGCCGCTCAACCGTCCGGAGTGCCTGCGGCTGATGCGCGACGCGCCAGTTGGCCGGCCCGTCTGCACGGTCGCCACCACGCCCGTCGTACAGCCGGTGAACTTCACGCTCGCCGAGCTCACGAAATCCGGCTGCCAACCGTGACCGCCGACCTGACCGCGCTCGGCCACGACGCGCTCGCAGCGGATGGGCGGATCATCCGGATCCGCTCGACTGTGCCGTCCGACGAGCCCGCCCTGTGCGCCCTGCACGAGGAGGTCGGTGAGCGAAGCCGCTACCTGCGCTTCTTCAACGCCGGCACGAGCCAGATCGGCAGGGAGGTCACCCGGTTGATCCGCCCGCCCGGGCCGAACCACCAAGCCGTGGTTGCGGTCGACGGCCAAGGCCTCGTGGGTGTTGCGTCCTTCGAGCGCCTCGCCAATGAGGCCGAGGCGGAGTTCGCCATCCTGGTCGCCGATCTCGAGCACGGCAGGGGCATCGGCACGCTGCTGCTAGAGGAACTGATCGGGCGCGCCCGCGCCGCGAGCATCCGAACGCTGGTCGGCACCGTCCTACCCGAAAACGGGCCAATGCTGCGGGTGAGCCGCGACCTGGCGCCCGGCACCGCATCGACGTGCGAGAGTGGGACAGTTCTCGTGCGGCTGCCGACGACCGCTGACGACGCCGCGCTGGCCGGGGTTGACCTGCGCGAGCGCACCGCCGAACGCCACGCGCTGCACCCGCTTCTCGCCCCAGCCTCGGTGGCAGTCGTCGGAGCGGGGCGCCGGCGCGGCGGTGTCGGGCACGAGGTGCTGCGAAGCCTTCTGGAACACGGCTTCTCCGGGCCGGTGTATCCCATCAATACGCGAGGCGACGACGTCGCAGGACACGTCGCATACCCAACACTCGCCGCCGTCGGCCGGCCGATCGACCTTGCGGTCATCGCAGTCCCGGCACACTCCGTCGAAGCGGTGCTCTCCGAGGCCGCTGCTGTCGGCGTACGGGCAGCCGTCATCCTCACCGCTAACTTCGGCGAGGCCGGCCCTACCGGCGCGGCGGCTCAAGCATCCCTCGTGCGCACCGCTCGGGCACACGGGATCCGGCTCGTGGGACCGAACTGCCTCGGCGTGCTCAACACCGACCCTGCCGTCCGACTGGTCGCCACGTTCGCCACCGCCGTGCCGCCGCCCGGCGGGTTGGCGGTCGCATCACAATCCGGGGCGGTGGGGATCGCGCTGCTCGACCACGCCACCCGCACGGGTATCGGTATCTCCAGCTTCGTCTCGCTGGGCAACAAGGCAGACGTGTCGGGCAACGACCTCCTGGCCTACTGGTACGACGACCCGGCCACCCGCGCGGTCGCGCTTTATCTCGAGTCCTTCGGCAACCCGCGCAAGTTCGCCCGGGTGGCCCGCGCTCTCGGCCGGCGCAAGCCGGTCCTGGCCGTCAAGAGCGGCCGGTCGGTGAGCGGCCAGCGGGCCGGTGTCTCGCACACGGCCGCTGCTGCGACGCCGGAGACGGCCGTCGAAACGCTTTTCGCCCAAGCCGGCGTCGTGCGCGCCGACACCCTGGGCGAACTGCTCGATGCTGCCCGCGTTTTGGTCGACCTGCCGCTGCCAGAGGGCAACCGGCTCGGCATCGTGGGCAACGCAGGCGGTGTCAACGTGCTCGCCGCCGACGCGGCCGAGGCAGCTGGGCTGGCCGTACCGGATGCGGCTGCCGGCAACCCGATCGACCTCGGCGCCGCCGCGACCCCCGCCGCGCTGGCCGAGGCGATCACTCAGCTCGCTCACAGTGGCGAGGTGGACGCGATCCTGGCGGTCTTCGCCGCCACCCGCGCTAACGACACCTCGGGCATTCTCGACGCCATCGCTTCCGCCGCCGACGCGTCCGAGCAGCTGCCCGTGCTGGCCGTGCTGATCGGCGTCACAAATCCGCCGGCGCACCTGGGCGCCCGGCGGACTCCAGTGTTCGCCCTACCCGAGTTGGCGGTCGGCGCCCTGGGCCACGCCGTCCGGTACGCGGCCTGGCGACGCCAACCGCTGGGCCGGCGGCCCGACCTGGCTGGCATCGATCCGAAGCGGGCCCGCGCGATCGTCGACCATGCGCTTGCCGCTGGTGTCGGATGGCAGCCGAGTGCAGTTACCGAGGACCTGCTGCGCTGCTACGGCATTCCGCTCGCGGCCACCGTCGTCGCCCGCAGCGCCGCCGCCGGTTCAGCCGCGGCCGCCGACCTGGGGTACCCGGTGGTCATGAAGGCCGCCGATCCGGCGATCGTGCATAAGAGCGACCGTGGGCTCGTGCGCCTCGACCTTGCCGACGCCGACGCGCTGCAGGAGGCATACCTGGCGTTGACCACCGAGCTCGGCGACCCCGCTGCCCCCGTGCTCGTACAGGCGATGCGAAGCAGGGGGGTGGAACTCGTCATCGGTGTGGTGCACGACGCGCTCTTCGGCTCCCTGGTCATGCTCGGCCTCGGCGGACTGTTCACCGATCTGCTCGGTGACCGCACCTTCCGGCTGCTGCCGGTCACCGACCTCGATGCGGGACGCATGTGGCGTTCGCTACACGGCGCCCCCCTGCTCACGGGCTATCGCGGGGCGGCCCCGGTCGACGTCTCGGCCCTCGAGGACGTGTTGCTGCGCGTCGGGCGGATGGCTGAGGACCTGCCCGAGATCGCCGAGTTGGACCTGAACCCGGTCATCGCCTCCGCCTGCGGCGTGGTGACCGTCGATGCGAAGCTGCGGCTGACTCAGATCGGCAGCGAGCCGGACGCCACCCTGCGCGCGCTCCGGGAGCCGGCCTGACCCGGAAGGTCCGCCGCCGGTTGTGGTCGCCAGCCGTGCCGACCAGCCAGCAATGTCACTCCCACGCGGCCCCGCCAGGGCAGAACCGAGTTCAGTCGACCCACACTCGCTCGATAGGCCAGGCCAGGGCCGGCGGGGTATGTCCGGTGGCCGCCCAGTCGTACCAGGCTTTGGCGCTGGCGACGTTGACGCAGACGTCTCCGGTCGTGCTCTGGTAGGGCTCGCTGATGGCGCGGCTGTCGTAGAGGAACTCCCCGGGGTTGACCAGGATCAGCCGCCGTCCCGCCAGGGACTCGACCGAACTGGCACGTTTGGGTGTTCGGACCGGAGGCGAGTCGAGGGTGACGAGTCGCCGGAACAGCTCGTCGGGCTCCCCAGGTGGGCGGTGGTCCTCCGGTGGCGCTGTGGGGTCCTGGAGGAGTTCCCAGTCGTAGATCATCCGGCCGCCGTCGGCGGGAGGCTGCTGCGTCGGTGTGCGGCGTGCCTCGATCCACAGGTATTCGAGGGGCACCGGGTGCATGGACACGTCGGTGTTGGTGAGTCCGGCGCGGTACTGGTCGTATTCGGACAGCACGTTAACGTGGCTGCGCCCGTCGGCGCCGGTGTGGGGCTCGGCACCGGCGATCATGTCGTAGCGGAAGCCGTGTCCGGCGCCGATGATGATCCGCCGCTTCTTCAGCGGCGACACGCTGGCCGCGGGTAGGGGCACCATCGGCGGTGGGGTGGCCAGGTACCAGACGTTGCTGGCGGGCGTGCTCACAGACTCACACGCTACGCATCAGCAGCCGGGGACGGTGAGCGTGTTCAAATCGGCGTTGGGGTGACCGGCCGTAGGGCGGCGGGTGGGAAGCGGCCGAATCGCTGGGTCGGGTCGGCGGGGTCGTAGCGCCGTACTCGGACGGGGACGCCTTCGGTGGGGGCTTCGGCGAGCATGTCCGAGCCGACGACGACCGCGACGTGGCCGGGGCTGTCGGAGGGCAGGCCACGGCTGCCGAATTCGGAGAAGATGAGGTCGCCGGGCAGTTGTTGTCCCGGCGGTATGGGGTCGGCGATCTTATGCATCTGGGCGGCGGTGCGGGCCGGGAGGGCGTAGCCGGCTTGCCGCCAGGAGTAGACGACGAGCCCGGAGCAGTCGAAGGCGTCGGGGCCGGTGGCGCCCCAGATGTAGGGTTTGCCGACCTGGGCGAGGACGACGGCGAGCATGGCACCGGCGGCGCCGTCGGGAAGTGCGCTGGCCTGGCAGCCACCGCTGGCTCCGGTGAGGGAGGAGACGACGGCGGTGGCGAATTCAGCCCACTGGGCGTAGGCGCCGGGGAAGGCCGAGCGTTGCACGGCCTGGGCGGCGGTGGCGACGTCCATCTGCTGCCAGCCCGCCACGTCGAGCAGCCCGGTGTTGGCCGGTGGCTGCAGCCCCCCGTAGAAGGCCGCGGACGTGTAGCTGGGGTCCATGATCTGTGCCCGGGTGCCCCAGCCCTGTGACGGGCGCTGCTGGAACAGGCCGAGGGAGTCCCGGTCGCCGTGGTCGAGGTTGCGCAGGCCGGATTCGGTCATGGCGGCGGCAACGGCGATGACCCAGCCGTAGGGGGACACATGTGCGGCCCGGCCTATCCCGATGATGGTTGTGGCGTTGGCGGTCTGTTCCCCGGTGAGCTCGGTCGGGGCAGTCCCGCCGGCGCCGACCGGCAGCGTGCAGGTGGCCGCGGCGGTGCCGGGATTCCCGCCGAGGAGGAGCAGGGCGACGAGCAGCAGGCAGCACAGGATGGCGACCGGCCCGGAGAGCAGCCCGGCGGCCAGCACGCCGGCCCTGTGCCGGGAGACGAACCGAGTCACCCGGCCTTGGGCGGCGACGCGGGTGAGGCCGGCGGAGGCGGCGGTCATCAGCCGGGTGCGAGGGCGCCGTCGCCGGCATCGGGTTCGATGTCGAAGACCTTCCAGATTCCGCTTTCGCGGACAACCGTGACGGCGACCCGGCTGCCGTCGGACAAACCGATGACCAGCTGAGCCGACGTGGCGGCGCTGTACCGCGGCGTGGGTGAGCCGCTGGGCCACCGGTTGGGCTGGCCGATGACGTCGGTGTAGGCGAGCAGGTCCCGCAGCCGGCCCGTGACGTAGGGGCTGAGCGCGGCCAGCCACTGACGTTGGACCTGTCCGGCCGGGTGGGCGGCCCATGCGGTGGTGAAGGCCAGCGCGACCCGGCCGGCCGCCGCCGCGTCTTGCCCGGCCGGTGTGGTGTCCGGCGGCGGGCCGGTGAACGGGCCTGAAGGCCCTGGATCGGTCGAAGGTGTCGGGGGAGTGTGTCCGACAGGCGTGGTGACGGCGGCGTCACCGTGCTGTACCGCGGCTCCAGGGTGCGGAAGGTCGGGGGTGAACGCGACGGTAAGGCCTACGACGGCGGCGCCGGTAAGGAGGGCGACGGTGTAGAGACGGCGGGGATGGTGGCATATCCACCTGATGAGTTCACTCATCGCCGGTCTCGCCGCGCCGGTAGATGCGGTGAACGGACTCCCCTTCGATGATCTCCGGTTCGACGCGGTAAGGCTGGGAGTCCGGCGGCAGACTCTCAGTTGACTGGTAGTAGGGGGCGTCCTCCGGCGACGAAGGATCCGTGGTAGATCCGGATGGGGCCGGGCCGGCCGATGGCCGTGATTGGTCCTCGGGTTGCGGGCCGCTTCCGCTGACCCCGCCGAGGGCGGCGTGCCGGCCGGTCACATGGGCGCGGGGCGGCTGCGGCGCGCCGGGAGCGCTCGCGTCGGCGGCAGCGCCGGCCGCGGTGAACGGGCCGTCGTCGTTCGGGCCGCTTTCCGGCTCGGCGTCCGAGCCGAACCTGGGCGGGGCGTCGGCGCGTAGGTCGGCTAGCGGCGCTGCCAGCGTTTCCTCGGCATTACGCGCCGGCGTGGATCGTGGCTGGTCCTCCGTGTCGTGCAGGCCCTCTTCGACGGCGTGTTTCGTGGCGGAGTAGCCGATCGCCTGCCTCAGCGCCCAGCCGGCGGCGCTGCGCGCGGCGTGCCGGCCCGGTATGACGTCCAGCAGCCTGCGCATAGGCCGGGTGAGCCGCCAGAACAGCACGGTGATGACGCCAAGGATGACCACGGCTAGCCAGTCGGGTAGCCCGGAGGCAGACAGGAAACCGACCGTGGCGCTGTACGCGCCAACTGCGGCGCCGAACACGACCGCGTTGTAGACGGCGCCGCCAACCACGTTGAGCGCCTTGTCGATGAAGCTGGCCCGCAGGGTGGGGAACGCGGCAGCTGGTGCGATCAGCGGCAGGAGCATCACCGCGACCCGCATGACGAGCAGCGCGAGGACGACGAGCAGGCCGGCGAAGACGAAGAAAAGGCAGCAGGCGAGGGCGAAGATCAGGGCGAGTACGG
Source organism: Pseudonocardiales bacterium (assembly GCA_040003795.1). Classification (GTDB taxonomy): domain Bacteria; phylum Actinomycetota; class Actinomycetes; order Mycobacteriales; family QHCA01; genus QHCA01. The sequence continues at coordinate 5,174 of JBDUBV010000050.1, read as the reverse complement.
CGTAGCCGGCTCGGTCATCGGCCCGGTGCCCGGTCAGGTGCTCATACGCGTCGGGATCCACGGCCTGCACTTTGGCCGCAACGGCCTTGAACTGCTGCTGCTTGGCGGCGACGATCGTCTTTCCGGCCCCGTTGGGGTCGTCCTGGACGGTCCGGGCCTCTCGCCACGTCAGCGCGGAGGCTTGCAGCAGCTGCGGGCCGTAGGCATGGGCGGTGGCCGAGCTGGCCGACCCGAATTCTCCGCGGAGCCAGATCCGATACAGCACCGAGTCGTACAGGTTGGATCCGACGGCGTCGGTCGCCGAGGCGGTGCTACTACCCCCGGCCAGAGCACTGTTGGCGGTGCCGATACTGCCGATCACCACCCGGTCGAACATGCCGCCGGCCTGCACCGGCCAGCCCAACACGAACGCGACAGCGGCGAGCACGACCAGCGCCCAGCCGGTGTGGCGGGCCGTTTCGGCGTAGTCGGCCTGGCGCGCCCGCCACAGCAGGAACAGCCCCACACAGGTCAAGGCCAGGGGGAACCACAGGAGGAACCAGTGTTTGCCCAAGGCGGCGGTCACGTTGCGCAGCAGCGGGTCGAAGGTGCCCAGCCAGCTCGCCGCGAAGATCTTGTCGAGCAGCGCGAGGCTGACCGCGACCATGGTCAGCGGGAGACTCATGATGAAGTTGGCCAGGCCGTTGTAGACCACGGCGCTGGGGTCGCGGGTTTCGGCCGGCCCGCAGCCCAGATCATAGGTGTTCCAGTGCAGCCCGGCGAAGCCGTACTGCTGGTAGACCGTCGTCTTCGCCCCTGGTGCGAACGGGTCGTCGGCGGGTGGCAGGTGCGCCGGCGGGCCGACGAAAACCGACGTGACGCCGGTGCCCGGGGACTGCGGCACCGGTGGCTGTTTGCAGTCGAAAGGACTCACGAAGGGGATGGCCGCATGCGCGACGGCCGGTAGGGCCAGCTGGACGGCGACGATCATGCCGACCAGCACAACGATCATGCGGGCTCGGCTGGTGCGGCGCCTCACGCGGCGGCCCATCCGGTGCTGTCGTTGGCAGCGTCAGTGTTGAGCGCGGCAGCCAGCCCGGGGTGCCAGCCGTGGTCGATGCGAATGCGGTCTACTCGGCCGAACGCGTCGCGCATGAGGAACTCCCGGTAGGGCGCGCCGCCAACCGGGAAGGTGCCCAGCACGCGTTCGTAGCCGCAGTCGGCTGGGACCTTGAGCATTCGCAGTGACTCGCGTGCGGTCTGTTCGTCTTCGATCCGGCCGACGAAGGCGACCTTGACGAAGTTGGCGACGTTCTCATCCAGAACGTCGGCGGGGTTCTGCGAGCCGGCCAGAACGCAGGCGTTGTGCTTGCGGGAGTCCCGCCCGAGGCGGGTGAACAGCGCCCGCCCGGACCCGGTGGCCTTGAACAGGTGGTTCTCATCGAGGCATACGACCTTGCGGTCAGCCATCGGCAGGCCGTAGATGACCCGAGTCGTGTAGTAGGTCGCCAGGTGCATCAGCGGCACGGCCAGCATCTCCGGCAACGTCCAGTGCGCGCGGGCGACATGCTCCGGTGGCAAGACGATGCCGGGCATGGTGAGCACCGTCAGGACCGTGTCGACCGGAGTCTGGTGCTCGACCCGGCTAGAGCGGTCGGGGAAGAACAGCCGGGCCAGGGACAGATCGGCGGCATCGCGCAGGTTCGCCGCGATCTCCGCGCCGCCGGTTTCGCTTTCCAGGAAGTCGATGACGGCCCACAAATCGCTGCCGGCGCCCCCGCCGACCGCGCGGATCGCGCCGCCGAGCATCGTCGAGGTGCCCCCGCGGGTGAGGACATCGTCGGGGAGCAGCATCCGGCAGACGTCGGTGGCCAGCAGCTTGCGTTCCTGCTCGGCGGCGATCACCGCGTCCCGCCAATCCCGGTCCGAGTCGAATTGGTTACGCCGCGGGGGGGGGATCAGCGCGTAGGGGTTCAGCGCGCCCGGCGCCGCCCGGGTGAGATCGATGTGGCGCGAGTGAGCGGCCAGTTCCGGCATCGCCGTCAGGGCGGCCAGCGGGCCCGACGGGTCCAGCACGACGGTCGGGATCCCCCGGCGGGCCGACAGGTAGGACACCACGCCGATCAGGTTGGACTTGCCTGACCCGGGCGTGCCGCCGATGACGACCAGCCCGGAAGATTTCATCACCTCGGTGGTGTAGTGCGGGTCGAACATGACCGCCCGCCGTGCTGTGCCGCAGGTGTAACCCAGGTACGGCCCGACGCCGTCACCGACCATCGACGAAACGTGCGGCAGCCCCGCGGCGAAGTAACGCATCGGCATCCGCCGCAAGTATCCGGTGCGAGCATTGGGCTCACCCGGGACGAACTCCCGGGCCATCGCGAACTGCCCGACCGGGTGCTCCACGCTCATCCGCATCTGACCGGCGTAATGGTCGATCACCTGTTGGGCGCGGTCCAGCGCCTCATCCTCACTCGCCCCGTACACGGCCAGACGGTGGTAGCCGTTGGCCCGACAGGCGTCGACCTCCATGCCCTCGGTGGCCTCATCGTGCTTGCGCCGGGCGGTACGGGCGACCCGGTCCAGCGACGGCGGGGGCTCCTCGTCGTGTTCGGCGTAGTGCGCGATCTGGCTCTTAGCCAGCCGCATCTGCCGTTCCAGGCCGCCGGCAACCGCCCTGCCGGGCAGCAGGTCAACCGTCGAGGACCATTCAACTGGGAACGGCAGTTGGTCTGCGTGCAACATCCAGGGGCTCTTGCCCGACTCCGGGATGTCGATGGCTTCCATCCGGCCCATCGTCAGCACCGCCACGTGCCGGACGATTTCCGTGCCCCCACGCCGGGCGACGACTTTCACCGTGCGGCCGAACGGGGTGGTTTCATAGCGCACCGGGTCGGTGAAATGGTGCAGGTCCTCGCCTTCCCACTCATCCCCGCCCGGTGCCGGTCCGGGGGTGGGCACACCCAGGGCGAGGGAGCGGTGCATCAACCACGCCATCTGCTCGGCGTCCAGCGGCCGGCCGGCCAGGCCGTCACCGCCGATGATCTGCCCGACCCGCTTGATCCGGTCGGCCAGCTTCTTGATCTCCCCATCGCGGACTCCTGCCCGCAGCGCGGCTATGCGGTCCCGGGTCACCCGGGGCCCGACCCGAACGCCGACCGCGACGGTCTTCTCCGCCAGCGACGACGATTGCAGTCGGCGCTGCTGAGCCTCCAACAGCCAGTCATACGTTTCGACCACGCCGCGGCCGTCCGGTAGCGGCCGGGGAGTGCGCCGGTCAAGGTTGCGCGCCCACTCCCAGGCCGGATAAGGCCGGGCCGAGGTGCGCAAACGGATCCGGGCCGGGACCAGTTCGGTGAACCGCTGGGTCACCGCCTCGAGGAGCTGCTGCCGTTGAGCCACCGACCGAAACGACCATACCGCCGGCGGAATGCCATACCAGGCCCACGTTTCCGTCGCGGTGAAGGTCAGGTTCCCCGCGATGTGACGGATCGCGACCGGCGCCGGCGGAACGTTCTCGAGGCCCTCGGAGGCGCGGCGCCTGAGCAGCGGGAGGTTCACCTGGGCATCTCCTGCACGGTAATCCGCCGGGCGCTCAGGGCGTGTCGCCGGGGACGGGTCTCTGCACGCGGGCCGTGCAACTCCTGCTGCGCAACCCGCAGCCAGTCCCGGACCGACCGGTCATGGTCGACGACCCGCATGATCAGGCACGTCGCCAGCACCGACACCCCGGGAGCCAGCACCAGCGCGGCAACCGGCGGCATCGCGCCGATAACCAAAGTCAGGAAGGCCGCTGCCGCCGCCCAAACAACTCCCAGCACGAGCGAACCCCGAAGCAGCACCGCAACGCCAGGCCCGACCAACACCGCGCTGAGCACGACCAGCGCTATCGGAGCTGACCGCGCCAGCACGAAGACCACCGGGGTCAACAACACCCAGCAGAACGTGCCGACCGCCCAAGCGAGGTAGCGGGCCTCGAAACCGAACCTTTTCCCGCGCGGGCCGAGCCACACCGCCCGGAAGCGATACACGTCATCGTCGGTGGTCAGCCGAGGCATCGCCGAGCCTGGCCGTCAGCCGTGGATGCCGAAGAAGGACAGCAGGTTCTTACCGAACCCGATCAACGCGAACGTCGCGCCGATGGTGATGACTGCCACCGCCGCCAGCACGTTGACCCCGGTGCGGGCGGTCTCCTTGTAGTCGGCTCGCCTGGAGCCCATCGCCATGGCGATGCCGACCACAACGATCGCTATCCCGGCGATTGTGACAAGTTTGCCCTGCAAAGTCGCAAAGTTGATCACTTCAGCCTCCTCATACAAAGGACCAGCCGGAGCCCAGCCACGCTCCTAACCCAGCCTAGCGCCCGAAACAGGTACGTAGAAGGGTGAGATCTGCTGCTAAGCGGCTGCTTCCCAGGCACAGGGGCACGCCGAAGACATGTACGCATTTCAAAAACCGCGGCACACACAAAGGGTCGCGCGCCACACACCAGAGAGTCCCCGAGCGGATCCAATGCACACGCTGTGAACGGCGCCGCCTATGCCCATAGCCCCAAGCGCCCGGATGGGCGAGTCACGTTCACGTCGTGCGGCCTGAGTGCCAGGTTCGGTGACTCGGGTGGGTTTGCCAACGACACGGTCAATCACAAGAAGCCAGGCCGGTACGGATTCCCATCAAATACCTAATGCGAAGCCCCAAGCCGTTGACGGCGAGCGACCCACACCACCGACCTGGATGAGCAAGGCGGGCGGGAACCGACGGATGCGGATGCTCGTCGTCTCAGGTCACGTGACTGAAGAACTGAGCAAGTTGCGTGGCTGCATGAGCCAGACCATGCCCCGCGCCCTTGACGGCCTGGGCGGACGCTACGGGCTGGCTCAAGAGGTAGAACGCGAGGAATGCCACCAGCAGCCAGCCGATCACCTTTTTTACCACGACCTTGCGCCCTTCGCCCGGCCCCCCAATCTGTCCGTACCAATTTCAGTCTGGAGTTGAGGGTGCGTCAAGGTGCGTCGCCTCCGGACTCGAGTGTGGCAGCACTCTCGGACAGCGGATCCCGCACCCGCGACGGACGCCTCCAGCACGTCGGCATCGGCCGAGTCCACGTGGGTCGGCTCTCCTTCTATGCGACCAGATCAGTAGTCCGCCATGGCTTGAGCGCACCGTCGGGACTTGATCACATCTGGCGCAGTCGC
>JBDUBV010000180.1:0-5041 GCA_040003795.1 Pseudonocardiales bacterium | reverse complement strand
GGCACTCCCAGGCCGCCACTGCGTCAACGCACGCAGCCGCAGGGAGTCGGGGCCGTGCCGGGAGCCTCCGGTGCTGGTCATCCACGCAGTATCCGTCATCCCCTGCGAGCTGTCGGGCAAAGGCCAGCATCTCGGCAGCTCCATAGCACCCCAGCTGAGCCCGGTCGATATGGGAGAACGGGCGGCACACCCCGGCTTGCGTATCCATAATTCTTGACCATGGACCCGTTGCCCACCGGGACCGTGACGATGCTGTTCAGCGACATCGAGGGCTCCACGGCCCTGCTGAGCCGCTTGGGGGATCGGTACGGCGCCGCGCTCTCGGCTCAGCGCAGGATCATGCGTGCGGCCATCGGGAAACACCACGGGCACGAGATGGGCACCGAGGGCGACAGCTTTTTCGTGGTGTTCGAGTCGGCGCATGATGCGCTGGCGACCTGCGTCCAGGCCCAGCAGGCCTTGCAGTCCCAGGAGTGGCCCGGTGGTGATCCGGTGTGGGTGCGAATGGGCCTGCACACCGGCGAGCCCACCCGCCACGAGGAGGGTTACATCGGGCTCGACCTCAACCGGGCCGCGCGCATCGCCGCGACCGCGCACGGCGGCCAGATCGTGATCTCTGCCGCCACGGGGCAACTCATCGCAACCGCCCTGCCTCCCGACCACAGCTTGATCGATCTCGGCTCGCACCGGCTCAAGGACATCGACGAGCTGCAGCGCATCTTCCAGGTTGCCGCGCCGGGCCTTCCGGCGCAGTTCCCGCCGCTGAAGAGCCTGGGTGCGCGCTCCAACCTGCCGACAGCGCCCACTGCGCTGCTGGGCCGAGAGACCGAACTCAGGCAGTTGCGCGATCTCGTGCTGCAGCCGGGTGTGCGCCTGGTCACCCTCACCGGTCCCGGCGGTGTCGGAAAGACGCGGCTGGCCGTGGCGCTGGCCGAGGCGATGGACCAGACGTTCCCCGCCGGGGTGTTCTTCGTACCACTGGCCACCGTGAGCAGCGGCGAGGTGATGTGGAAGACCCTTGCCGACTCCCTCGACGCCGCGACGGAGCAGGAGCCCGCAACTGCTGTCAAGGCGTATCTCTCCGACCGCCGGGCGCTGCTCGTCCTCGACAACCTCGAGCAGCTGCACGAGGCTGCCTCCGTCATCTCCGACTTGCTCGCGGCGGCACGCAAGCTGGTGGTGATCGCGACATCACGCCGACCGGTCCGGGTGCAGGGCGAGGCGGAGTACGCAGTGTCGCCCCTGACGGTGCCGGACCCCGGTGATGCCGAGGCGGTCGCTGCCTCCCCGGCCGTCAACCTCTTCGTCCGGCAGGCTGGTCTCGTCCGGCGGGGCTTCACCCTGACGCCGGATAACGCCGCCGACGTCGCGGCCATCTGCCGGCGGCTCGACGGCCTTCCGTTGGCGATCGAGCTGGCGGCCTCGCGGGCCAAGTTGCTCGCGCCCAAGGCCCTGCTCGCCCGGCTGTCCGACAGCCTCGCTCTGACCGCGACCGACGTCGGCCGCCCGAGCCGCCAGCGGACGCTTCGGGCCACGATCGCGTGGAGCTATGACCTGCTCAGTCCCGAGCTGGAGCAGGTGTTCGCCCGCATGGGAGTGTTCGTCGGGGGCGCGGACCTCGACGCCGTCGCGGCAGTGGCCTGTCCGCCGGAGGCCGACCCGCTCGACGCCGTGACGGAGTTGCTCGACGCCAGTCTGATAAGGGTCGATGAGACGTCCGACGGCGAGCCGAGGGTCGCCATGCTCGCCACGATCCACGAGTACGCCGCTGACCGGCTGGTGTCCAGTGGCTTACTGGCGGAGACCAGGCGCCGGCACGCCGAGTGCTACTGCGACCTCGCCGAGCGGGCCGAGGCCCAGCTGCGTGGCCCGTACCAACTGGCGTGGCTCGACCGGCTGGAGCTCGAATACGACAACCTCCATGCGGCGCTGTCTTGGGCGCTCGACGGCAATGCCATGGAGGGCGACGATCGGCGACCACAGATCGGGCTGCGCCTGGTCAACGCGCTCTCCTGGTTCTGGTACGGGCACAGCCATGTGGCCGACGGCCGTCGCTGGCTGGAGCTCGCCCTCGAACAGGCCGCTGCCGACGAAGGGCCTGATCTGGCCCGCGCTGTCCATGGGCTCGGCGTTCTGCTGCTACAACAGGGGGAGGCCGAGCGGGCTCGCGCGACCCTGGATCAGAACCTCGCCCTGTGGCGCCGGCTGGATGACAAGGCGGGGCTCGCCAAGGGCCTGAGCAGCCTCGCCGTGGCTCATCGGGTGCTGGATCAAAACGACCTGGCCCGCCAAGAGCTGACCGAGAGCATCCAGCTGTCGCGCGACGCCGGCAACGACGCCCAGCTCAGCACCGCGCTGTCCAATCTCGCCGTCGTCGAAGCCGACTCCGGACAGCCCCAGCAGGCGGTCCCCGTGCTGGAAGAGTCCATCGCGCTCGACCGCAGGCTGGGCGACGCCTGGGGGGTCGCGGTCGGCCAGTCCAACCTGGCCGGCCTGCATCTCAGGGTCGGCCAGACCGAGCAAGCGCACCGGCTCCTGCAGTCGATCGTCGACGACGTGCTCGCGCTGGGCGACGAAGACCTGCTGGCGGGCACTCTGGAACTGTTTGCCATCGCACTCGCTGAGTTCCAGTCCTACGAGCGCGCTGCATGCCTCTTCGGCGCCGCCGAGGCGCTCCGCGAGACGGCCAGCGTGCCTTTGGCGCCGCCGGACCTGGTGGTCCTCGAGCGTTCCGTCGGTCAGGCACGGTCCCGACTCGGCGAGGAGGCCTGGGAGCGGGAACGTGCTGCCGGACGCCTGCTCACCAGCGCCCAAGCCGTTGACGTGGCTCGTCGCCACTGGCGTGCAGCACCCCAATGACTCAGCGCTGTGACTGCTCCTGGAGCATGTCGGCGAGGGTCTCCAGGTTTGCTCGGACGGTCCGCGCCTGGGCCCTTTGCACGACAGGGTCAGCCAGCTTGCCGAAGATGCCGCCAAGGCCGGAATCAGCCTCCACCCGGTAGGTGTAGCGGGTCCCCCCGTCCACCGGCTCCATCACGTTCGTCACCGTGAAGTGCAACTTGCCTTCAACCGCTCGGAACGTGGCGCGCCGAGGGGCGTCGAACTCCACGACCTCCGTCGTCCACTCGAAGCGGTGTCCTAGGACTTTGCTGATGCCGCGGGCACGTGTGCCCACGCCAACCGGGCCCGTCCCTACTTGCTCTGCCTCGAGGACGGAGGAGTCCCACACCGGCAGGTTCTCGGCCTTGCTACAGAAGTCGAAAACCACGTCGGGCGGTTGTGCGATGGTCACGCTTTCCTCTACGACCGCCATGGCCTGCCCTCCACGATGTTGCCGTCATTTGTGTGCAGGAAATCATCCTGCGGGCTGCTTGCGCCGCCGAACGCGCCAATAACTGTCAGACCTTGGCCGAGGCGGAGACGTGCGGGTGTCCTCGCGATAGCGTCCGGAAGCGCGACTGACCGGAGGAGGCTGCCAGGTGGAAGTGCGGTCGACCGTCACGCTCGGCGAGAAGTCGTCGGCGGCTGTCGCGCTCGCCTCGGTGGGGGACCGTCTGTACGTCGCCTGGACCGGCACCGACACCCGGCTCAAGTGCTGGCCACGTCCGACGGCAGGCACTTCGGCGACAAGACGCACCTGACGGACAAGAGCTACACGACGGAGATGACGTCGTCGTCGAGTGGCAGCGGCATGAGCACGAGCACGACGAAGACCATCTGCCTCCCACCCGCGCTGGCCGGATCAGCGGACGGCGTCAACCTGGCCTGGACCGGTGGCGACGGTCATGTCAATGTCGCACTGGCGCGGCGGTATGGCGAGCCCGCACCCGTCAGGCTGGCCGAAACCAGCCGGGTCGCACCGGCGCTTGCCGACACCGGCCCCGAGATCGTTCTCGCCTGGGCCGGCACCGACCGCCACCTCAATCTGCTCAGCATCCGCGGTGAGCGCATGGGCCGTGGCCTTCGGCTGGAGGAAAAGAGCAACGCGGCCCCCGCCGTGTGCATGCTCGGCAATGTGCTCACGCTGGCCTGGGCCGGCACCGACCGACATCTGAACGTCCTCACGGCACGCGACGATGGCACGTTCGGGCGGGCCGTACGGTTGGACGAGACGAGCAACACCGCGCCTGCTGTGTGCGCGATCCGCAACGAGATCGTCCTCGCCTGGACGGGCAGCGACCGCCACCTCAACGTGCTGATCTCGCGGGACCGCTCGCTGGGCAAAGCCGTGCGCCTGGCCGAGAAGAGCTCGACCAGCCCGGCGGCCTGCGAGCAAGGCGGTCAGGTCTTCCTGGCGTGGACCGGCACGGACTCCCGGCTCAATGTGGCGCGCCTGGGTCTGCCCTGACGGCGTCGCCGTGGCCGGGGGGTTACGCGGAATCCTGTGCCCGTGACATCACCTGACGAGCGGGTGGGCAGGGTGCTGCACTACTGGGAACAGGCGGCGTGGCCCCTTGCCGCCCTGGCGCGCTCTCGCTGCGCAATGACGGCGGACTCAACCACAGGGGAGTTGCGGGGCATGGCCGCAGCCCCTCTGCTGCAGACCCGGCACTGGTGCGTGGCGAGGGTCAGTTGTGGGCCGGACAGTCCGACGAAGCGCTCCTCGCACACGGCCGGTCCAGCGCTCGAGGCGCGGCGGCGGTCACCAAGTACGCGCTGCCGATGCTCTCTGGGCTCACCGAAGAGCTGGCCAGGCCCTGGTGCGCGGATGCTCGATGTCGGCACCGAGGTGGGAGCGCTCGCCGTTGCCTACGCCGAGTTGTTTGCCGAACTCACCGTCGTCGGGCTCGACGTGCTGCCCGCGTGCTGGCGCTGGTCACGCAGTTGGTGGCAGCCAGCACAGTCACAGACCGTGTCGAGTTGCGCCAGCAGGACTCGGCGCTCTCGAGGAGGAGGCGAGCTGTGCCATGGCCTGGCTGCCGGCCCCCTTCGTGCCCGAGATAGCGCTGCGGGCCGGCCTCCAGCGGGTCGCCCGGGCGCTCATCCCGGGTGGCTGGGTCATCGTGGGCCATGGCACGTTCGGCGGCGAGCCGGTCGATGA
>JBDUBV010000179.1:0-5051 GCA_040003795.1 Pseudonocardiales bacterium | reverse complement strand
TCGGAGGAGGACTGCCGCATGTTGGTCAGCTTCTTCTCCTTGGCCGGGTTGACGTCCATGTCGTCGGCCCGGGAGTTCTCCCCGACGATCATCCCCTCGTAGACCTCGATGCCGGGCGGGACGAACATCGAGCCGCGCTCCTGCAGGTTGGACAACGCGAAGCCGGTGGTCATCCCTATTCTGTCGGCCACCAGGCTGCCGGTCGAGCGGGTACGCAGCTCGCCGTGCCACGGCTCGTAGCGCTCGTGGACGTGGTGCAGCAGCCCTGTCCCGCGGGTCTCGGTGAGGAACTCCGTCCGGAAGCCGATCAGGCCACGGGCCGGGACGATGTACTCCATCCGGATCCAGCCGGTGCCGTGGTCGACCATCTGCTCCAGCCGCCCCTTACGCAGTGCCAGCAGCTGGATGAGCACACCCTGGTAGTCGGTGGGGGCGTCGATGGTGAGGCGCTCCATCGGCTCGCAGAGCACCCGGTTGACCGTACGGGTCACCACCTGCGGCTTGCCGACGGTCAGCTCGAAGCCCTCGCGGCGCATGATCTCGACGAGCACCGCCAGCTGCAGCTCGCCGCGGCCCTGCACCTCCCAGGTGTCGGGCCGCTCCGTCGGCAACACCCGGATGGAGACGTTGCCGACGAGCTCGGCGTCCAGCCGCGACTTGACCAGTCGTGCGGTCAGCTTCTTGCCGCTCTGCCCGGCCAGCGGTGAGGTGTTGATGCCGACCGTCATCGACAGGCTGGGCTCGTCGATGGTGATCACCGGCAGGGGGCGCGGGTCGTCGGGGTCGGCGAGGGTCTCCCCGATGGTGATCTCAGGAATGCCGGCAATCGCCACGATGTCGCCCGGCCCGGCCTCGTCGACCGGCACCCGGTCCAGCGCCCTGGTCATCAGCAACTCGGTGATCTTGACCTTCTGGACGGTGCCGTCAACCTTGCACCAGGCCGCGTGCTGACCCTTGCGGATGGTGCCGTTGTGCACCCGGCACAGTGCCAGCCGGCCGAGGTACGGCGAGGCGTCGAGGTTGGTGACGTGCGCCTGCAGCGGAGCACCCTCCACGTAGCTCGGCGCCGGCACGGTGTCGAGCAGCACCGCGAAGAGCTCCTTGAGGTCTTCCCCGGCCGGCGACTGGCCATTGTCCGGCCGGATCGTGGAGGCCTGGCCGCTGCGGGCCTGGGTGTAGACGATCGGGAAGTCGATCTGGCCCTCATCGGCATCGAGGTCGAGGAAGAGCTGATAGGTCTCGTCGACGACCTCGGCGATGCGGGCGTCGGGACGGTCGACCTTGTTGATCACGAGTACCACAGGCAGCCGCTCGGCGAGGGCCTTGCGCAGGACGAACCGGGTCTGCGGCAGGGGCCCCTCACTGGCGTCGACCAGCAGCAGCACGCCGTCGACCATCGACAGCGCCCGCTCCACCTCGCCGCCGAAGTCGGCGTGGCCGGGCGTGTCGATGATGTTGATGGTGTTCCCGCCATAGGAGACCGCGGTGTTCTTGGCCAGGATCGTGATGCCCTTCTCACGCTCCAGATCCATGGAGTCCATCACCCGGTCGTTGATATCCGCACCCACGCGGAACGCACCAGACTGCCACAGCATCGCGTCCACAAGCGTGGTCTTGCCGTGGTCGACGTGGGCGATGATCGCGACGTTGCGCAGATCGGTCCTGAGGGGCACGCGGAAGCATCTCCGAAGGGGCTAGAAAGGGATAGCAGCGGGATTGCCGGGCGGTCGATCGCGCTGCGGCCGCTTTCATGGTACGGGACAGCCAGCGCCCACCCGCCGGACGAGGTCAACGGTCAGTCTCGGCAATCCGGCCAGCCTGCCAGGGATGTGACATTGGCCGCACCGGCCGGTTCGACGATGGTGGGGTCCGGTTGAATACAGTTGGGCGCGGTACCCCGCCCTTCGAGGAGCTCCCTGGATGACAACGTCCGGCCTGACGGCACCCGGCCGCGCCCCGATCACGGGCTCCCACCTACGCACAGACCGATGGTGGGTCCAACCGCTCATCACGTTCGGCGTGCTGTTCGCCTTCGTCGTCTATGCCACCTGGGCGGCCTTCGTCAACCGCGACTACTTCGCCGAGCCCTACATCTCGCCGTTCTACTCGCCGTGCCTGGCCGCCAGCTGCGGCGCGCAGCCCGGCTCGGCAGGGGTGCCCTACATCTCGATCTTCGGCGACTGGTGGCGGCTGTCCCCTGCCCTGATCATTCTGATCGTGCCGCTGGGCTTCCGGCTGACCTGCTACTACTACCGCAAGGCCTACTACCGGGCGTTCTGGGCCTCCCCACCGGCCTGTGCCGTGGCCGAGCCGCGCAAGCGGTACACCGGCGAGACCCGCTTCCCGCTGGTCTTCCAGAACATCCACCGCTACTTCTTCTATCTCGGCCTGGTGCTCAACGTCATCCTGACCTACGACGCGATCATCTCCTTCCGCGACACCCACGGCCGGTGGTTCCACATGGGCCTGGGCACCCTCGTGCTGCTGGTCAACGCCGCCCTACTGTGGGCGTACTCCCTGTCGTGTCACTCCTGCCGGCACATCGTCGGCGGCCGGCTCAACCACTTCTCCAGGCACCCGATGCGCTACCGGTTCTGGACGTTCGTCTCCCGGCTCAACGCCAGGCACATGCAGATCGCGTGGGTATCGCTGGTCTGGGTGGCACTGGCTGATCTCTACGTGCGCCTGGTCGCCAGCGGCACGATCACCGATCTGAGGTTCTTCTAGAGATGGCCGAAGTCGAGAGCCACAGCTACGACGTCGTCGTGGTCGGTGCCGGTGGCGCAGGGCTGCGCGCCGCCATCGAGGCACACGCGCAAGGCGCCCGTACTGCCATCGTCTGCAAGTCGCTGCTGGGCAAGGCGCACACCGTCATGGCCGAGGGCGGCATCGCCGCGGCCATGGGCAACGTGTGGAAAGAGGACAACTGGAAGGTACATTTCCGCGACACCATGCGCGGCGGCAAGATGCTCAACAACTGGCGGATGGCCCAACTGCACGCGCAGGAGGCCCCCGACCGGGTGTGGGAGCTCGAGGAGTGGGGTGCGCTCTTCGACCGTACGAAGGACGGCCTGATCTCCCAGCGCGACTTCGGCGGGCACCGCTACGCGCGGCTGGCCCACGTCGGCGACCGTACCGGCCTGGAGATGATCCGCACCCTGCAGCAGCACGCCGTCGCCCTGGGGATCGACGTGTTCATGGAGTGCACCATCACCCGCGTGTTCAGCGACGGCGGGCGCGTGGCCGGCGCCTTCGGATACTGGCGGGAGTCCGGCCGCTTTCTACGCTTCGACACCCCGGCCGTCGTCCTGGCCACCGGCGGTATCGGCAAGACCTACAAGGTGACGTCGAACTCCTGGGAGTACACCGGCGACGGCCACTCGCTTGCCCTGCAGGCCGGCGCTGCCCTGCTGAACATGGAGTTCGTGCAGTTCCACCCCACCGGGATGGTCTGGCCGCTGTCGGTCAAGGGCCTGCTGGTGACCGAGTCGGTGCGCGGCGACGGCGGCGTCCTGCGCAACTCCGAGGGCCGGCGCTTCATGTTCGACTACATCCCGGACTTCTTCGCCAAGGAGACCGCCGACAGCGAGTCCGAGGCTGACGGATGGTACGACGACAAGGTCAACAACCGCAGGCCACCGGAACTGCTGCCCCGCGACGAGGTGGCCCGGGCGATCAACTCCGAGGTCAAGGCCGGCCGTGGCTCGCCGCACGGCGGGGTGTTCCTCGACATCGCCTCCCGCCGGTCGCCGGAGTACATCCGCAAGCGGCTGCCGTCGATGTATCACCAGTTCAAGGAGCTCGCCGACGTCGACATCACCGCCGAGGCGATGGAGATCGGGCCGACCTGCCACTACGTGATGGGCGGTGTCGAAGTCGACCCCGACACCGAGATGTCCGGCGTGCTCGGCCTCTACGCCGCCGGGGAGGTCGCCGGCGGGATGCACGGGGCCAACCGACTCGGCGGCAACTCCCTGTCCGACCTGCTGGTGTTCGGCCGCCGGGCAGGCCTGGCCGCGGCGCAGTACGCCACGAAACTGGGCACCGACGGACCGACAGTTGCCGATGCCGAGGTCACGGCGGCGGCCCAGGCGGCGCTGGCACCGTTCGAGGAGGAGGGCGGGGAGAACCCCTACACCCTGCAGGCCGACCTGCAGACCACGATGAACGACCTGGTCGGCATCATCCGCACCGCCGCGGAGATCGAGAGCGCTTTGGTGCAGATCGCCGAGCTCAAGGAGCGGGCAGCCCACCTGACGGTCGAAGGCAACAGGCAGTACAACCCGGGCTGGCACCTTGCGCTGGACATCGCCAACATGCTCAGGGTCTCTGAGTGCATCGCCAAGGCGGCGCTGGCCCGGCAGGAAAGCCGCGGCGGGCACACCCGCGACGACTTCCCCGAGGCTAACGCGTTCTGGGGGACGGTGAATCTCGTGCTGCGCGAGGTCGACGGCGAGATAGCCGCGGTCCAGCAGCCGTTGCCGCGGATGCCGCAGGAGCTGACTGCGTTGCTCGAGGAAGGACATTGATGGCCCACGACGCCCACTTCCGGGTCTGGCGAGGGGACGCCGGCGCCGGCGCGCTGGTCGACTTCACGGTGGCCGTCAACGAGGGCGAGGTCGTCCTCGACGTGTTGCACCGGATCCAGGCGACGCAGGCCGGTGATCTGGCCATCCGGTGGAACTGCAAGGCCGGCAAGTGCGGCTCGTGCAGCGCGGAGATCAACGGCCGGCCGCGGTTGATGTGCATGACCCGGATGAACATGTTCGCACCTGAGGAGACGGTCACCGTCACGCCGGTGCGCACGTTCCCGGTGATCCGCGACCTGGTCACTGACGTGTCCTACAACTACGAGAAGGCCAAGCAGGTGCCGGCGTTCGCCCCCGGGCCACGCGAGGCCGACGGTACCTATCGGATGGCGCAGGTCGACGTCGAGCGCAGCCAGGAGTTCCGCAAGTGCATCGAGTGCTTCCTGTGCCAGGACGTCTGCCACGTGATCCGCGACCACGAGGACAACAAGCCGGCGTTCGCCGGCCCGCGGTTCCTCATCC
>JBDUBV010000049.1:0-17156 GCA_040003795.1 Pseudonocardiales bacterium | reverse complement strand
TGCAGCGGCAGTTCTGGGGCGACTACAACACGCTGGTCTCCAAGGGCGGCACGGCGTGGTTCATCTACACCGACAGCCGGCACGGCGCCGGCTGCCCGGCAGTCGATGCCTACCAGAAGTTCCTCGTCGACAACGGCTTGGTAGTTGAGGGCGAGGAGCGGGAGCCGGACAAGCAGGCTGGCAAGGCCGGGCCTGAGGACGGTGACAAGCCGGCGCCGCCGACGGACTGTCCGGCGCAGTTCGGCAACACCGACGCGTTCGTGAGCGTCATCACGGCGTAGCCGCAGGAACGATCCCATGGAGGGGGTGCCCCGGTCGGCTCGGGGCACCCCCTCCATGATCCTGCGCGGGTCTGGGTAGGTTGCAACGCATGCCCACCATCGCCCACCCGATCGATGTCGCCTGGGTCTCCACCGGCGGCACCGGTGCGCAGAACTATGACGAGTTCGCCTCCGAGGCCGAGATCGAGGCGATCATCGCCCGGCATCCCGACACCGTGCTCGCGATTGAGATGCCGCACTGCACGCCCGAGGCCCGGATGGCGCAGACCTCCTTCGGCGATGCACTGCCGACGGCCACCAGGCGGCTTGCCGAGCTCAAGGCCGAGGGCCGATTCCGCCCCGAGAGTGACGTCGTGGCGCTCTACCGGATCACGTCGGAGCTGGCGGTCGCCTACGGTGTGCTGCTGATGGTCGACACCGACCAGATCTCCGATGCGGCCGGCCGACCGGGGCGGGTCATCCGCAACGAGGACGTGTTCCCCGCCAAGGTGGCCGAGCGGACGGCGCTGATCGCAGCGGTGCGGCATTTACTCAGCCCAGTCCTGCTGCTGCAGTCCGAGGGCGGGGCCGAGCTCGAGGACCACCTGGCCGCCCTCATCGCATCGGTGGGAGAGCCGACGGTCAGTGAGACCGATCAACTCGGGCAGTACCACGAGTTCTGGCTGCTGCCGCCGGGGGAGGACCGCGAGGCGGTGCTGGCCGCGGTCAACACCGGCCAACTGGTGGTTGCCGACGGCAACCACCGCACCTTGGCAGCCCAGGAGGCGGGGCTGCCGCGGTTCCTCGCCGTCGTCACCACGCCGGGGTCGGTGCACATCCGGCCCTACAACCGGCTCGTCGGCTCCCTCGGCATGACCGCCGACGACTTCCTGGGCCGGCTGCGCGACACCGGGGCGCAGGTGCTGCCGTGGGAGGGCGAGGTCGCGGTGCCGGTGCTCCCCGGCACCATTGCCGTGGTCCTACCGCACGGGCAGACCTACGCGGTCGGCCTGCCCCAGGTCGCAACCGGGTCGGTCGTCGACCGGCTCGACCACAGCATCGTCGAACGTGTAGTGCTCGGTGACATCCTCGGGATCAGGCCCAACGACAGCGCGGTCTCCTACGTCGGCGGCGACTATCCGGTCGACTGGCTGACCGGCGAGGTCGACGCCGGGCGCGCGGAGGCGGCGCTGCTCATCTCACCGGTGTCGGTGCAGGACTTCCTCGCCGTGAACCTCGAGCGTCTGAAGATGCCGCGCAAGAGCACGTGGTTCAGCCCGAAGGCACGGGCCGGGCTGATCCTGGCCGAGCTGCCGAGCTGACCGGCCTGGCCCGGACCGGCGCGGCCGCGAGCACGATGCCGAGGACCAGCACTCCAAGCAGCCAGCCGGCCAGCACGTCGCTGAGCCAGTGGTAGTCCAGGACGATCATGCTCAGGCCGGCCAGGGCTGCCAGGCCAGCCGTCGCCAACCGGCGGCGCAGTGGCCCCAGCACCCACCTCGCCCGCCCGCCCAGGCTCGCCGCCAACTCCAGCACGAGCCCCCAGCAGACGATGGCATTGATCGCATGACCCGAGGGGTAGGACGATCCTCCTGCATGCACGCCGTCGTGGCCGCTGCTCGGCGCAACCCGGCCGACGGCCGCCTTGAACAGCAAGACCAGCAGCGCGATGCCGACGAGGGCGCCGACTGCAACGATGACCGGCCGCAGGCTGTGGTGCCGGCGAGCGGCCAGCACCGCAAGGACCAGGAGCGGCACCACGACGATCCCTCGCTGGCCCACCAGCGACAGCACCATGGCGACGGTCTGCACGGGGCCGTCGTGCACGTGCGCATCGACCTGCAGGTGCAAGCGCCAATCGAGGCGGTGCAGCAGGCCCCGCCGCAAGACGTCGGCGGTCAGGGCCGCGAGTGCGCCGGCGACGGCGACGCCGAGGACGGCCGGCAGCAGCGGCCGGCCGGCCCGGCGCATACCCTCTTCATCGGCAGCTCTCACCTGACAGACTCCACGCCATGCGCGTCTATTTCGGCTCCGACCACGCCGGCTTCGAGCTCAAGGCCAGATTGGCGGCCGCGCTCGCCGGCCAAGGCCACGACGTCGTCGACGTCGGAGCGTTGACATACGACCCCGAGGACGACTACCCGGCCTATTGCCTGGCCACCGCGGCACGGGTCGTGGCCGACGCCGGGTCGCTCGGTGTGGTGGTCGGTGGGTCGGGCAACGGCGAACAGATCGCCGCCAACAAGGTGGCCGGCGCCCGGGCGGCGCTGGTGTGGAGCGAGCAGACCGCCCGGCTGGCCAGGGAACACAACGACGCCAACGTGGCCGGCGTGGGGGCCCGGATGCACAGTCCGGACGAGGCAACCGCCATCATCATGGCGTTCGTCGGGACGGCGTTCAGTGAGGACGCCAGGCACGCCCGCCGGATCGCCCAGCTCGCTGCCTATGAGCGCTCCCGCGAGTTGCCGGACGTGCCTGAGGCAGGTGGCACGTAGTTGCGGCGGATCACCCGCACCGTCGTCTCGGCAGCAGCTTCGTCGGCCTCTGTGGGCCGAGCTGCGTCGCGTGCGCGCAGGGCGCCGGAGACTCCCAGCTGCGACGGGCCGGCTCCGACCAGGCCACGCAGCCCACGCACGTCGGGCTGGGAGTCGTGGTCAGTCCGCTGGGCTCGCTGTCCACGGCGGGCGGACTCTGCCATGTTCGTCTCCCCGGAAGGGCGCAGCGGTGCCTGAGGGGCACACCATCCATCGTCTTGCTCGCGATCATAGGCGGTTGCTGGGCGGTCAGGTGGTTGCGGCGTCGAGCCCTCAGGGGCGGTTTGCCGAGGGGGCCGCCCGCATCGACGGGCGGGTGCTGCAGGGCACCGAGGCCTACGGCAAGCACCTGTTCCACCGGTACGCCGGTGGCGGCTTGCTGCACGTCCATCTCGGGCTGATCGGCAGCTTCCTGGCCGGCATTGGCTCACCCCCGACTCCCCGCGGCGCGTTGCGGCTGCGGCTGGTCGGCGACGGCTGTTGGCTGGACCTGCGCGGTGCCATGGTGTGCGAGCTGATCACCCCGCCCGAGCGCAACGCCCTGCTGAGCCGGCTCGGCCCGGACCCGCTGCGCCGGGGCGCTGACCCGTACCGTGCCTGGGCCCGTATCTCGCGTAGCCAGTTGCCGATCGGGCGGTTGCTGATGGACCAGGTCGTGGTCGCCGGGATCGGCAACGTCTATCGCGCAGAGCTGCTCTACCGGCACCGGGTCGACCCCTTCCTGCCCGGCCGCCAGCTCCGGCAGGAATCCTGGCTGCTCATCTGGAGCGACCTCCTCGCACTGATGCGCGCCGGGGTGCGTACCGGCCGGATCGTGACGACCCGCCCTGAGGACCGGCCGGGCCGGCGGCTCACGACCGAGCTCGCCTACTACGTCTACCGCCGGGCCGGCCAGGCCTGCCGCGTCTGCGGCACGACCATCGCCACCGAAGTGTTGGCCGGCCGCAACCTGTTCTGGTGCCCACAGTGCCAGGCGGCAGAGCCGGCGCAGGCAGCCGTCAGAAGACCTCCGGGGCATACGGCGCCCGGGCGCCCGTGAACGCTGCCGTGGCCGCCTGCAGGGCGCCGGGACGGCGCTCGGTGACCAGACCGGCAGCGGCCAGGGTGCTCAGGGACATGCCGCCGAGGTAAGCCGCACCCAGGGCTGCGACAGGCAGGCTGAGATCGGCGCGATCCATAGTCGAGGTGCAGTCAGCCCCCTGCAGATCCCCGGCGAGGCGGTAGCGCCCGGAGTTCCAGGGGCAGTAATCGTCGCTGATCTCGAGCACCAGGTCGGTGGGGGTGCTGTAGCGACGAGCCGACAGCGCGCGGTCGACGTCGACGATGCGGACCCACAGCGCGTCGGACAGCGACTGTTGCACCGCACCGGTGCCGCCGAGCAGGTGCGGCAGTGCCTCGTCGGCCGCGGCCCGGTCCCAGCGCACCGTACGTACCAGGTCCATCTGCAGGAGGAACCGCCAGAGGCCTGCATATCCGGCCGGGGTGGCGGCCAGCAACTCGCGGACGCCGATCTCCCCCTGCGGCCCGGCGTCCCAGGTCGCCTTGGTGTTGTAGAGGGCGAAGGCATCCGGCCGGCCCGACGCGTCCTCGTGTACGGCGACGCGCAGGCTGCTGGCCCCGTCACGCCAGCGCTCCGGGTCGAACAGCCGCCGCTGCCACCAGGCACCGCGCCGGTCCAGCAGGCCGACCCGGTCGGGGCGCACCGACTCGTAGACGGCGGTGAGGTCGGGCAGCGCGTCCACCGGGAGCAGCAGGCGGACACGGCCGGCGCCGCCGGTCTGCGGCAGCATCCGCGCGTCGCGGGTGCTCACGGTGATACGGCACGCCTGGCTTGCCGGCCCGTAGCCGAAGCGGCCGTAGATGGCTGACTCCGACGCCCAGAGCACGGCGACCGCCTCCCGGGACCGGTCGTGCAACTCGGTCAGCTGGTGCCGCATCATCCGGGTGAGCAGGCCCCGGCGGCGGTGCGTCGGTGCGACCGCCACCCAGGACACGCAGGCGGCCGGCAGCGGCCCGCCCGGCACGGTCAGGTTGCGGCTGTAGGCCACCGCCGAGGCCACCGGCTGGTCGCCGTCGAAGACGGCCAGGCTGCGCTCGGGCTCGTAGATCTGGGCCTCGATCTCGGCCTCGTCGTCGTGGTGGTCGTCGAGGAAGACGCCTTCCACGAGCCGGGTCAGGGCCGGCAGCTCGGCGTCGGCGATCGGCCGCATGGTCAGGTGTTGGGGGGGCGTGGCCATGTGGTGTGTCTACCGGTCGCTGCGGCGGAGTGCAGGTCATTTGTTCCGCGGGCGAAATGACTAGATCGGCCTAGTCCGAGCCCTTGCCGGAGTCACTAGGGTCTGATCGTGCTGATCACGCTCGCCGTTCGGCGTGCCCGAGGAACCCTCGCCGGCGTCAACGGCACGTTCGGCGTTCTAGGCGTGCTTGCCGTCATCCTGGGCGTCGTCGGCGTCCTGGTGCCGCGCTGGGCGCCGGTCGCCCTGCAGATCGGGCCGCTGGTGGCCGCCGGCCTGCTCCTTCCCCTCGGGTACGTCCTGGCCGTGGTGGGCATCGTCACGGCAAGCACCGTCGCCGTGGCCGTCGACGGGGCACTGAGCGGCGGCGACGTGCCCTCCCTGATCGCCGTCCTGGTCGCTGCGCTCAGCGCGCTGCAGATGGCCCACAGCCGGCGCCGGCTCGGTCTGCCGGCGATGCGCTCCGAGGCGATGCTGATGGAGTTGCGCGACCGGCTGCAGGCGCAGGGCGAGATCCCGGTGCTGCCGCCGGGCTGGCAGGTGGAGTTCGCGATGCGCTCCGCCGGAGGCGCGGCATTCGCCGGTGACTTCGTGACCTCCAGCCTCAGCGACCACAACGGCACAGCGCGCCTGGAGCTCTCGCTGGTCGACGTCTCCGGCAAGGGAGTCTCCGCCGGCACCCGGGCGCTGCTGCTCTCCGGCGCCCTGGGTGGCCTGATCGGCGCCGTGCGGCCCGAGCAGTTCCTGGCAGAGGCGAACAGATACCTGCTGCGTCAGGACTGGCCCGAGGGGTTCGCCACCGCGGTGCACGTCACTCTCGACCTGTCGACCGGGGAGTACGCCCTGGAGTCGGCCGGGCATCCGCCTGCGGTGCACTTCGAGGCCGGCAGCGGTCGCTGGCGGGTGTGGCAGGTCACTGGCCCGTTGCTGGGCGTCATGCAGGATGTCTCCTACGCCAGCGGGCACGGCTGCCTCGGCCCAGGTGATGCACTCCTGCTCTACACCGACGGGGTGGTGGAGGTGCCCGGCCGGGACATCGATGTCGGCCTGGACCGGCTGCTCGGCGCCGCCGAGCGCCTGGTGCCCAGAGGCGGCTTCGCCGGTGGCGCCGAGCGGCTCGTCGACGAGGTCGCCAGGGACGCCTTCGACGACCGGGCGCTCGTGCTGGTCTGGCGTACCTGAGACGACGTCACGGCGTCACTGCCGGATCCAGCGATCCGAACCGCGCCAGGCCGAAGGCGCCGGCAGCGGCCAGCACGAACCCTGCCACTCCGACCGCGACGAAGCCGGGACGGGCCGCATCGCCGAGGACGAGCACGCCCACCAGGGCCGGCGCCAGGGTCTCGGCCACGACCAGGGGCCCGGTCGCGGTAGTCACGCTGCCTCGCTGCAAGGCGGTCAGGTACGCCAGGAATCCCAGGGCGCCGGCCAGCAGGAGGGCGTAGGCGGCCGGCTCGCGCAGCAGCCGGCCGGGATGCAGGTCTGTCAGTACGCGTACCGCAACGCCGACAACGCCGTAGGCCAGTCCCGCGACCAGGCCCAGCACGGCACTGCCGTAGGTCCCCCGGAGCCGGCCGGCCACCGCCGCGCAGGCCGCCAGTGCCAGCGTGACGAGCAGGAGGCCGATCCGGAAAGACAAGCTGACCTGCGCAGGGGCCTGCTCGCCGGCACTGAGGACCAGCAGGACCAGCCCGGCGCAGACCTCGGCGACGGCGGCCCACTCGCGGGGGAGCAGGCGCAGGTGCAGGACGCGGGCAGCGACGACTGCGGCGACCGCAAGGTTGGCTGCGACGATCGCCTCCACGACGTACAGCGGCAATGCGCGCAGGGCCGCGAGCGAGAGCAGGAAGCCTGCCGTGTCCAGTGCCAGACCGGCCAGGAAGGGCAGCTGGCGCAGGACGCGCAGGAGGAGCCGCGGGTCCAGCCCGGTGCTACGGGCCGTGTGGCTGGCGGCCACCGCCTGCAACACGGTGGCGACGCCGTAACAGACTGCCGCGAGGAGGGCGCCGACGATTCCGAGCACGGCTCATCCTGCGCCATCAGGGGGCCTAGCCGGGTGCCGAGGCTGCGGAGGAGGATGATCAGTGATGTGGACCCACGCGCAGCGCAGGGCAGGCCGGTCGGGCGGCGGATCGTCCTCGGGATGCTCGGCCTGGGTGCCGTGGGCGTGGTGGCCGGGCGCCGGCTGCTCGATGCGGAGCAGGGCCTACTCGCCCCGATACAGCTGCGCGACCCCACCGGGCTGAGCGGTCTGGTGCCGGCGGGTGCCGGCTTCCGCTTCTACTCCGTCACCGGCGGCCAACCCGAGCGTTCGGCGGCTGACTACCGGCTCACCGTCGGTGGGCTGGTCGACCGGCCGGTCACCCTGAGCCTGGCCGACCTCGGCGTCCTGCCGCAGCAGACCCTGGTTCGCGACTTCCAGTGCGTCACCGGGTGGCGGGTGCCCAAGGTGCCCTGGTCAGGAGTGCGCGTGGCCGATCTGCTCGAGCAGGCCGGCGTGGCGGCGGGTGCCCGCGCGGTGCGCTTCACCTCCTTCGACGGCACCTATTCGGAAAGCCTCACCCTCGACCAGGCTCGCCGGCGCGATGTCCTGGTGACCACCCACATGCTCGGAGGGCCGGTCAGCCGCGCCCACGGCGGGCCCGTGCGCCTGTTCGTCGCGCCGATGTACGGCTACAAGTCGCTGAAGTGGCTCGGCGGGATAGAGCTCACCAAGCAGGTCGTCCCCGGCTATTGGGAGGAGCTGGGATACGACGTGGACGCCTGGGTCGGCCGGTCGAACGGCCGCGGTGATGACCCCACCTAGCACCGTCCTGGCGAGGTTCACCACGGGGGAGAAGTGGGTGCACCGGGCGACGGCGGCGCTGATGGGGGTGTGCCTGCTCACCGCCGCCGTGCTGTACTTCGGCCCGCTGTCGGTGCTCGTGGGCCGGCGTGCCCTCGTGGAGCAGGTGCACGTCATCGCCGGCATCGCCCTGCCGGTCCCCATCCTGGCGGGTTGGCTGTCCCGGGCGTTCCGGGCCGACGTCAGCCGGCTGAACAGGTTCAGCACCACCGACTGGGCCTGGCTGCGCAGCCGGGGCTGGCGAGGCAGCACGCTGCCGGTCGGCAAGTTCAACGCCGGACAGAAGCTCAACGCCAGTTTCATCCTCGGCGCGATAGCCGTCCTGCTCGGGACCGGCCTGATCATGCGCTTCGCCAACACCTGGCCGCTGTCGTTGCGCACCGGTGCGACGTTCGTCCACGACTGGCTGTCCTACGCCGTCACCGGCGTGCTCCTCGGCCACGTGATGTTCGCGCTGCGCGACCCAGCGGCTCGTACCGGGCTGCGAACCGGCGCCGTGCCGGCATCGTGGGCGTACCAGAAGCACCGCGGCTGGGCAGAGGAAGCCGGTGAGCGTAAGGGCAGCTAGCTGGCGACGGTCAGGCGGCGCACGCCAGAGGCTGGCCACCGCGTCGAGGGCGTGCCGTCGGTATCGGTCTCGGTGCTGTTGCCCACGTCGGCCGCCGGGACCCTGACGTGGAAGGTCGAGCCCTCGTCGAGGCGGCTGTCCAGCCAGATCCGCCCGTCCATGCTCTCGACCAGGCGGCGCGCGATGTGCAGCCCGAGTCCGCAGCCCCGCGTCCGGCGGGTCAGATGATCACCGAGGCGGTGGAACGGCTCGAAGATCTCACTCTGCTTGTCCTTCGGGATGCCCGAGCCGAAGTCCTGGACGGCGATCTCCACGCCGTCGCCGTCGTACTTCAGATGGACGATGACCGGCTTGCCGGCGGGGGAGTACTTGTCGGCGTTGGACAGCAGGTTGGCGACGATCTGCTGCAAGCGGGCCGGGTCGCACATCGCCGGGGCCGGCCGCCCGTTTGAGGACAGTGAGATCACCCGGCCGCTGGCGGAGGGCAGGTCCTCGACGGCGCGCTGGACCACGGTGGCCACCACGGTCGGCTCGGGCCGCAGGCTGAACTCCCCGTGCTCCATTCGCGAGGTGCTGAGCAGATCCTCCACGAGGCGCTCGAGCTGGTTGGCCCGGTCGAGCATCTGCCCGAAGATCACCCGCTGCTGGGGCTTGTCCATCTCGAAGTCCGGCCGGAGGAACAACGACAGGAAGCCCTTGATCGGGGTGAGCGGGGTGCGCAGCTCGTGCGAAACGGTGGCGATGAAGTCCTGCTTGGCCAGCTGCACCTCACGGCGCTCGGTGATGTCCCGCGCCAGCAGGACCGCGTATTCGCAGGCGCCGCTCGGTGCCCGCACCGCCGAGAGCGACAGAGCGGCGTCGCGGACGGACCCGTCGGCCAGCTCCAGCTCGACATCGAGGGTGAGGTGGTCCGAGGATGCCAGCCGGTCGAGCTGGCCCAGAGCGGTGGCGATGGTGAAAGCGCTGCCGTCGGTGCACTTGCCCTTGAACGCCCGGTCCAGGGAGAGGCCCAGGACGCTGGGCTCCGTACGGTCGGTCAGCCGGGCCATACCGGGGTTCCACGACAGCACTACGCCGTCGGCCCCCACCAGGACAACGCCGTCAGAGGCGTTGTCGATCACCGCCGACAGCCTGCTGCGCTGCTCGTCGACCTCCCCGAACAACCGTGCCCGCTGCATGGAGACCGAGGCGTGGTTGGCGAAGTCGCCGACCACCTCCAGCTCTCGCCGTTTGAGGTGGGCTGGGCCCCGGAAGCCCACCAGCAGGGCGCCCGTCGGGCCGTTGACGCTTTCCAGCGGCGCGAGCACACACTCCGCGAGACCAAGGGACTCGAGCTCCTGGTGCAAGCGGGGCAGCTCCCCGTCGGACTTGACCAGCGTCGGGCCGCGAGCGTGCAGGCCGGCGGCAAGCACGGCGGGGTACCTGGCGGCGTCGTCGGGGTCGTCGGAGAGCAGCAGCAGGGTCACGTCGGCGCCGAAGAGCGCCTCGGCCCCGCGGTGGACCGACGCGCAGACCGCCCGCGGGTCGGTGTGCTGCAGCCCTAAGGCAGTGGCCTGGAGTTCACGCCACCTGTCGCGCTCCATCTGTGCGCGCAGGGTGTTGTTGTAGACGTAGTAGACGGCCAACAGGAAGAACGGCAGCATCAGCAGGGTCGCCCGGCTCACCTGGCCGACCAGGACAGCAGCCATCGCGGCGGAGGTGTTGCCCAGGAACATGAGGACTCTCAGGCGGCCGCCCTTGGCCCAGACCCTGCGCACCTGGATCTCCTGCGACCAGGCCACAGCAAGGGCGACGACTGTGCTGTGCCACAGGAAGAACGTCGCCGCCGCCGCCGTCAGCCAGAACGCCTGCACGGGGCTCGGATGTGATCCCGGCCCGGTTGTCACGTGGTGTGTGAGCAGGCTGTAGACGGCGCGGGCGAGTGTCGCCCCGATCGCGAAGGCGCCGGCGTTGAAGAGGCTCTTGCGCAGGCCCCTGCGCAGGACTGCGTTGTGCAGCAGGACGGTCAACGTGCCGACCGCGACGAGCAGCGACCAACCGCCGATCACCGCGCCAACGATGAGGGCTGCCTCTGACCAGGTGAAGGTGCTCCCGTGGGCGCCGAACCGGATGCGCAGCAATGACACGTCACCGAGAAGCACGATCGCGGCGATCAACAGCAACTGGCCGGGCCGCGGGCCGGGCTGGCCGCTGAGCTCGGCCATCGCGGCGAGGACGCAGACCAGCCCGCCGAGTGAGACCAGTGCCACCAGTGCCACCACCCGGCCATCGCCGCGCCGGGAGTTCACGATGGCCCGTATCCCCCTCACCTGACCTGGTCCTCTCGATGGGTCATGGAGCTCCGGGGGGGAAGGGCAGGGGCGGGCGCAGCGGGCTCGCCGGCCACCCGTCGCCACCATGGCGTGCGCGCTCCCCAGAACGCCGTCAGGAAGCCGCCGCTCCAGGCCTCAGCCGACCAGGTCTCCCCGGACCAGACTTCGCCCGACCAGACCTCACCGGACCAGACCTCACCGGACCAGACCTCACCGGACCACGCTTCGGCCGACCAGACCTCCCCGGTCCACGACTGCGGGTTCCACGGCTGGCACAGCACGTCGACCTCGCCGACGACGGTCGTCGGCTGAGTGCCGCTCGGGCAGATGGTGTCCACGTGCCGGCCGCCGCGGCTCTGCTCGAGGGAGCCCAGGCCGCTCGCGACGAACAGCTGCGCCGGGGGGTTGCGCAACCGCAGGTCGACAGCGGAGGACAGCGAGACCCGGCCGTGCCCCTGAGCGCTGGCCGCGATGCCAGCCATCGGCTGTGCCGTGGCTGTCAGGGCGTATTTCACCATGTCGGGGGTGAGCGAGTCGTGGTAGCTCAGCATCAGGGCCACCGCCCCGGACACCACCGCGGCGGCCTGCGAGGTGCCACTGCCGCGGATGTATGCCGAGCCGATGCGGGCCTCGGGGAACGTCGTGTCGATGAGTGAGCCGGGTGATCGGGTGGCGACGATGGTGCGGCCCGGGGCGACGAGATCAGGCTTGGCAAGTCCCGCGGCCGTCGGGCCGCGGGAGGACCAGTCGGGCAGCAGGTCGTCGGTCGGCACGGCGTTCATCTGGTCGTTGTAGGCGCCGGCGGTGATGACAAGGGGGTCGTCGCCGGGCTTGGTGATCGTGCCGCCGGCCGGTCCGCTGTTGCCCGCGGACGCGATCACGACGATCGACGAGTGCCACAGCCGCTCGACTGCGAAGTTCAGCGGGTCGACTGCCGGGGACTGGTCGGAGTCGGTGCCCCAGGACAGGTTGACCGCCCTGATCTTGTACTGCACGGCGTGCGACCCGACCCACTGCAGCGCGGCCAGGACGGTGGACACGTCAGTGGCGCCGTTACGCCCGGCGACCTTGACCGAAAGCACTCTGGCGGCCGGTGCCATGCCGACGTACGAGCCACCGGCGTCGCCCGCGGAGCTCGCCCCGTTGCCGGCGATGATGCCGGCCATGACGGTGCCGTGGCCGTAGGAGTCGGCCCGGCTGTCGTGCTCGCCGGAGAAGTCAGGACCTGCGTCCACCCGGCCGGCGAGATCCGCGACGGGCGCCACGCCGGTGTCGATGAGGGCGACGGTCATGCCCTGGCCGCGGGCCCCCTTGTCCCAAACCGCCGTCGCTCCGGTGCTCACCGGATAGCTGCTGGCCAGGCCCCCGCTCCCTGCGCCGGAGGTGATCGACGCGAAGCGCACCGCCGTGTTGGGGGTGATGCGTTCGATGGAGCGGTCGGTGCCCAGACGGGTGGCGGTGCCGGCCGGCAGCAGCGCAGCGAAGCCGCCCACGATGGGCAGTTCGCGGCCGACAGTGCCACCGGCGGCGCGCACCACGTCGGCTGCCTGCGCGACCCGACCCGGCCAGGCGCGCACGATAACCGGAAACGCCGGGCGAGCCGACGCGGCGGCGCTGGCCTTGGTCGAGATGGGCACCGGCGTGCCGAGAGCCGCTGCGGCAGCCACGACTGCAAGGGCAATGAAGAGTTGCGCGGCATGGTGCGAGCGGACCGACCGGCTCAAAGCCTGCTCCTTCCGCATGTGTTCGTTCGTTCGGAGGCGCGCAGACTCCCACGTCCCCGTTTAACAACCATCATGGCTACCGCCCGGTCGGCCAGGAATGCGTAGATCGGGGCACTTAGACTAGTCAGAAAGTACTACGACTGCCCGCCAGGGGGACAGTACGAACGCCACCGCGTACAACATTCCGGCCAGGATGAGCAGGGCGCGATAGCCGGTGACGAGGGCGAGGTACTCCAGGGTCCCGCCCAGCAGCGCGCCGAGCAGGTTGGCCCCGAAGGCCGAGGTGGATTCGGCCGTTTCGGCCAAGCGCCGGGAGAAGATCAGGTTGGCGCAGAAGATCGGCGCGAAGGCCAGCAGCGCGGCGGTCACCAGACGCAGCCACCACGGCAGTTGCAGCAGGCTCTCGGCCGGCACTGCCCACCCGACGGCCAGAGCAACGGCCAGCAGCGCGTAGAGCACCGCCGGACGCGGCAGTCGCAGCCTCCTGCTCACCTCCACCGCGGCCAGGACCGCGACGAGCACGCCGGTGAACACCAGGGCGTTGACCAGCCAGGTCGTGCCGAACAGCAGCGCGAAACCCGCGACGTTCTTGGTCTCCAGCAGCAGGAAGGCGGCCCCGAGGAAGAACAGGTCGGCGTAGGGCCGCATCGACTTGACCGGTCCGCCGACGACCCGGACGGCGACGCAGGCCGCCAGCAGGACGAACAGCAGCACCAGCAGATAGAAGCCCGGGATGCCCGGCCGCCGTAGATAGGGGAAGGGGTGGTCGTCGGCCGCCGGGGCGGGTGCGGGGTGGGTAGTGAGTTGCCACGTCGTCGCGCACGCCTGCCGGCCGCTGTTGCGGGCCACGACGAGGGCTGCCCGGTGCCCTACCCCGCCGACGCTGTCGATGCAGGGGGAGTGGCCGAAGACCTCGGCCAGCGTGCCGGCGTAGCGGTCGATCAGCCACTGGGTGCGATAGGTGTTGTACATCGTGAACACCCCCCCGGCGGTGAGGTGGCTGCGGGCGGTGGCGATGGACTCGCGGGTGAACAGGTAGCTCTCCAGGCGCAGCGAGCTGTTGCCCGACACGAGGGTCTGCGAGTCGGGCAGGGCGAACACGATCAGGTCGTACTTCGTCGTCGTGCGCTGCATGAACGCCCGGCCGTCGTCGATGTGGACGGCGACCCGCGAGTTGGCATAGGGCTGGTTCGGGTGCCGCTCACGGCCGATCTGGGCGATCCGCGGGTCGATCTCGACGGCGTCGACCGCCTTGGCGCCGTGCTGCAACGCCACCGCCACGTCGTTGCCGTTGCCGGCGCCGACCACCAGTACGTGGTTGAGCGGGTTGCCCGGCGCCCGGAAGTATGGCGAGGTCCGCAGGCCGGGGTCGAAGGTCTTGATGTTGAGCATGCTCTGGTGCGGGATGCCGTTGACGAAGATGTCGACGAACTGCGGGCGGTCCTTGGTCACCACCTTGTAGTAGGGCGACCAGGTCGTGTTGGGCTGCAGGGACTCACCGGCGAGCAGGCCGACCAGGATGAGCAGGCAGGCCAGCGGCAACCAGAGCGGCCGGATCCGCGCCCATCCGTGCCCGTGCAGTGGCGCCCAGTTCAGCACGACGAAAGCGGCGGCGGCAAGCGCACCCCATGCCACCGACGGCGCGTGCAGGAAGGACAGAGCGGTGAATGCGGCGATACCGATTAGGCTGCCGATGAGGTCGAGCCGGTAGGCCGTGTGCGCCGGGAATCGGCCGAACAGCCGGGCAACGGCCTCACCCAGCCCGCACATGACAGCAGCCACCGCGAGGAAGATCACCGGCAGGGTGACCCAGGCGGGCAGGCCGCTGGGGTGCACCCCCTTGAAGTACAGCAACTGCTCGGTGTCCTGGCTGATCCGGACCGGGAAGCTGAGTACGAAGGCGACCAGGGTGACAAGCATGACGGGCCAGACAGTGGACAGGTCGCGCCTGCGCCCGGCCCGCAAGAAGCCCAGGCCGACGCCGAGGAACGAGCCGAGCAGGACGAAGTTGGAGAAGTAGCTCAGGTGCAGGATGTTGGAGCCGGTCCAGCGGATCAGCGCGAGCTCGACGAAAAGCATCAATGCACTTGCCAGGACGAGTCGGCCGGGCTCGATCCACCCCGACCCTGCCTGCAGCACCTGCGACGGATCAGGCCGGGTGCCGGTCTGCGGCTCGTCGGTCATTTCGCTCACAGGCGGGCGCTCGGACGCGGCAGGGTCGGCACGCGCGCCAACGTACCCACCCGGCGGTCCGCGGCTCGCTACCGGTCCCGCCTGCCCTGCCGGCGGATGTCGCGGAGCACGCCGTTCTGCCAGGAGCGCATGTTGCGGCCGTACGTCTTGGGCATGCCACGGCTGCGCCGCGGCTGGGGCGGCCGGTGGCGGGCGACGCTGACGACGGTGAACACGATCAGGGCGGCGAAGGCGAGCCCCACGAGGATGGCAACATCGCGAGCGACGGTCATCCCGGCTCCATCCGGTGCATCCTATTGACGATGCCCGTTCACAACCGGCGGTGCATCACGTGCAGGCCGACGTACCCCTTCGTCGGGTGGTGGAAGGCCTCGGGGACCGTACCGATCACCCCGAAGCCGAGTGAGCGCCATAGCGCCACGGCCCGGGTGTTGGTCTCGACCACCGCGTTGAACTGCATAGCCCGGTATCCTTCGTTTCGGGCCCACTTCAACACGTGCTCGCCGAGCGCCCGGCCGACACCGCGCCCCGCCTGCGCAGGGTCGACCATGAAGCTGGCACTGGCCACGTGCGCGCCGGGACCCAGCTGGTTGGGATTCATCTTCGCCGAGCCGAGGACCGTGCCGCTGTCGTCGACGGCCACCACTGTGCGGCCGGGCGGTGCCGGCAGCCACAGGTCCCGCGCCTGCTCCCCGCTCATGTCGGGATCGTAGGAGTAGGTCTCCTGAGCGGCGACGATGGCCTGGAAGAACGGCCAGATCGCCGCCCAGTCCTCGGCGGTCGCGTCCCGGATCAACACATCGGAGCCCCTTCCGCCGGCCCTGAGCCCGATTGTTCATGATCTAGGGATGATCACACCGGTTCCAGCCGGAGCAATCTTCCCTGGATCTTGCAGGGGAGCGGTCGTCTGTCACGCCAGGCCGTAGGCCCGCACGGCGTTGCCGGAGCCGATCAGCTGCGCGATCCGGGCGGCGTCGGCGGCCGTCCATTCACCGGCGTCGACGAGATCGTCAAACAACGAGGCCAGCGCCCGCCGGAACACCACCCCCGACAAGTGGTAGAGCTCCGGCAGGCCGAACGCGTCGGAGGAGTACAGCAGCTTGCCGAACGGAGTCAGTTCGAGTGCCTCTGCCAGCACGGCGCCGGCGCGAC
Source organism: Pseudonocardiales bacterium (assembly GCA_040003795.1). Classification (GTDB taxonomy): domain Bacteria; phylum Actinomycetota; class Actinomycetes; order Mycobacteriales; family QHCA01; genus QHCA01. Next base: position 1,334 of record JBDUBV010000049.1, on the reverse strand, counting down.
CCGGTCCCACGAAGTTCAGTGCCAGGCCGACATCCACGTACACCTGGGGATAGGCGGCGGCCAGGTAACCGGCCTCGCGGTGGTAGGGGTAGCAGTGCAGGAGCATGATGGGCAGCCGCTCGGGTACCAGGCGGATGAACTCGGTCAGCAGCACCGGGTTGGCTCGGTGCAGGTCGAGGTCGCGATCGCCGAACCCGGTGTGGAACTGGATGGGCAGGCCCACCTCCACTGCCGACCAGAGCAGCGACCGGATGAGCACCGGGTCGGCCAGCCGCCACCCGTGCGGCCCCGGGCCGCCCGCCAGCCAATGCTCGGCCGCGGCCTTGACCTCCTGCCGGGCCGGCGCGGACGGGTCGAAGTCCAGCCCGATCCGGTAGGCCGCGACCGACTTCAAGCCGGCGGCCTCGGTGCTCAGGACGGCCGCACCCAGTGCCTCCACATAGGAGTCCGCGAACTCACCCGCCTCCACACCGCCCGCCGCCAACGACTCCGCGACCGACTCCAGCCGGACGATCTCCCGGGCCGCACCCCCGGCGGCGCTGCCCAACTCCGCCGGTGACAGCAACTCCGCACTGCGGAATCCAGCGTCGACGAGGAACATCCGGGTGCCGGCCGCTGCCATCAGCCGCCTCGTCACCTCCTCGGTGCCGAGCTCGACCCGGCGCCCGAGGTACTCCTCAGCCGGGACGTGTGGCTCGAGATCAAGGACCGGCGCGCAGTTCCGGCGGACCGCCAGCCCCGCCGGAGTGTCGAAGTTCGACATCCCGGTCGGGGCGGCACCGCCCTCGGAGAGCAGGGCGTCGAACTCCGCCGGCTCCAGATCGTGCCGCACCACCCCGTGGCAGTGGTGGTCGATGAGGTCGAGGGCGTCGGTCTGCAGTCCCACAGCTAGTAGACCCAGCGCAGCGCCGCGACCACGTCCTCCGGAGCCGTGTCACGGAAGCGCTCGGCTTCCCCCCGGCGTACGGCAAGGACCGCGTCGGCCAGTGTCTTGCCCATCTCCTCCCGGAGGAAGTAGCACGAGGCGAGCTCCCCGATCGCCTCGTCGAGTGAGGTGGGCAGCCGGCGGATGCCCCTCTGGGTGAGCTCCTCGGCGGAAAAGCGGACCGGATCGCCGGTGATCTCGGCCGGCAGACTCTCGCCTTCGGTCACCCCGTGCAGACCGGCGGCAATCAACGTGCCGACGACGAGGTAGGGGTTGGCCGCCAGGTCGAAGCACTTCACCTCGAAGTTGGCGGCCTGCGCTTGCGTGCCGGTCATCCCGGTGACGAACCGCAGGGCCGCCTCGCGGGTCTCGCGCCCCCAGCAGGCGAAGGCACCTGCCCAGTGCGAGG
>JBDUBV010000178.1:0-5066 GCA_040003795.1 Pseudonocardiales bacterium | reverse complement strand
TGGTCCACATCTCCGAGCTGGCCGAGCGCCACGTCGAGATCCCCGAGCAGGTCGTCAACGTCGGCGACGAGATCCTGGTCAAGGTCATCGACATCGACCTCGAGCGCCGGCGGATCAGCCTGTCGCTCAAGCAGGCCAACGAGGGCACGATCGGCGAGGCGGTCGGGTTCGACCCCGCGCAGTACGGCATGGCTGCGGAGTACGACCCGGAGGGCAACTACATCTATCCCGAGGGCTTCGACCCCGGCACCGCCGAGTGGCTGCCCGGGTACGAGAAGCAGGCCGAGGAGTGGAACCGGCAGTACGCCGAGGCCCACGCCCGCTACGAGGCACACCAGAAGCAGATCACCGACGCGCAGAAGGCCGAGGCCGACGCTGCCGAGGAGACGTCCTACTCATCGGAGACCGTTGAGCCCGACAGCGGTGCGCTGGCCACCGACGAGGCTCTGGCGGCGCTGCGCGAGAAGCTCTCCGGCGGCAAGGCCTGACCGCCTGATCGGACGCACGAAGGGCCCCACCGGCAACCGGTGGGGCCCTGCGCGTGAGGTGCCTGTCCGTATAGTGCGTCAGCGGTGGGTCAGCTGTTGCGCCAGTGCCTGTCCCGCAGTGAACCAGCCGCTGGTCAGAGCGGCCACCACACCGGCACCGATTGCAAGGCCCGGGCGTACCGCCCAAGTACCTGCCTCGCTCGCGTGCCGCGTGCGGCCGACTCCGACGAGTCGTGCCTGGACCCGGGGGATCTCTCGGCAATGACGCAGGTGCGACGGGCCGAGTCGATGCCGGCCCCCCCTCGATCGCCTGCTCATCGTGCCTCCAGATGGTGGGGGAAACGTCTCCACGCTATCCACGCCACACCGCTTATCCGCGCAGGCGCGCCGGGGGCCGCCGCCTGCCGGCCGTTTGACCGGCATTCTCCCGGGAAACACCGCTTTGCGGGTTGCAGGGGTGGCGTCTTCGGGGAAAGCGTTGTGTGCTCGATAGGCGGGTGGCCGGCTGCCAGACTGTCGAGGTGCTCAGGGTCGGACTCACCGGGGGGATCGGCTCCGGCAAGAGCGCGGTGGCCTCTCGGCTGGGCGCGCACGGCGCGTGGGTCATCGACGCCGACCAGGTGGCGCGCGAAGTGGTCCGGGCCGGCAGCTCGGGCCTCGCCGAGGTCGTGGCGGAGTTCGGCAGCGCCGTCCTGCGGTCGGACGGAACCCTCGACCGTGCCCGGCTGGCTGCGGAGGTCTTCACCGACCCGAGCGCCCGGCAGCGCCTGAACGCCATAGTGCACCCGCTCGTCGGCGCCCGAACCGCCGAAATCACGGCGGCGGCCCCGGCCGACGCGGTAGTCGTCCATGACGTGCCGCTGCTGGCCGAGAACGGACTGGCCCCCCTGTACCACCTCGTCGTTGTTGTCCGGGCCGGGCAGAGCGAGCGGATTGCACGGCTGGTCGGCTCGCGGGGTATGACGGCCGAGGACGCGCGCTCCCGGGTGGCCGCGCAGGCCACCGACGAACAGCGGCTGACGGTGGCCGACGTGGTGCTCGACAACGACGGCACCCTCGCAGAGCTCCACGAGCGCGTCGACGCGCTCTGGCTGGGCCGCATCGCGCCCTATGCCGACAACCTGCTGCACGGCCGGCGGGCCGGCCGCATCGGCGTGGCGATCTCGGCCGGTGACCCGACCTGGCCCCAGCAGTACGACCGGCTCGCCGCCCGGCTGCGCTGGGCGACCGGCGACCTGCGCATCGACCACGTCGGCTCCACCTCGGTGCCTGGGCTGGCTGCCAAGGACATCATCGACGTGCAGGTCACAGTCGGCTCACTTGCGGAGGCCGACGAGCTGCGTCCGGCGATCGAGGACGCCGGCTTTCCCGCTGCACCGGCCGTCACGGGCGACCCGCCCAAGGGGTTCGACGCGGAGCCGGCGCACTGGGCGAAGCGATACCACGCTTCCGCCGATCCGGGCCGGCCGGCGCACGTGCACCTGCGGGTGGCCGGCTCGGCCGGTTGGCGTTACGCCCTGCTGTTCCGGGATTGGCTGAGGGCCCGTCCGGAGGAGGCGGCTGCATACGAGGCGGAGAAGCGCCGGCTGGCCGCGGTCCACACCGACAGGGTGGCCTACACGGCGGGGAAGGAGCCCTGGTTCGAATCCGCTCTCCCGCGTGCGGGGCATTGGGCCCGGCACAGCGGGTGGCGTCCCTGAAACTGTCCTACCCACACTGCACGATCGCTGCGTGAAGCCAACTGATGTCGTGCGCCGGTTGTGGGACCTTTCGACGCTCGGGACTGGGCCGCCGCGGGCGAACTGCTGAGGGAGGACGTCGTGGTGGAGTGGCCGCACACCGCAGAGGTGATCCGTGGTCGGGCCAACGTGATCCGGGTCAACGCCGACTACCCGGGGGAGTGGCGCATCGAGATCCTCGGCATCGTCGCCGCGGGAGACCGGGTGGCCTCGCAGGTGCGGGTCTGCAACGGTGAGGAGACGAGTTGGGCGGCATCGTTCTTCGAGGTGTCCGGCGGGCTGATTCGCCACGTCAGGGAGTTCTGGGTCGATGCGCCCATCGAGCCGCCGCCGGCTTGGCGAGCCGAGTATGTCGAGCGCCCGTGACGTGCTCAGCCGGGTTGCGGATTCTCCCGGCGCAACCGCTCGAGGAGCGGGCGGGCCGCGGCCGGCTCCGGCTCGCCGAAGGTCACATCCACCGGGGTGGCCCCGTCCACGATCCTCAGGCGGTAAGCGAAGCGGTCGTTGCCCGGTGCCGGGGCCCCGGCCCACCCGGGTGCCTGTGCGGCCAGTCGAGCGATGGCCGCGGCCTCGTCGTGCGGGAGCGCCTCGGTGTCCAGTGTCCAGCGCATGGTGCGCCCGGCGAATCCCCCGCTGCGCTCGAGCTCGACCTTCATGTGATCACCCCTACCTGTTGCCAGGCATCGCGCACCGCCGCGGCGACGTCCTTGTCGAACATTTGGTTGGCTACCCGCACCGTCGTCGTGGCGAAGGTGTGGAACTGCGCAGTCGGTTTCACCGCCGAGTCTCGCAGGGAGTCGTACCAGATCCGTCCTGCCTTCTCCCAGGCGTTGCCGCCCAGCACTGTTGAGGCCAGGTAGAAGGCGTGGTTGGGAATGCCGGAGTTGGTGTGCACCGCGCCGTTGTCCGAAGTGGTCTGCACGTATCCGGCCATGGTGGAGGGCTGGTCGTCCTTGCCGAGGAGCGGATCGTCGTAGGCGGTCCCGGGCGCCCTCATCGACCGCAGCGCGACGCCGTGCACCCCCGGGGCCAGCAGATCCGCGCCGATCAACCAGTCGGCCTGATCAGCGCTCTGGCCCAGGTGCCACTGCTTCACCAGGGAGCCGAAGACGTCGCTGATCGATTCGTTGAGAGCGCCGGACTGGCCGAGGTACTCAAGTCCCGCCTCGTCCTGCGTCACGCCGTGGGTCAGCTCGTGCCCGATGACGTCCAGTGATCGGGTGAAGCGCTGGAACAGCTCGCCGTCGCCGTCACCGAACACCATCTGCGCGCCGTTCCAGAAGGCGTTGTCGTAGTGGTCGCCGTAGTGCACCGTGGCGGTCAGTGGCAGACCCTGGTCGTCGATCGAGTGCCGGTCATAGCCGCGCAGGTAGAAGTCGAAGGTGGTGCCGAGCCCGTCATAGGCCTCAGTGGCCGCCGCGTCCTGGCCGGGCGGATCCCCCTCATGGCGCACCACCGTGCCGGGCAGCTGGTCCAGGCTGCCGCCGTCGTAGACCGTGCGCTGCGGTGTGTCGCCGGGCCCGCCGAGCTGGCCGCGTACCAAGCCGAACGACCGCGCGCCGGCCACCGCCCGCGCGGTACGCACGGAGGCATCGGTCGCCAGCGTGCTCAGGGCCCAGGAGCGCTGCGCGGGTGAGCCCTGCAAGGCGATCTGCAGGAGCACGTTGGGAGGTACGAAACAGGTGATGGGCATAGCTGCCTCCGGCGCGGGGTTGACCGTGAAGTCTCCGAGATCCTGCCCTACCGTGCCCTGCCGGGCCCGGGCGGAGCAGCGGCCCGGGAAATTGTCGTACCCGCCACCTATCGTGGGAGCCATGCGAGCCGTCACCGATATCGTCCCCACCCAGGGCCGCTTCAAGGTTGTCAGCGACTTCGAGCCCTCGGGTGACCAGCCGACCGCCATCGCCGACCTCGAGCACCGGATCCACCGCGGGGAGAAGGACGTCGTCCTGCTCGGCGCGACCGGAACCGGCAAGTCAGCGACCACCGCCTGGCTGGTCGAGAAGCTGCAGCGGCCGACGCTGGTGATAGCGCCCAACAAGACGCTGGCTGCGCAGTTGGCCAACGAGTTGCGCGAGATGCTGCCGCACAACGCGGTGGAGTACTTCGTCTCCTACTACGACTACTACCAGCCCGAGGCCTACGTCCCGCAGACCGACACCTACATCGAGAAGGACTCCTCGGTCAACGACGAGGTGGAGCGGCTGCGGCACTCCGCCACGATGTCGCTGCTCACCCGCCGCGACGTCATCGTGGTCGCGTCAGTCTCCTGCATCTACGGCCTGGGCACCCCCCAGGAGTACGTCGACCGCTGTGTCCGGCTGCGGGTCGGGGAGGAGGTAGAGCGCGACAAGCTGCTCCGCCGGCTGGTCGACGTCCAGTACACCCGCAACGACCTGTCCTTCACCCGCGGCACCTTCCGGGTCCGCGGCGACACCGTGGAGATCTTCCCGGTCTACGAGGAGCTGGCCGTCAGGGTCGAGATGTTCGGCGACGAGGTCGAGCGGCTCTACTACCTGCACCCGCTCACCGGGGAGGTGGTTCGTGAGGTCGGCGAGGTCCTGATTTTCCCCGCCACGCACTACGCGGCCGGGCCGGAGCGGATGGAGCGCGCGATCCGGGGCATCGAGCTCGAGCTGGCCAACCGGCTCGCGACCCTCGAGAAGCAGGGCAAGCTGCTCGAGGCCCAGCGACTGCGGATGCGCACCACGTACGACATCGAGATGATGCGCCAGGTCGGCTTCTGCTCTGGCATCGAGAACTACTCGCGCCACATCGACGGTCGCTCCGCCGGCACGGCCCCCAACTGCCTGCTCGACTACTTCCCCGAGGACTTCCT
>JBDUBV010000177.1:0-5085 GCA_040003795.1 Pseudonocardiales bacterium | reverse complement strand
GTCGGCGGCGTGCGGTTCTACGAGCGGCGTGAGGTGCGCGACATGCTGGCCTACCTCCGGGTGCTGTCCAACCCGGCCGACACGGTCAGCGTGCGCCGGATCCTCAACACACCGCGGCGCGGCATCGGCGACCGGGCCCAAGCCTGTGTCGAGTCGCTGGCGGCGCGGGACAGAATCTCCTTCGCCGATGCCCTCGACCGCTGTCTCGAGGCGCCTGGGATCAACCCGCGCTCGGCCGCGGCGATCGGCGGGTTCAACGCGATGATGACGCAGTTGCGGGCACTGCTAGCGGCCGGAGAGGGCCCGGCGACGATCCTCGAGGCGGTGCTGCAGCGCACCGGGTATCTCGCCGAGCTCGAAGCATCCGACGACACGCAGGACGAGCAGCGAATCGACAACGTCCAGGAACTGGTCAGCGTGGCCAGGGAGTACGAGCAGTCGGCCGCGGGCGGCGACCTGGCCGGCTTCCTGGAGAGGGTGTCGCTGGTCGCCGACGCCGACAGCATCCCCGACGCCAGCGGTGGGGTGGTCACCCTGATGACGTTGCACACGGCCAAGGGTCTGGAGTTCCCTGTGGTGTTCCTCACTGGCCTGGAGGACGGCGTCTTTCCGCACCTGCGCACCCTGGGTGACCCCGGCGAGCTCGAGGAGGAGCGTCGGCTTGCCTACGTCGGCATCACCCGCGCCCAGCAGCGGCTCAACCTCTCGCGCGCTGTGACGCGCAGCGCCTGGGGCCAGCCCAGCTACAACCCGCCGTCGCGCTTCCTCGACGAGGTGCCGGCCGATCTCGTGCACTGGGAGCGCACCGAGCCACGAGGGCAGGCACCGGCGCAGGCCCGGGTGGCGGCCGTCGGGCTGGCCCGGGGCACCCTGCGCGGTGGAGCGGGCAACCGGCCGATCATCGACCTCGAAAACGGCGACCTGGTCAGCCATGACGCCTTCGGGGTCGGCACCGTCGTGGAGACCCGCGGCCAGGCCGACAAGGCGCAAGCGCAGATCGACTTCGGCAGCGCCGGGGTCAAGTGGCTCTTGCTGCGCTATGCACCCTTGGAGAAGCTCTAGAGCGAAGCTCTACCGGCCGCCGCTATCGCCACCCCCTACCGAGACCGCCTGGCTGGGCCCGCAGCCGGGTGTTTGGCGGCGAGATAGTCCGCCAGGGTGACCAGGAAGGCCACGTATGTGGTGAGGTTGTGTCCCGGCGGCAAGGGGCTGCGACGAGTGGGATAACGGGTCACCCGGCGGTGCCGACGAGCGCGTGCCGACCCGGATAACCGCCGGACTCGTGACCATGCACGACCGCCCCGCGACCCGCCGAGCGGGCCGACAAATGTGCCTGATCACGGAGAAGGGCGGCCACCCGGGGACTCCGGCGGCGCGCCCGGGCGGGACAGGGCGGAGAGCAGGGGCCGGGATCGTCGAGGGGCGAGTGCGACTGCCCGGCGAGGAGGCGGCCCACGCCGAGGAACACCGCTGCGAACCGCCAGCTGCCCAGGGCACCCACTGGCTGCGTCACCCGCAGTGGCGCCCGCCGTGCTCGTGCTCAACGTGGCCGGTTGGCTCCAACTGGAAGGTGCAATGCTTGACGTCGAAGTGCTCGGCGAGGCAGTCGCAGAGGCTGTCGAGCACCCGACCGCCCTCCCCGTCCGCGACCGTCTCGTCGTCGATGACGACGTGGGCTGACAACACGGGCAGTCCGCTGGTGATCGTCCAGGCGTGCAGGTCGTGGAGGTCGAGCACCCCGGGGACTGCGAGCACGTGCGCCCGCACGTGCGCCATGTCCACACCCGACGGGGCGGTCTCCAGCAGCACGTCCATCACCTCGCGCAGGAGCCGCCACACGCGGGGCAGGATGAGTATGGCGACGGCCAGCGCGGCAATCGCATCGATCCGGGTCTGGCCGGTGACGGCGATCAGCAGCCCGGCCACCAACACCGCGGCCGAGCCCAAGGCGTCGCCCAGTGACTCGAGGAACACCGCCCGCAGCGTGATGCTGGCCGAGCGCCCGCGGGTCAGCAACACCATGGCGGCGACGTTGCCGAGCACCGCCGCGGCTGCGAAGGCCAGCACGACCGGACCCGCCACGGGTGGCGGGTCGATCAGCCGGCGTACTCCCTCGACCAGTACGACCGCAGCCACACCGGACAGGAGCAAGGCGTTGCCCAGGGCGGCCAGCACCTCGGCGCGCTGGTAGCCGAACGTGCGCTGCGTCGTGGCCGGCCGTGCGGCGTAGCTGATCGCGAGCAGGCTCAGCCCGATTCCGGCGGCGTCGGTCGCCAGATGTCCGGCATCGGCGAGCAGGGCCAGGCTGCCCGACAGCACGCCACCCGCGATCTCGGCCACCAGGACCGCGATGACCACGCAAAGCACGGCGAGCAGCCGCTCCCGGTGCGCCCCCGTGGTGGTGAGATGCGGTGTGTGGGAGTGGGAGTGCACTGCGCCATTGTTCCAGTGGCGGGTCTGTTGCCTAGATCCTGACCCCGCGACGTGCCAGCCACGCGATGGGGTCCACCGGCTGGTTGTCGACGTGCACCCCGAAGTGCAGGTGCGGGCCGGTGGAGAAGCCGCGGTTGCCCTCCAGGGCGATCAGCTGGCCCGGGTACACCCGCTGCCCCGGCTTGACCAGGATCTTCTCCTCGTGACCGTAGAAGGTGATCGTGTGCGCGTCGTGGCGGATCACGATGAGGCTGCCGTAACCCGGGGCCGGGCCCGCACTCTCCGCGACCCCGGCCGCTGCCGCGTAGATGGGCGTGAGCATCGGGGCGGCGATGTCGATGCCGTCGTGGAACTGCCCCCAGCGCCAGCAGAAGCACGAGGTCAGCTCGCCCCCCCTGAGCGGCCGCACCGCCAGGGGAAAGCGCGTGCTGCGCGACGCCCGGGTCGTCACCAGCACAGGCGCGTCGCGGGAGACGGTGCCGTGCAGGGTGGCCACCCCGTCACCGAGACCGTTCGCGCCCAGAGCGGTGACGGCTGGCGATCGCGCGCTGGCGCTCGTCACCGGCGCGGCCTGAGAGGGAAGTGCGGCCGCGGTGCCCAGAGCGACCACGGCCGCGCCGAGGATGGCGGTCATGGCGACTGCCGCATAACGGCTCTTGGGGGGTGGGGCCACGCGGTGACGTCCGTTGGCCGGGGGACTTCCGATCGCGGCTGGTCTGGCCACAGGTCCGCTGCGATGGCGAACGGACTGGCGCTCCGGGCGACCAGTGTCCTGACGGTGGGACGGCACGCACAGCCTTCCAGGGTCACGGCGGAGGTGCGGGGCGTGACTCTGGCCCGCAACGAGACCGAACCGTAACCGTTACCGGAGAAGAGGACAAGTCCTCGTCAATAGCCGCTAAGCGGTCGCGACCGCGCCCGCAGCGGCGCATCTGCCGACAGCTCAGGCGGGCGTACGCTCAGCAGCGACCCGCAGGCTTTCACCCGGAGGCTCTCTTTTTATGGGCTCGCGCATCCGCGTCGTCGTCGCCAAGCCCGGTCTCGACGGTCACGACCGCGGGGCCAAGGTGGTCGCCCGGGCGTTGCGCGACGCGGGCATGGAGGTCATCTACACCGGCCTGCACCAGACCCCGGAGCAGATCGCAGAGACGGTCATCCAGGAGGATGCCGACTGCGTCGGGCTGTCGGTGCTCTCCGGGGCCCACATGACGTTGTTCGCCAGGGTGCTGGAACTGTTGCGGGAGCGGGGCGCCGGCGATGTCGTCGTCTTCGGCGGGGGAATCATCCCCGAGGACGACCTGCCGGAGCTCGAGCGGCTCGGGGTGGCCAAGGTCTTCACCCCGGGGGCAACCACGGGATCGATCGTCGAGTGGGTCAACGAGCACGTCGGTGCGCCAGCCGTCTAACACGAACGTCACATATGAGATATGGTGCCGCCGTGACTGACCAGCGCACCGAGAAGCGCACCGAGGACCAGCTCGACAGCTACCTGCGTGGCATCGGCAGCCTCATCCGGGACTCCCGGCGCCACCGCGGATGGACGCAGACCCACCTCGCCGAGATCCTGGGTACCAGCCAGAGCGCGATAAACCGCATCGAGAAGGGTCACCAGAATCTCAGCATCGAAATGGTGACCCGCATCGGCGATGCACTGGACTCCGAGATCGTCTCCCTGGGGCACGCCGGTCCGATGCACCTGCTCGTGGCCGGCGGCGCGAGCCTGTCGGGCAGCATCAACGTCAAGACCAGCAAGAACGCCGGTGTCGCCCTGCTCTGCGCGGCGCTGCTCAACGCCGGCCGGACGACCCTGCGCAAGGTCGCGCGCATCGAGGAGGTCAACCGCATCCTCGAGGTGCTGGCCAGCGTCGGCGTCCGGTCTCGTTGGCTCAACGATGACAACGACCTGGAGATCCTCGCTCCTGCCCGGCTCGACCTCTCCCAGATCGACGAGGAGGCCGCCCGGCGCACGCGCAGCATCATCATGTTCCTCGGTCCGCTGCTGCACACCGAGGACCACTTCGAGTTGCCCTACGCCGGCGGCTGCGCCCTGGGCCTGCGCACGATCGAGCCGCACGTCGCTGCGCTCCGGCCTTTCGGTTTGGAGGTGGAAGCCAAGGCGGGGCAGTACCTCGCGCGCGTCGACCGTACGGTTCGGCCCGCGCAGCCGATCGTCCTGACCGAGCGCGGAGACACCGTCACGCAGAACGCCCTCATGGCCGCCGCCCGGTGCCCGGGAACCACAGTGATCCGCAACGCCAGCCCCAACTACATGGTGCAGGATCTCTGCCTGTTCCTGGTTGCCCTCGGCGTGGGCATCGAGGGGATCGGCACCACTTCGTTGACGGTGCACGGCGTCGCCGACATCCATACCGACGTCGACTACTCGCCGTCGGAGGACCCCATCGAGGCGATGAGCCTGCTCACCGCGGCCATCGTGACCGGCTCGGAGGTGGAGATCCGGCGGGTACCGATCGAGTTCCTCGAGATCGAGCTGGCACTGCTGGAGAACATGGGCCTGAGCTATACCCGTGGCCCTGAGTACCCCGCCGCAAACGGTCACACCCGGCTGGTCGACCTCGTGATCCACCCCTCCGAGCTGCGCGCACCGATCGACAAGATCCACCCGATGCCGTTCCCCGGCCTCAACATCGA
>JBDUBV010000176.1:0-5157 GCA_040003795.1 Pseudonocardiales bacterium | reverse complement strand
GCGATGGTGGCCGTGTCGACACCATCGGGGCCGGCGGCCTCGATCACCGTCCAGACCAGCTCGGCGTGGTCGGCGGGGGGCCTGCTGGGTGCTCGTCATGAGAGCAGACCCGGATGGGCCGTCCAGAGTGGACGGCCGGGGGCGCACTGGGGGCGCACCAGACTGCCCAACGGTGAACCGCGTGTCACATGGCGAACGGGTATAACCGCAGGTCAGCGGCACTCTTGGGATAAACGCGCAGGTCACCGACCCGCACTGGGCAGTACACCAACTACCGCTGATAGGCACTCCAGCCGGAGCATTTCTGCGGCCGCACACCGGCTGACCTGGTGTGACGCCTTCCGCTGTCGCTGGTTGTGGGCGGCGGTTAAGACATCCCGCCGACCCGTGCGGGCTGGCCTGTCCGCGCTGACATCGCACGAGGCTGTTGCGCAAGCGAACTGCCCCGGCTGGTCCGGCGACTCCATAACCCACACGTCGGAATTGGTGGTCAATTTGCGTTGACGACAGGCACACGGTCAACGTATCTTGACGGACGTGAGCGTCGAGATGCTGCAGGCGAAGCGACTGGTTGAGGCCACTGCGGACCCGGATCCGGCGGTGGCCTTGGCAGCCGTTGCGGCATTGCGTGGGCTGGTCGAAGTGCTTGAGAGCTTGCAGGTAGGCGCGGCCCGGGCGCAGGGATGGTCGTGGCGCGACATTGCGGGCGTCCTCGGGGTGAGCAAGCAGGCGGTCCACTTCAAACACGCTCGGCGAACCAGCGGTGGGTGAGGACTTTGCATGGCCTGGGCTGGCGCTGGCGTCACGCGATGTGATGGTCCGGGCTCTCGACGAGGCTGAGCAGCTCGGCTCGTCCTACTTCGGAACTGAGCATCTGCTCCTAGGCCTGGTTGACGACACAGCCGCCCAGGCGGCGTACTTGTTGACTGCGGCGGGACTTAGTGCACCGGCTGTTCGCGCCGAGATCCGCCGGCGTGGTCATGGTCGATTAGGGGACCGGCTCACCAGTGATGCAGCCGTGCTCTCCGAGCTTGGGGTCGACGTGGCCGAGATCCGCCGCCGACTGGAAACCCAGTTTGGAGCGGAGGCGCTGGACGAGGCGGCATGCCGAGTTGCCCGGCGGCCGTGGTGGCGCGGCGGACGGCATGCCAGCCCGTTGGGCGGTCGGCCGGTGCTGGTCAAACGGGCGCTCGGCTTCGCGATTGCCTTGTCGGATGCGGGTGGGGAGCCGGCGGCGCGGCCGGAACACTTGCTCTACGGGGTGCTACGCGATTGCGGCGACCCGATGGGCACCCAGCTGGGCAGGCGTGCCCGTCGCGACCTCCCCCGAATCGGCCTGAGAGTGGGTGCCGCCCACCCCGCCCATCTGATCCTGATCGCCCACGGTGTCGACAAGGACCGGTTGTGCGCGCAGGCTCTCGCCGCATGCCGGTCCGGACTGTGACGCGGCCCGGATCGGCCGCAGTGCCGACCACCGGGGCCATCGGCTCGGTCGTCGCCGCGACCTTGACGTCGCTGTGCTGTGCGGGCCAGCTCGGGTACCTACTTCTGGGCGCGGGGGGAGCGGTTGCCGCCGCCCAACTCGCCCCGGCGCGACCGTACCTCCTTGCCCTGGCGGCAGTCAGCCTGGCAGCTGACTTCGGCAGCGCCTTCCGGCGCCGGACTTGTCGGGCACGACCCGGACTCATCGCCAAGGTGACCCTGTGGCTGGCCGCATCAATCTTATTGGCAAGCATCGTTGTCCCGTGGTGGGTGCGATGAGACGGTTCATCGGCGCCCCGCTCAGCCTGCTCGTGCTGCTCGGCTGTGCTTTGCCCGGCCATGACCGGCCACACGCGGCGGTCGGCGAGCAGGCGGTTGCCCTCCGGGACGCCTTCAACGCCGACGTTGACAAGGTGCGGATCGTGGCACTGGTCTCCCCGAACTGCGGCACCTGCCTGCGTGGAGCTCAGATCATGCAACGAGACGTGTTCTCGCACGTCCCCGACCGGCGGCTCGCCGGATACCTCGTATGGGTCCCCATCAAAGGCGCCACCAAGAACGAGGTGCCACAGGCTACCCGAACCGTTCCCGACCCCCGGGCGCAGCACTACTGGGACAGGACCCGAGACCTCGTGAATGCATACTCGCCTGTGCTCGGATTGGACGGCCCCGCCTGGGACGTCTACCTCATCTACCGGACGGGCGTGCGCTGGGAGGGCTCCACCCCGCCTAAGCCCGACTACTGGATGCAGCAGCTCGGCGCCCGCACCGCGCCCGCGCTCAACGGCGACCGCTTCGCACGCCAAGTGCGAGCCATACTCGCCAGCTGAAGCCCGCCACCAACTGGTCGCTTCACCGCGATCGGCCACCAAGCCCGGGCCGAGAAGTCCCAGCCGGCGGTGAACCGGCCGAAGGTTTCAGGCGTCCTCCACCAGTAGGCAGGTCCACCTGTCGCGCCTGCGGAAGGACCGAGATGACGAACGTCCGGAAGATGTGCGCGCAGGTGGCTGTCTGCCTGTCTCTGGCGATGCTGGCGGCCGGCGTCCCTGCCTCGGCGGCGGTCATGCCGCCCTTCGACCAGCTTCCTACCGGGCCGGCACCGACGAGTGTCCCGTACGCCATCGGTACGCGGATCTTCTACCAGGGGCAGATATTCGTCGTGCCGTCCACTTCCGGATCCACCACCAACCTGGTCCGGGTACAGCCCTACCACGGGAATGTTCTGACCTCGGTGTATCGCTCCGGCTCGGTCGACTATCAGGGCTACGCCGGCCTGATCGGGCCCACCTCAGCGTGGCATGTGATCCCTGGCTACATCGACCTGCCGGCCGACAGCACCCTAGCCGGCCAATTGCTTCGGGTGACGGACCGGGACGTGGCGCAGGTGGTGGATACCTCCACCGGCGCAATCGTGTACCAGACCCCTGTCGGCGGCGGGGTCTTCGGTGACGCCAAGACGGTGGGCGCAAAGGTGCTGATCCACCGCAGCGGCTACGGCACCCCCGAGGACGATGTGATCTGGGATCCCCCGACCGGGGCGGTCACGCTGTTGGGTGCAACGCGGTATCTGGTCGCTCAGCGGCGATCGCCAGGCTGGCTTTGGCGCGAGTCAGGTGGCGGTTGCTTCGCGCTGGTGACATTGAGCGCCCCGACGGCCACCGGCACACGGTTCTGCCACGACTCCATCGCGCCGCCCCTGCTGTCCTTCGACGGGACCATCGCCATCACCGTGCGCGCCGGGCGCCTCGTCGCTGTCTCGGTCGCCTCGGGACAGGTGCTCTCGACCGGCTCCATGGGCGCGATAAGCGGCACCGGCCGGTCGGTTCAGCCGGTGCAGTGGGAGACCTCCTCTGCCTACCTCGCCCACGCGACGTGGGACGGTCAACTCGCGCTCGTACGTTGCCACGTCAGCGACGGCCAGTGCGAGCGGGTCGTCCGCAGCTACGTCCGCGGCAGCATCCGCGGCATCGTCGTGGGCTGGTAGCTTGCGCGGAAGGCGGCACGCGGCTATCGCTGCTCGTGCTCGGCGAAGGCGCGCAGCATCGCATCCACGGACACGTCGATGTCGGGCTCGGTGGTCGACCAGTTCGACACGGAGATGCGCATCGCGGCCCGCCCCCGCCAGGTGGTGCCACCGGCCCAGCAGGTGCCGTCGGCCTGGACCCGCCCGATCACCGCACGGGTGACCTCGTCGGAGTCGGCGAACCGTACGAGCACCTGGTTGAGCACCACCTCGTTGAGGATCTCCACATCGTGGGCGGCAGCCAGCCGTACGGCGAAGCGGCGGTCAGCGCGCAGCACCGGTCCACGAGGTCGGCGACGCCCGAGCGACCCAACGAGCGCAGCGCCGCATAGACCGGGATCCCCCGGGCCCGCCGGGAGGACTCGGGTGTGAACTGGAAACCGTCGCGCTGCCCGCAAGCAGGCGCAACGAAGTAGCTTGCGGTCTTGTTCATTGCTGCGCCGAGCGGTTCCGGATCGGCGACGATCGCCAGACCGCTGTCGTACGGCACGTTGAGCCACTTGTGCGCATCGGTCGCCCACGAGTCGGCGGTCGACGCACCCTCGACCAAATGGCGCAGGTTAGGGGTCGCCGCGGCCCATAGCCCGAAGGCGCCGTCGACGTGAACCCAGGCACCGCGGCCGTGTGCGATCTGGCAGATCTCGGCCAGTGGGTCGAGTGCGCCGGTGTTGACGTTGCCGGCCTGGGCGCACACGATCGCCGGGCCGTCGCCGGCCTCGAGGATGGCGCGCAACGACCCGGCGAGCATCGCGCCCTGCTCGTCGACCTCGGCCACCAGCACCCGCGCGGAGCCCAGGCCGAGGTAGCGCAGGGCGACGTCGATGGTGACGTGGCGCTCGGCGCCCACGATGACCCGGGGCGCCGGCGCGCCGAACAGCCCGTCTCGCTCGGCATCCCAGCCGGCTGCGGCGAGCACGGCATGCCGGGCAGCGGCCAGGCAGGTGAAGCTGGCCGTCGTCGCGCCGGTCACGAAGCCGACGGCGGCGGTCGCGGGCAGCTCGAGCAGGTCGAGCAGCCACCCGGCAGTGATGTCCTCCATGATCGCTGCGGCGGGGCCGGTGGCGTACATGGCAGCGTTGGTATCCCACGCCGCGGTGAGCCAGTCGGCGGCCAGTGCGGCCGGTGAGCTGCCACCGATGACGAAGCCGAAGTAGCGCGGGCCGGCCGTGGCCACGATGCCCGGGTCGGCGGCTGCCGCCAGCTCCTTGATCACGTTGCCCGGGTCGACCGGGCCGTCGGGCAGAGGACCGCCGAGGGCGGCGTGCAGATCGGCCGGGTCGACGGCGGCCGCGACCGGGCGATCCGGGAGTCGCCGCAGAAAGTCGCCGGCGAGCTCAGCAGTCTGGCGCAGGAGGTCGTTCACGGCCGCCAGCCTGCCTGCCAGCGCCACGCCGCACAATCAGCGGCGATCGGCCGTCGCCAATTCTCCCTCCTCGTCAGGGACTCAGCGCAGTGGAGCGGCCTTTGGACAGGTCGATGAGGACGAGGGTGTTGCCGAACGCGTCTTTGACGACCACTATCCGGCCCACCGGGATGTCTAACGGCTCGGTGATCACCCGACCGCCGGCTGCACGCACGGCCAGTGCCGCGTCGTCGGCTGAGGAGACCAGCCAGTTGGGCGCGTTGTCGAGCCGAGTGGTCAGGACGAGCTC
>JBDUBV010000175.1:0-5172 GCA_040003795.1 Pseudonocardiales bacterium | reverse complement strand
CCCAGCGCCCAGCAGGCTTCCGCAGAAGCCGGTTGTGCACAGGCACAGCTGGCCACTCAGTAGCCGTAGACGCCCTGGGTGGCCATCTCCTGCAGCCGGGCGATGCGCTGCTCCATCGGCGGATGGGTCGAGAACAGCTGCCCGAGGCCACCGCCGCGGAAGGGGTTGGCGATCATCAGGTGGCTGGTGGTCACCAGTTGCGGGTCCTGGGGCAGCGGCAGGGCAGCAGTACCCGCCTGCAGTTTGCTCAGCGCGCTGGCCAGGGCCAGCGGGTCGCCGGTCAGCCTGGCGCCGGACTCGTCGGCCTGGAACTCCCGGGACCGGCTGACCGCCATCTGCACCAGCCCGGCCGCGACCGGCCCGAGAATCATCAGCAGCACGGCCCCGATGATGTTGCCGCCGCCCTCGTCGTCGTCGGAGCTGCCCATCGGCAGGAAGTACGCCAGGTAGGCGAGGTAGGTGATCGCACTGGCCAGGGCGCCGGCCACCGAGGAGATGAGGATGTCGCGGTTGTAGACGTGCGAGAGTTCGTGGCCGAGCACTGCCCGCAGCTCGCGGCGGTTGAGCAGCGCGAGGATGCCCTCGGTCACGGCGACCGCCGCGTGCCGAGGGTTGCGGCCAGTGGCGAAGGCGTTGGGCTGGTCGGTGGGGCTGATGTAGATGCGGGGCATCGGCTGGCCGGCACCGGTGGCCAGCTCGCGCACGATCGCGTAGAGCTCCGGTTGCTGAACCTCGGTGACCGGGTAGGCGTGCATCGAGCGCAGCGCCAGTTTGTCGGAGAAGAAGTAGCTGTAGCCGTTGATCCCGAGGGCGATGAGCAGAGCGATGGTCAACCCGCGGCTGCCGCCGAAGAACTGCCCGGCCAGCAGGATGAGGGCGGATAGCGCGCCGAGGAGTACGGCGGTCCTGAGTCCGTTGTGCTGTCTGTGCACGTCTGGTGAAACGCCGGCGGGCCCGCTGGCGTTCCCGCTGGTCAGGGCAGGCGGGCGAAGTCCCCGGCGCTGAATATCAACTGCGGGGCGAAGCCGAGGACCACCGTGAGCACGGCGGTCACCGCGATGGCGGCCGCCCCCGCCAGGCCCCGCCGGTAGACGTCCGGCTGCGGATCCGATGTCCCCGCCGGCCGGGCGAACAGCAGGGCCGCGACGCGTATGTAATACGCCAGCCCGATCACGGTGTTGACCGCCATGACCAGCGCGAGCACGCCCGCGCCGCCGACCAGGGCGGACCGGAACACCACGACCTTGGCGAACAACCCCGCGAACCCCGGCGGCAGGCCGGCCAGGCTGATCACGAAAAAAGCCAGCGCTACCGCCACCACCGGCGAGCGGCGGACCAGGCCCCGGTAGTCCTCGACGGCGTTACCCGGGCTGCCCCGCGAGACCCAGGCCACGCAGGCGAAGGCCCCCAGCGACATGGCGACGTACAAGCCGAGGAAGGCGAGCGTGGCGGCGGCCGAGGTACGCAGGTCGCCATCCGAGCGTCCCGCCGAGCCGGCGGCGACCCCAAGCGGCAACAGCAGGTAGCCGGCCTGCGCGACCGACGACCACGCGAGCAGTCGCACCATGTGCCGCTGGCGCAAGGCCACCACGTTGCCCAGAGTCATCGTGGCGATCGCGAGGACGGCGAGCACCGGCCCCCACACGTCGGCGTAGGGCCGGAAGCCCACCAGCAGCACCAGCAGCAGCCCGGCGAAGCCGGCCGCCTTGGACGCCGTCGCCAGGAAGGCAGCGATGTGCACGGGCGCGCCCTGGTAGGTGTCCGGAGCCCACCAGTGGAAGGGCACGGCCGACACCTTGAAGGCGAAGCCGACGACGACTAGCAGCACGGCCGCCGCGGTCAGCGACATCTGGCGCAACTCGTGCCGCTGGGCGAGGGCGGCCGCCACCCGGTCGAGGTGCACCGCCCCGGTCAGGCCGTAGACCAGGCTCACGCCGAACAGCGTCACGGCACCGGAGAGCACCGAGACGAGGAAGAACTTCAGCGCCGCCTCCGCCGAGCGGGGGTCATCACGGTGGAGACCGGCCAGCACGTAGACCGGCAGCGTCAGCACCTCCAGCGCGACGACGATCGTGATGAGGTCGCGCGCGCCGGCGATCGTGATCATCCCGGCCAGGGAGCACAGGACCAGGAAGGCGGACTCCCCCGCCGGCAGCCGGTCCCCCGCGACCGGCGCGACCGACAGCAGCAGGCAGACCGCCGCCGCGACGCAGCAGATCACCGTGAGCAGCATGGTGAAGTGGTCGATGACGTAGGAGCAGGACGCACCCGTACGGATGCCGCCAGGCAGGGTGGTGCCAGCGATGCAGAAGGTCCGGCGGGGGCTGCCGCTCACGACCACCGCCACCGCCAGGGCGCCGAGCACGCCTGCAAGCGCCAGCCAGACGGCCAGCATGCGACGGCCGAGGGGCAGGAAGAGGTCGGCGACCAGCACAGCCACCGCCGCACCGGAGACCACGAGCAGCGGGGCGACGGCCGCGTAGTCGATGCGCTGCAACTGGCTCATCGCGGCTCGCTCATCGGGGCAGCGCTGTCACGAGCAGGGCGACCGCCGGCCTGGTGATGCTCAGGACGAAGGCCGGGTAGAGGCCGAGGACTACGGCGAGCACCGCAAGTGGGGCCCACGCGAGCCACTCGCCCGGCGACACGTCACGGCACCGCGGGGAGTCGGCCGCGGGCGGCCCGGCGACGATCAGGCGCAGCACGCGCAGGAAGTACACGGCAGCCAGGGCGGCACCGACTGCGGCGAGAGCAGCCAGCCAGAGGTAGAGGGTCCGGTTGAGCGCTGCGGCGGGACGGTAGGCGGCCAGCACCGCAAACGCCTCCCCCCAGAAGCCGGCCAGCCCGGGCAGGCCCAGGCTGGCGATGGCGGCGAGGGTGAGCAGGCCGCCGAGTCGCGGCAGCCGCTTGCCCAGGCCGGCACCGATCTCGGCCAGTTCACTCGTGCCGAACCGGTCCTTGATGCCGCCGACCTCGAAGAAGAGCAGGGAGGTGATCACGCCGTGGGCGATGTTGCCGAACAGCGCGGCCTGCAGCCCCACCTGGCTCAACGTCGACAGGCCGAGCAGCACGAAGCCCATGTGGCCGACGCTGGAGTAGGCGATCAGCCGCTTGAGGTCGGTCTGGGTGAAGCAGGCCAGCGTGCCGACGGCGATGCCGGCCACTGCAAGAACGGCCATCAGCGGCGCAAAGCGCTCCGCACCGGCCGGCACGATCGGCAAGGCCACTCGGATCAGGCCGTACGTACCCATCTTGAGCAGCACACCGGCCAGCAGGACCGAGCCGACGGTCGGCGCCTCGGTATGGGCGTCCGGAAGCCAGCTGTGCACCGGCCACAGTGGACTCTTGACGGCGAGCCCCGCGAACATCAGCAGGAAGGCGGCAGCCTGGGCCGACTTGGGGATGCCACCGCCGTGGGCGCGCGCCAGCTCGACCATGTCCAGGGTGCCCGCCGAGGCGTAGACGGTGAGCAGGCCGACGAGCAGCAGGACCGAGCCGAGCAGGGTATAGAGGACGAACTTCGTTGCCGCGTGCTGTGACCTGGCCCCGCCCCAGACGGCGATCAGGAAGTACATCGGGACGAGCACGACCTCGAAGAACAGGAAGAACAGCAGCAGGTCGCGGGCCAGGAACGTGCCGACCATCCCGACCTCGAGGACCAGCACCAGCGAGAGCATGGTGCCCGCCCTGCCGGGCGCCGGCAGACTGTGCACGGTGTAGCCGGCGCAAAGCAGGGTTAGCAGCGTGGTGAGCACGACCAGCGGCAGGCTGATCCCGTCGACGCCGAGGTGAAAGCGCAGGTCGATGGCCGGCACCCACCGTAGGTCGACCGTCTGCCAGTCACCGGCAGCCCGGGCCCCGCGCCCGGCGAGCAGGGTCAGGCCGATCAGGAAGGTGGCGCCGGTGAAAGCTACGCCGAGCACCCGGGCAGCGCGGTCGAGGCGGGCCGGCAGCAGCGCGAGCAGCACGGCGCCCAGAGCCGGCAGGAGCAGGACCACTACCAGGATCACAGCAGCACCGCGGCCACTGCGAGCAGCACCGCTGCGGCGAGGACGCCGGTGGCGTAGAACTGCACGTTGCCCGACTGCAGGCGGCTCAGCTTCCGGGACAGCGCACCGGCGCCGGCACCGGTGCCCTCGGCCACCCCGTCGACGAGACCTGAGTCGGCGGCGGTGACGATGCGGGCCAACAGGCGGTAAGGCCGCACGATGACGGCGTCCTGCACCTCGTCGAGGTAGAAGGCCCGGGTCAGCACCGGGATCGCCGGCACCGGGTCGGCGCCTGGAGCCCGGCGCCAGCGCAAGACCACCCCGGTCACGCCCGCGGCCGACAGGCCCAGAGCGACGAGCCCGACGCCCCATGTCGGGTGCACCGGCACCCCCGGCGTGTCGAGCCAGGCGGGCAGCCAGCCCGACCGCAGGCCGGCGAAGCCCAGCAACACGGTCGGCACCGCCAGCACGATCAGTGGCACCGTCATGATCCAGCACGGCTCGCGCACCACCCACGCATGCCGCCCGGCCGCCGGCCCGCTGGCCCGGCCGAAGAAGATACGCAGCCACAGCCGGGTCGCGTAGACAGCGGTCAGCGCGACGGTCAGCAGTCCCGCGACCAGGACCAGCCGGCCGACCCACGCCGGGCCGCCGCCGTGCCCGCGCGCGGCCTCCCACGCGCCGGCGAGGACCGCGTCCTTTGAGAAGAACCCGGACGTGGGTGGCACCCCGACCAGCGCGGCCAGGCCGCATGTCATCGTCGCGAACGTGACGGGCAGCCGGCGCCGCAGGCCCCCCATACAGGACATCAGCACCTCACCAGAGGCGTTCAGGACGCACCCGGCGGCCAGGAACAGCAGCGCCTTGAAAGCCGCATGCGTCAGCAGGTGGAAGACCGCGGCCACTGGCGCGCCCACAGCCAGCGCCCCGCTCATGTAGGCGATCTGGCTCACCGTCGACCAGGCCAGCACCCGCTTGAGGTCGTCCTGGCCCAACGCGGCCAGCGCGCCGAGCAGCATGGTGATCGCCGCGACGACGCCGAGCACGACCAGCGGCGCGGCGTGCACGCCGAACACCGGATAGAGCCGCGCGACCACGTAGATTCCCGCCGCGACCATCGTGGCGCTGTGGATCAGGGCGCTGATCGGCGTGGGCCCGGCCATCGCGTCGGGCAGCCAGGTGT
>JBDUBV010000048.1:0-17554 GCA_040003795.1 Pseudonocardiales bacterium | reverse complement strand
ACAGGGTCAGCATCATCATGATGTCGACGTCGTGGGTGGCCAGGTCGGTGATGACCCCGACGTCACGGACGCGGGCCGGAAAGGGGCCGGTGCGCCGGGCGGTGAGCAGGTGCACCTCGCCGCCCTCGCCGCGGGTGAGGCGGTCACGCAACTGCAGGACCGCAGGATTGTAGCGCTCGACATGGCCGATCCCGAGGTGCACGCCGGCCGCCTCGGCGAGCTTGGCCATCCGCTCGGCCTCGTCGCGGTTGGTGGCAATCGGCTTCTCGACCAGGACGTGGATGCCGCGGGACAGGGCCAGCTCGGCCATCTCGGCGTGCAGCACCGTCGGCGTGGCGACCACGACGAACTCCGGGCGCTGCTCCTCGAGCAGCCGCGCGGCGTCGGTATAACGGGGAGTGGTCCGCCCCCGCAGTGCCGCGTCGAGGCTGGCCTCGGAGGAGTCGGCGACTCCCACCAGGTCGACGTCACCGAGCTCGGTCAACACGCGGACGTGGTTGCGCCCCATCGCCCCCGAACCAATGACAGCCGCGCGCAAGGGCGCTGTTGTCGAAGAACTCACGCTCAACCTTCCCATGGGGCACATGGTCGAAGTTACCCAGTGTGTACCACCGGGGTGACCGGTTCCAATCCCAGCGCAGCGCGAGGTCGGCGTGTCAGGGCGGCGCCGCGCCCCGGGTAGGCTGCCGAGGTTGCGGTGCGGGACGGTCCCGGGAAGAGGAATTGGTGCGCAGTCGAGCCAGTACGCCGCGGCCGCCGGGCTGGCGGGCCGCAGCGGTGTTCTTCCTGCTCCTGGCCCTGACACCGAACATTCCGTACCTGCAGTCTGCCAGCCTCGGAGTGGCGCTCAACGACTTCCCGCCCATCCTGGCGGTGGGCTTCGGGCTCTACGCCGTGGCCGTCCGGCACCGCCGGGGCTGGTCGGTGAAGGCCTCCGCTGTGGCCGTCGTCACTGCCGAGATCGCACTGCTGGCCGGTGCCTCGGCTGCGGCGGCCGGGCTCGATGTCAAGGACGTGCTCGGCGGGCCGGTCCGATGGACCGAGACGACCCTGATCATCGCCCTGGCGTTCGCTCTCGGCAGTGACCGTGACCAGCGCTCTCTCCTGCTGCGCGCAGCCACTGTGTTCGCCGCCGCCGACGCGCTGTTCGGGATAGCCGCCTTCGTCACCGGATTCTCCGTCGGCGCGCACTACATCGGCATCGAGCCATTCCGTGCTTACGACTCCCTCTTCGGGGTTTTCCCCGGCCGCATCGACGGCACCCTCGGCCTGCCGGCCAGCGGCGCAGGGGCGTTGTTCGCGCTGGCCCTGCCGCTCGCCGCGGCCTACGCCATCGGGGCGGGCGCCGACCGCCAGGCGCGGATCCGGTGGAGCTTCGCGGCGATGACGTTGGCAGTGGCGCTGCTCTTCACGTTCGACCGGGTGTCGACCGCCCTGGGATTCGGGCTGGTGGTCGTGCTGTTCGGGCTGCGGCTACGGCCGCAGGTGGCCCTCACGGTGGGCGGCACGATGCTCCTGCTGGTGCTGGGCTCCCCGATCCGCGACCGCTTCACCAAGGACAGCAACGACCGGCTTGCCCTGTGGACGGCGGCGATCAAGATGATCCGGGCCAACCTGTGGTTCGGCGTCGGCCCCACGAAGTACGAGGACGCGCTGCCGCTGTACCGCAACACGCCCTTCGGTGTTGCGGGTACGACTGCGCACAACTCCGTCCTGGAGGCGGCGGCCACCCTCGGCCTGCTCGCCGGCGTGCTGCTCGTCGTAGCCATTGTGATCTCCTTGTGGTGGTTGCCGTCGGCCTTGCGGCTGCGGGCAGTCGCCCCGGAGGTGCTGGCCGGATGGCTGGCGCTGACCGGGTTCGCGCTGACGTCGCTGACCGTCAACTTCTTCTTCTGGCCGCAGCTGGGCCTGCTGTACTGGACGACGGCCCTGGCCCTGTCGCGGGTGCGCGGCGAGCCCGACGCCCGCCGTCCTCCCCGTACGCGCAGCACCCCGGCACCGATCATGGACTCCGCTGCCCGCCGCGCGCTCGTCACGTCGTCAAGCACATCCCCGCCGTGATCATGGAAGCTTGCAGGGCGACATGCCGATGCGGCCCACCAAAATTCCATGCTCACCGCAGAGGGGGTGCCAGACGGCAGCAAGCTGCCAGGCTCAGGGCTTGATGGCCAGCCGGCCGGTGTAGTCGATGCGGTTGAGCAGGATCGCCAGGTCGTTCTCGGCGATGTACTCGTCGACGGCCTGCCGGCTGCCCTTCCAGTGGCCGTAGTCGTCGACGATGAGCACCCCGCCGGAAGCGAGCCGGGGCCACAGGGTCTGCAGTTCGTGCTTGGTGGACTCGTACCAGTCGGTGTCCAGCCGCAGGAAGGCGATCTTCTCCGGGGCCTGATCGGGCAGCGTCTCCTCGACCTTGCCCTTGACGTAGTGCACGAGCGACTGGTCGTAGCCGGTCTTGGCGACGTTGGCCTTGACCTCGGACAGTGGCACCTCTACCCACGTGGAGGAGTCCTCGCCGGTCTTGGTCCGCTCGAACTCGTCGGCAGCCTTCAGGCCCTGCACGTCGAGGTCGGCCTCCGTCGGCTTGGTCATGCCCTCGAAGGTGTCGCACAGGTAGATCTCGCGGTCGGCCGCGCCGATGTCGACGAGCGTCTTCGCCGCGGCCATGGTGCTGCCGCCACGCCAGACGCCGCACTCCACAAAGGCGCCCTCGATGCCGGCCTTGACGAGGTAGCGGGTCGCCTGGGCCACTGCGTAGATCCGCTCGGGGGTGGTCAGGGTGTACGGGCGGACGAAGTCGATCAGCGCCACGTCTACGGGCAGCACGTCCTGTGGCGCGGTCCGGTACTTGATCACGTCGATGCCCAGTGGCCGGGTGACCTTGCGGACTATGTCTTTCAGCTGCACGGAAACTGTCCTTCCTGGGGCGCCAGAGGCGTTCAGATCCGATCAGAGGGTAGCGGGCGCCCCATGTGCCCTAGACGATCCGCCGCAGCACCGGCACCTGCCGCACGACCAGGATCACGATCCAGGTCGCCACGATGGTGAATGCCACGGTCGCCGGCAACTCGGTTACCGTCGCCGGAAACACGTCGATGCCGGTCCGCTCCAGGAACAATGCCATGACGATCGGGTGCAGCAGGTACACCCCGAAGGATGCCTCGGCCAGCGGCCGGGCGATCCGGCCGGACAGCCCCCGCGCGGCGCCAAAGCGGCCCAGCTGGGCCAGGACAACGAAGACCAGCAGCGACATGACGATGGTCAGGGCGCTGTACTTGTAGAGGGGGGAGAAGGTGCCCAGGGCATAGACCTCCACCGCTTCCCCGACGATCGTGGCTACCACGCCGAGGCACAGCAGCCCGAACACCCAGCCCCTGAACACCAGGTCGCGCAGCGCGTACCCCGCCAGGAAGTATCCGACGTAGGGCAGGAAGAAGGTCAGCGCGTTGGTCTGGTTGGCGATCCCGTAAAAGCCGACGTACCCGTTGAGCCACGTCACCGCCAGGCAGCCGGCGGTCAGCCCGATCAGCTCCGCCCGTCCGATGCCCCCCACCACCACCCGCAGGAACGGCGTGATCGCGTACAGCCCCAGGATCACGAACAGAAAGTAGAGGTGAAAGTACGGCGAGCCGCCCAGCGTCGCCTTGGCCGCCGCCGCCAGCTGGAACGGGTGGTGCAGGTGCCACGTGCTCCACGCGAAGTAGATGGCGATCCAGACGACCGCGGGGATGCCGACCCGGGTGAAGCGGCGCCGGTAGAAGGCCGCCGTTCCGCGCAGCCGATCAGCCCCGAGCAGCAGGGCGCCGCTGAGCATGGCGAACACCGGGACCGCCCAGCTCGCAGCGGCGTCCAGCAGCACCGCCCCCCACCACATCCTGCTGCCGGGGGCGGTCCGCTGCACCGTGCCGGCGACCGAGTGGATCACCACGACCATGCAGATCGCGGCTATCCGTGCGCTGTCGGGCCAGAGCTCCCGCGCCGGCGGCGCGCCCGGCTCGTTCGGCGCTGCGGACGTGCGCTCCTCGACCGTGCGGCTCACGGCCTGCACGCTATCTCCCCGCACGGCGTTTAGCCGGCACGGGCCTGAGCCACGACGAGGCGCAGCCGGCTGATGACCTGCCGCGTCTCGTACGGGCACAGCAGCGCGGTCGCCATCGTCACCACGACGATCGCGCCGCTCCGTATCAGCAGGCCGGCGTCGACGGCGTCGACCAGCGCCCACAGCAGACCGGTGACCACGGCCGCGGCGCCGACCCGCAGCAGCAGGGTGGTCCACGACTGCTGCCAGCGCCGCCACGAGACGTACATGTTGCTGCCGCTGGCCACGAACGTGCCCGCGAGGTAGCCGGTCGCGATGCCGGTGATGCCGAGGCGGGGCCCGAGCAGCAGCCAGCAGATCACCCCGATGCTCGTGCCCGCCAGTGCCGCGAAGGCCGGCACCCGGACCAGCGCATGCTGGGTGGCGCTGAGGGAGTTGACCGCCGGGATGGACACGATGGCCACGTAGGTCGCCGCCAGCAGCAACTCCAGGACGAGGTGCGCGTGGGCGTACGACGGCTGGAAGACGACCCGCAGCACCGGCCGGGCCAGCAGGATGGCGCCGGCGAAGCAGGGCAGCGAGGCCACCATCAGGAGGCGGGTGCCGGCGTCGACCTGCCGCCGGATCTCCTCGGTGTCACCCCGGCCGAACGCATGCGCCATCGACGGGAACAGCGCCATGGACAGCGCCCTCGGCACGAAGTACGCCGGCACCGTGAGCACCAGCGCCGCGGCGTAGAAGCCGACCTCGTGCCGGGCGCCGTAGTGATAGGCGAAGACCATGGACAACTGCAGGAAGCCGGTGCTGGCCATGATCCCCAGGGCTGCCCACACGCCATAACCGCGCATCTCGCGGCTCAGCGCGACGGGCAGCGCCGACCCTGGCCCGGCCGCCGACCGCGGCAGTCCCAGCCAGCCGAGGACCGCGAACAGGATGTATCCGGTCACGAACGGCAGCAGCAACAGCGCGTTGACGTGCAACAGCACCACGAGCAACGCACCGGCGACGGCGAGGGAGTCGCAGAACACCTCGATGGCGGCGTAACGACGGACCTTGCCGTACCCGTACTGTGCACCGCGTACGAAGGTGTAGGCGGAGTACGCGACGATCAGGAGGCAGGTCGCGAAGATCTCCCGCACCGACAACGGAGGTCGCAGCCAGGGCAGGATGAGCGCGGCCGCGATTGTCGTGACCACCGTGCCGAGGACGCACCAGCGCGTCAGCAGCAGCAGCGCCCGGCGGGCCTGCTGCTCGTCGCCCCGGCCGAGCGCTGCGGGGACGAACTTCGTCGCTGCGACCGACGTGCCGGTGGCGAAGGCGAGCGAGGCGAAGGTTGCCACCGACAACTGCGTGTTGACCCGGCCAAGCACGGCCGCACCGAGCCGGTGGGAGACCAGCAGGCTGAAGATCAGCCGGGTGAGGCCGAGCGCGAGGATCGCGACCAGCGACAGGACGGTGTTTGCGGCGACCCGGGAGTTCTCAGCGCCGACGACGGAGTCCCCAGCCCGAATGGGCTGCGCGGCGGGGCCGGTCGCGTCGGGTCCCAATCTGGTGCGTCTCCATCAGAGTGCTGGGAAGGGCGGGCGCCCGCTGGCGACGATACCCGCCCAGCGTGGCGCGGCGAGACCGTCGGGTGATCGCCGGGTGGAGGTGCCCGGCGGACTATCTTGTCAGGGACAGCCCTGTTTGCCTCGAGATTCGGGTCAGCTTTATGAACCTGCGCCGCGTCGCTCTGCAGTTCCGTGACTCCTGGCGCCTGCTCGGCAGCTGCGTGCTGGTCGGGCTGCTCCTGGCCGGCTTGGCCAGCGTCGTGCAGCACAAGACCTACGAGGCGACGGCCGAGGTCCTGGTCAGCCCCAACGCGCCGCTGCAGAAGGCCGACGGTGTGAGCGAGGCATACGTCGCCGGACTGTTCACCCAGCAGCGGGCGCAGACCTACGTCGACCTCGGCACCTCACCTGCAGTGCTCGACCCGGTGGCCAGGCAACTCGGAATCCCCGGGGGTCCCGACCTCGCCGGGCACGTCACCGTGACCTTGGTCGAGCCGGCCACCGCCCTGGACAGGATCAAGGTGACCTACAACTCGCCCGAGATGGCAGCCGACATCGCCAACGCGATCGCCGCCCAACTCGCCGCCGTCGTGGACCGGATCGAGCGGCCCAACGGCGGGGCGCTGCCGCCGGTCAAGCTGGCCACGGCATCCGTCGCCCAGCCGCCGACGTCGCCGGTCAGCCCCAAGCCTGCGCTGTACCTGCTTATCGGGTTGTTCGTCGGGCTCGTCGTCGGCGTGCCGCTCGTGCTGGCCCGGATGCTGCTCGACCGCAGTGTCACTGAAAGCGTGGGCCTGGCAGATGCGACCGGCGAGGCGCCGCTCGGGGTGATCGGCCGGCACAGCAGTGGCGGTCCCGTGATGCGCGAGGACCCCCGGTCGGCGACGGCCGATGCGTTCCGCAAGCTGCGTACGGCTATGCAGTTCGCCCTGCCGGAGGGCTCGGCCCACTCCGTGGTGGTGACCGGCGCCCAGCCGGGGGCCGGTGCAAGCACGGTTGCGGCCAACCTCGCCGTCTCGGTGGCCGAAGCCGGCCGTCAGGTGATCCTGGTCGACGGCAATCTGCGCGATCCTGCGGTAGCCCGCCTGCTCGGCGTGGCGGCGGGTCCGGGCCTCGGTGCGGTGCTGGCCGGCGACGCCGAACTCGACGCGGTGCTGCAGTCCGGCGGCCTGCCGGGCCTGCGAGTGCTGCCCGCTGCCGCCGAGCAGACCGGGGCGCTGCCCGGCGGGCCGGCGCTGGTCCGTGTCCTGGAGCGGCTCGAGGCACAGGCCGACCTGGTGATCATCGACGCTCCGGCGCTGCTGCCTTTTGCAGAAGCAGCCGACTTCGCTGCGCTCGCCGACGGTGTCCTGCTCGTGGTGCGCTTCGCCCAGACCGGCATCGACGAGGTGCAGCAGGCCAGGATCACCATCGCCCAGGTCCGCAGCAGGATGCTCGGCGTGGTGATCAACGCGGTGCCGGGCCGCAATCCCGCCGGGGTGGTCGGGGCCGGCGTGCCGCCGGTCGCGGAGTCCCCGGCGTCGTCGGCGCCGGCGGCCATGCGCAGCGCCACCTAGTCAGAGAGCGGGTCGGCGCTTAGCGCAGGGGCAGGTCGCACGTCGGGCAGTCCCGCGCTGAGTCCCAAGACGCCTCGTCGACCACGTGTCCGCAGCGGCCGGCCCACGCCAGCGGGCGGGCTGGGTTGCCCACGACGACCCGGTGCGCCTCGACGTTGCGGACCACCACGGCCCCGGCGCCGACGATCGCCCATGCACCGATCTCGACGCCGGGCAGCACCACCGCGTGCGCGCCGACGCTGGCCCCTCGCCGTACCGTGATGCCTTGCACTGCCCAGTCGGCGTCACCCTTGAGCCCGCCTTCGGGAGTGGCGGCGCGGGGGAAGCGGTCGTTGGTGAGTACAGCGAGCGGGCCGATGAACACCTCGTCCTCGACCACCGAGCCGTGAAAGACCTGCGCGTAGTTCTGCAGCTTGCAGTTGGCGCCGATGGTCACGTCGATGTCGACGAAAGAGCCCTTGCCGAGGATGCAGTCGGGCCCGATCCGAGCACCGGTGCGCACCTGTGCCTGGTGCCACACCCGGGTGCCGTTGGCGATGTGCGCACCGTCCTCCACCGTTGCGGTGGGGTGTACGAAACTCACCCTGCTCCTCGCCGGGAGGCGACCGCCAGCGGCGTCTTGAGCAGGATCCACAGGTCCAGGCGCAGGGAGCGGTTCTCGATGTAGCGCAGGTCCATGCGGCACATGTCGTCGAAGGTGACCTGTCCCCGCCCGAGCACCTGCCAGTAGCCGGTGAGTCCGGGCCGCACCGCGAGCCGACCCATCTGCCAGGGCCGGTAGCACTCGACTTCGTACGGCAGCGGCGGCCGCGGTCCGACCAGGCTCATGTCACCGCAGAGCACGTTCCACAGTTGGGGCAATTCGTCGAGGCTGCTCTTGCGCAGCCAGCGGCCGACCCGGGTGATGCGCGGATCGTCGGGGATGCGCTCGGCGACCACGCTGCCGGAGTTGGCGATGAGGTAACGCAGGTAGTCACGGTGAATCGCGTCGTCCATATCGCTGCGCATGGTCCGCAGCTTGTGGCAGGCGAAGTGCCGGCCACCCTCGCCGACCCGCTCGGCGGCATACATGGCCGGCCCCCGGCTCTCGAGCTTTACCACCAGTGCCAGGACGGCCAGCAGAGGCAGGCACAGCAGCAGGCCGGCACCGGCCAGGACCAGGTCGAGGGCTCGCTTGGCGGCGACGTAAGCGCGGGAGCCGCCAACCCTCACCACCGGCACCGGGGCTGGACCGACCGGCACCGGGCCGCTGGGGTGCGGGTCGGCGGGCGCGAGCAGGTGCGGCTCAGCGTCCGGCGAGGGTCTCGGCGACGACACTCCGCCCCTTCCTGTCAGTGCAACGGAGCGGGTGGCGCCAGGTTACACCGACATGGTGTACGGCCGGCTGACCTGAGGCGCCAGATCGCCCGCGGAGCGGACGTCGGCTAACCTAGTGCACTTCGTGCCATGCTCTGCCCTGATTGTGCTGGGTCGACACCGAAGGAGATGTAGTTGCTCGACGGATCCCCGCGAGCCTCGGGTCAACCGGCGCAGGGTGGGCGTCACCGTTCCCGGCACAGCGCGCAGCACCTACCGCGACAGCGGCCCTGGCGCCTGGTCGCAGCCGTCGGCCTGGTGATCATCACGGTGATCGGCGGCGGCTTGGTCGGCACCGTCATGGCGGCGGCCAACAAGTACAACAACAACATCCAGCGCATCCAGCCCTTCGCCGCGCCGTCGCCAGGGGCCACCAAGGTGCAGGCCCGGGCCACCCTCGACGGCGCTGCCAACTTCCTCGTGGTCGGGTCCGACAGCCGGGCCCAGGACCCGATGGATCCCAAGCAGTTCGCCACGGTGGGCGTGCAGCGCACCGACACGATCATGCTCGTGCACCTGCAGGCCGACCACAAGCACGGGTACGTCGTCTCCATCCCGCGCGATGCCTACGTCTACATCCCCCCGGGCGGCAACTCCACCGGCGCCAAGCTCAAGATCAACGCGGCTTACGCCTACGGCGGGATCCAGCTGCTGACCAAGACGGTCGAGCAGTTCACCGGCGAGCAGGTCGACCACGTGGTGGTGATCAGCTTCCAGGGCTTGGAGAACGTCGTGGACGCCCTCGGCGGCGTCGACGTCACGGTCGACCACACCACGTACGACACCGAGACGCACAGGACGTTCAAGAAGGGCGTCAACCACCTCAATGGTGAGCAGGCGCTGTTCTACGTCCGGCAACGCCACGGCCTGGATGGCGGCGACCTCGACCGGATCAAGCGCCAGCACCAGTTCCTTGCCGCGCTGCTGGGCAAGGCCGGCTCCACCGGGACGCTGACCAACCCGCTCAAGCTGCACCACTTCTTGGACGCGGCCAGCAAGTCCATGGCCGTCGATCAGGACCTGCAGCTCACCGACCTGGTCCTTCAGTTCCGCGGCCTGCGGCCTGGCGACTTCACCTTCCTCACCATGCCCATCGCCGGCGACGCCACAGTGCCGGGGGTCGGCGACGTGCTGCTGGTCGACCACGCCAGGGCGGCGGAGATGTTCACTGCGATGTCCGCCGACACCCTCGCCGCCTGGGTCGTGGCCCACCCGCAGTTCGTCAGCAACCAGTCCCACGGAGCCTGAGGCCCAGTTAGCCTGTGAGCCGTGGCTAATGGCGGCCCTCTGGTCGTCGCCCATCGCGGCTCCTCTCACGACGCCCCCGAGCACACGTTGGCCGCTTACCAGAGGGCCCTGGACCAAGGCGCCGACGCGCTGGAGTGCGATGTTCGGCTGACCCGTGATGGCCACCTTGTCTGCGTGCACGATCGGCGGGTCGACCGCACCTCCTCCGGGCGTGGTCCGGTGTCCACCCTGGAGCTGGCCGAGCTTTCCGAGCTGGACTTCACGTCCTGGCGTACCGGGGAGGGAGGCCTGGCCGAGGTACCCGGCAGCGACGAAGCCGGCGTCCTGACCTTTGCCCGGCTACTGGAGATGGTGCTCGACGCGCCCGAGCCGGTGGCCCTGCACGTGGAGACCAAGCATCCGACCCGCTACGCCGGCCTGGTCGAGCAGACGCTGGTCGGGCTGCTGGCAGGGCATGGCGTCACCGGCCCGGGGGCGAGCGCCGCCGGCCGGGTCACCGTGATGAGCTTCGCGCCGATGGGTTTGCGCAGGATCCGGCTGTTGGCACCGGAGCTGCCGACGGTGCTTCTGGTGCGCGACCGCACGTACGCCGCGTGGCGCGACGGCGTGCTGCCCAACGGCGTGCACATCGCCGGGCCGAGCATCGGTACGCTGCGCCGACACCCCCGCTACGTCGCAAGGTTGCGGGCCAGGGGGCATGGGGTCCACGCGTGGACCGTTGACGCGCCGGGCGACATCGACCTCGTCCTTTCACTCGGTGTAGATGCCGTCATTACTAATCGGCCCGCTGAGGTGCTACGGCGCCTGGGAAGGGTATAAGCGCAACAGCTAGGGGGGCAGCGCCCAGGCGCAGAAGTTTTGTGGAGGGTAGGGCGGGCAGGTGCCTCAAAGAGGCGCAAAAGGCGCGCGCTGAAGAGGAGTACGGAGGCCAACGTGATGAGCGTCCGACTCCCCCACCATGCAGCCAGTGTGGCCGCTGCCCGGCACCGGATCAGGAAGGCCATGGCTGATCGTCACGTCGGGCGACGGCTGGCAGACGACGTTTCCCTCGTGTTGAGTGAGCTCGTCACCAACTCTGTGCGCCACGCCCATCCCCTGTCGCACGGATATCTCGAGGTCGCGTGGGACGTGAGTCCGGACATGGTCGAGGTGCGGGTGACCGATGGCGGCGGGGAGCATGTGCCGCAGCCGCGGGGCGCCGGCGCTGATGAGTCCTCCGGCCGTGGGTTGGCCATCGTGACCAAGTTGGCGACCGCCTGGGGCGTTGAGGACGGCCCCGCCGGCACTACCGTGTGGGCATTGGTGCGGGCCAACGGGCTCCACCCCGCCCCGTCCGGCCGTCTCAAGATGGCCCGCTGACCCGATCACGCGGCGGGTTGCGCCGGGACTGCCGAGCCAGCCGGCGAATGGTCAATTCGTGTCAGGCGCCCGTCGAGTGAGAGGGCTTAGGTTGCTCTGAGTCCGGGCGCCGTTGCCTCCCCCGTCGGCGGCGTCCGGACCTCGCACGACTCAGAGCGGGTCTCGTGCCACCGGGCAAGACATGCACCGGGGCCCTCCGCGGCCGCTGCCCAGCTCGCTGCCGGCGATCCTGATGACCTCGATCCCGGCGCTTTCCAGCCGCTCGTTGGTCTCGGTGTTGCGCTCGTAGGCAACGGCCAGCCGCGGGGCGATGCACAAGGTGTTGTTGCCGTCGTCCCACTGCTCGCGTTCGGCGGTCACCGGGTCCAGTCCGGTGTCGATCACGCGCAACGTGTCGATGCCCATCGCCTTGGCCGACGCGACCAGGAACGGCTCGGGCCCGGACACCTCGGGGCCGGCCTCCCCGTCGGTCAGCGTATAGGCGATGAGGGTGTCGGCTACCGGGGGATACATGACGACGGCGTCGACGTCGACCATCGTGCACACCGTGTCCAGGTGCATGGTGGCCCGCTCCTGCGAGACCGGCACAACCAGCACCGTGTGCACGACGCCGCTGGCGAAGGCCCGCCGCGACAGCGCTTCCACCCCTGCCGCCGTGGTGCGCTGGCCGACCCCTACGGCGGCGACCCCCGGCGCGAGCAGCAGGACGTCGCCGCCTTCCAGCCACTCCTGACCGGCGTCGTACACCCGCTCGGTGCCCGCAAAGCGTGGGTGATGCTGGTAGATCGCCTGCGTCAGCGTGGTCTCGCGTTGCCGGGCCGGCATGGACGGGCTGGTCACGGCCACCCGGTCTCGTAGCCACACGCTGGAGTCGCGGGTGAACAGCAGGTTGGGCAGCGGCTCCACGACGAAGTCGTGGGTGTCCATCAACTGGTAGGACAAGCTCAGCCCGTCGCGGGTCTCCTCGTGTGCGATGCCTGCCATCAGCACACCGGCCAGGTCGAGCGGGTGCAGGCCGGTAAGGTGCTCGACAATGGTGCGCCGCAGAGTGGTGCCCAGCCGGGGGTCTGCCGCTGCCGCGCGGATCGTGTCCTCTCGGGCGGCCGGCACTTCCAGCGCCTCGGCCAGCAGATCGGCGAGGTAGAGCACCTCGACCCCGTGCGTGCGCAACGCCCCGGCGAAGGCGTCGTGCTCCTCCTGAGCCCGCCCCACCCACGGGATGCCGTCGAAGAGCAACTTGTCGTTGTTGCGCGGCGTCAGTCGCTTGAGCTCGGGCCCTGGCCGGTGCAACAGCACCGTACGAAGCCGCCCCACCTCACTGTCGACGAAGTGCTCGGTCATCTCCGGGAGCGTAGCGGGCAGCCAGTTGCAAAGAGACCCTTGCAAAGTATCCGCCGCAAAGGTAGCTTTGCATCATGACCGAAACGCCCGATCTCCCGCGGGGCTACGACCCCGCCCGCGACATCAAGCTCGACGCGCGCAGCCTGCGCGGACTGACCCACCCGCTGCGGGTGCAGATGCTGGGCCAGCTGCGCCTGCACGGCTCGGCGACCGCATCGCAGCTTGCTGAGCGCCTCGGCCAGTCCAGCGGTGCGACGAGCTATCACCTCCGCCAGCTGGCGGCCTACGGCTTCATCGTCGAGGACCCCGGCCGCGGAACGGAGCGCGAGCGTTGGTGGCGCGCGGCGCACCGGTCGACGTACTTCGACACTGTCGATGAGGACAATCGGGCGGCCGGCGGGGAGTACCTGCGAGCTGTCGCGCGGGCCTACAGCGAGCGGCTGTTGCGCTTTGCCGACTCCGTGGAGACGGTGGCCGAGGACTTCGGGCCCGACTGGGACCGCGGACACACCATGAGCGACTGGTCCTACGATCTGACCGCCGAGCAGGCCGCCCGTCTTCAGGCCGACCTCGAGGAGCTCGCCGAGCGCTACCGCACCGAACAGCCAGCCCCCGGCACCCGCAAGGTGGTGCTGCAGGTGCAGCTCTTCCCACTGGGAGAGCGCAGATGAAGTCCACCGGCGACCGGCGCGGACTTCTCGGCCTGCTGACCGCCGTCGGTATGTCGTTGCTCGGCACCCGGATGTCCTTTCTCGCCGTGCCGTGGTTCGTGCTCGCCACGACCGGCAGCCCGACCGAGACCGGGCTGGTCGCCTTTGCCGAGATGGCGCCGTACGTCGTGGTGCAGGGCCTCGGCGGCCCACTCGTCGACCGTTGGGGTGCCTGGCGGATGTCGATCGGCACCGATGCGCTGGCCGCTGTCGCGGTCGGCCTGGTACCCGTACTGCACCTGGCGGGTCGGCTGAGCCTGCCGGTGCTGGCCGGCCTGGTCGCTCTGGCGGGCGTGGTCCGCGGCGCCGGGGACGCAGCCCGCGACGTGCTGGTGCCGGGAGTCGGAGCGGCGGCCGGGACGCCGCTGGAGCGCTCGGCGGGGCTCTATGACGGCGTCAACCGGCTGGCATCCCTCGTCGGCGCACCGGTCGCCGGCGTGCTGGTCGCCATCACCTCGTCGCTGACGGTGCTGGCCATCGACGCCGGCACGTTCGTGCTCTCGGCGCTGGTGGTGCTGGCGCTGGTACCCCGCTCCGCCCAGCCTCCGACGAGCACCGACACCTTCGATGCCGAGGCGTCCTACCTGACCAGGCTGGCCGAGGGCCTCCGCTACGTCCGTGGGGACCGCTTGCTGCTGGGCATCGGCTCGATGGTGCTGATCACCAATTTCCTCGACGCGGCCGGCGGCTCGGTGCTGATCCCGGTCTGGGCGGTTCAGGTGGCGCACAGCTCTGTGGCCCTGGGGCTGATCGGCGGCGTGTTCGCCCTCGGGGCGGTCCTGGGCAACATCGTCACCACCTGGCTCGGTCCACGACTGCCTCGTCGGCTGACCTTCGCCGTGGGGTTCCTGCTGTGCGGGGCGCCACGGTTCGTGGCGCTCGCGGCGGCGTTCACCGTATCCCCGGTGCTGGCCGTGATGTTCCTGGCCGGGCTGGGCGCCGGCGGTATCAACCCGATCATGGGCGCGGTCATGTACGAGCGGGTGCCGCGACATCTGCAGGCCCGCGTACTCGGCGCCGTCGGCGCGTCGGCCTGGGCCGGGATCCCGCTGGGCAGCCTCCTCGCCGGCGCCGCAGTGGCAGCGGTCGGCCTGCGTTCGGCCCTGCTGATCTGCGCCGGGGCCTACCTGCTCGCCACCCTGGCGCCGTTCGTATTCCCGTCCTGGCGCCAGATGGAGCGGCCGGCCGCGCCGAGCCAATGCCAAAGCGACGTGTTCCTCCAAGACGCTGTGTGCGATCGGGTGGGTTAGGGTCGCTCGCCATGGGATTACTTGAAGGAAGCGTGGCGATCGTCACCGGCGCGGGCCGGGGCCTGGGCCGGGGCGAGGCGATCGAACTCGCCGCGCAAGGTGCCTCCGTCGTGCTCAACGAGTTCGACGCCGAGGCCGGCCAGGGCGTCGTCGACGAGATCGAGGCGGCCGGCGGCACGGCGCTGCTGGTCCCCGGAGACGTCAGTGACGTCGAGGTGGCCGACTCGCTGGTCACCCGCGCGGTCGAGGAGTACGGCGGCGTCGACGCCCTCGTCAACAACGCCGGCATATTGCGCGACCGCACCCTGGTGAAGATGACGCCGCAGGAGTGGGACGACGTCATCCGCGTGCACCTGCGCGGGCACTACGCGCCGACGCGGGCGGCTTGCGCGTACTGGAAGGGCAACGGGCGCACCGGTCACATCGTGTGCACGGCGTCGACCTCGGGACTGCTCGGCAACTTCGGGCAGGCCAACTACGGGGCGGCCAAGGCCGGCATCGCGGCGTTCTCGACGATCGTGGCGATGGAGATGGCCCGCTACGGCGTCACCTGCAACGCGATCGCCCCAGCCGCCCGGACGCGGATGACCGAGTCGGCGTATGGCGACATCCCGGCGGGCTCCGCCGAGGACGACGACGGTTTCGACTTCTGGCACCCCGACAACGTCGCGCCGATGGTGGCCTACCTGTGCAGCGACGCCAGCGCGCACATCAGCGGCAAGGTGTTCGGCGTGCAGGGCGACGCAGTGGAGCTCTACCAGCCCTACACCTCGGTCGCGGCGATCGAGAACCACCAGTTGCGGTGGACCGCCGACGGGCTGGCCGCACGGGTGGGCGAGCTGTTCGCCGCCAGCGGCATCGTGCCGGCGGCGGAGAACATGATGGCCAAGCTGCGCTACACGATGACAGAGCGGGCCTGATTCGTCGGCACGGTCTCTCGGTGTGTCCTGGGCTGCGGGCCCAAGCCGTGGACGACTTGGGCGCCTACCTCGGCGCACTCTCGCCGGCGTCGGTTCGCAAGGTCAACCGGGTTCCCGGTCAGCCGCGGATCGCCTGCACCGCCACCAGAACCGCGAACACCGCGAACACCGCTCCGGCGATCCGGTGCACCCAGACCAGCGGGACCACCCGCAGGATCACTCGGCCCAGCAGGATGGCAAGCGCGGCGACCCCTACCAGGGCGACGAACGAGCCGATGAACACCGGCACCGGCTGGTCGTACCGAGCGGTGAGCGCGGCCGTCGCCAACTGGGAGGCGTCGCCCCACTCGGCGGCGAACAGCACGCCGAACGACGTGGTGATCATCCGGCGGGTGCTGGCGTCGGACTCCACAAGCTCGCTGTCGTCGTCTTCCGGTGCCGGCGGTGAGGTGTTGTACGCCTCTCGCAGCAGCACGAAGGCTCCCGCCGCGAACAGCAGCGCCACCACGGTGAGCAACAGCCGGTGCGGCAACAGGTGCAGCAAGGAGCCGGCCGTGACGGCGACGAGGGACTGCAGGGCGAAGGCCAGGGCCACGCCGAGAAACACCGGCCAGGGGCGGTACCTGGTTGACAGGACCAGCGTGGCCACGAGCGTCTTGTCGGGCAGCTCGACGGCGAGGATCACCAGGAAGGTGGCCACCAGGACACTGAAGGAGAAGTTCACCGACCCTCCTGCAGGGCCCGGGCCCGGTCGCCGGCCACTGCCAGCACGTCCTTGACCGGCCTGCCCAGGACGGCGGCCGCCGCGGCGACGTCGTCGTACTCCACGCTCACGTTGACCACCACGCCATCGAGTCGCGCGAGCTTGACGCGTACGGGATTGCCTTCGACGTCGATCGTCACCGTCTCCCGCTCAAGGGCGTACTTGCCGACAGTGGCCTGCCGCACGCCGATCGTGGAGGTCTCGGCGAACACGATCGCGCGCAGCTGCTCGACCTGCGCCGGCTCGCACAGGACGTGCAGGGTGTGCGCCGGGCGGCCCTTCTTCATCAGGATCGGTGTCAACCACGCGTCGAAGGCCCCCGCAGCCATGAGCCGCTCGAGCACACGGGGCCACAGTCGCGGGTCGAGGTCGTCCACATTGGACTCCATGAGGGTTGCGGCATGCTGGTCGGCGGACGTGACCGGAGCAGGCTCACCGAGCACGAGACGGACGATGTTGGGCAACTCGTCGATCTCCCGCCGGCCGGCGCCCGCTCCGATCCGCAGGACGGTCATGGTCGGCAGCGGCTCCCAGACGTCGACGTGGGCTGCGAGCAGCGCGGCGCCGGTCGGCGTGCACATCTCGTACGGCGCCGGGCCCGACCACACCGGCGCGTCCACGTCGGAGAGCAGTTCGAGGACTGCCGGAGGGGGTACCGGGATAAGGCCGTGCTCGGTGCGGGCCACGCCGCTGCCGAGGGTGACCCGCCCGGCGCTCAACCGGGTCAGCCCGAGGTGGTGCAACCCGGCGCAGGTGCCGACGATGTCGGCGATCGCGTCGAGGGCACCCACCTCGTGGAAGTGCACCTGCGCAGGCGGAATCCTGTGCGCCCGGGCCTCGGCGG
This sequence comes from Pseudonocardiales bacterium, assembly GCA_040003795.1. Taxonomy (GTDB): domain Bacteria; phylum Actinomycetota; class Actinomycetes; order Mycobacteriales; family QHCA01; genus QHCA01. Next base: position 621 of record JBDUBV010000048.1, on the reverse strand, counting down.
CGGCCAGCCGGGCGAAGGCATCGAGAGCCTTGACCCGGACCGGCTCGGCCAGGTCGGCACGTTCCAACAGGTCCGCGATGTTGGGCCAGGTGCGGGTGACCGTGCTCTGCGGGGCGTCGACCTGCACCTGGGTCGCGCCGAGACCGCCGCGGTTGGCCGGCCCGGCGGTCAACCGGATCGGCTCGACCCCGACCGCATCGACTGCGGCCTGCAGGGTCGCCAGCGGCACCCCTGTGTCGACCAGCGCGCCGAGCAGCATGTCGCCGCTGGCACCGGCGGTGCAGTCGAGCCAACCGATCACTGGACCGCGTCCGTTGCCTGCGCCGCCCCTCGGGCGCTGCGCCGGGCCACCCGGGCAGCGAACACTCCCGCGCCGAAGCCGTTGTCGATGTTGGTCACGACGACGCCGGGGGCGCAGGAGTTGAGCATCGTCAGCAGCGCTGCCAGGCCGCCGAAGGAGGCGCCGTAGCCGACGCTGGTCGGGACGGCCACCAGGGGCACGCCGGTGAGGCCGCCGACCGCACTGGGCAGGGCACCGTCCATGCCGGCCACCACGACCAGGCAGTCGGCCGCGTCGAGGTCGGCCCGGGCGGCGAGCAGGCGGTGGATGCCGGCCACGCC
>JBDUBV010000047.1:0-17598 GCA_040003795.1 Pseudonocardiales bacterium | reverse complement strand
CAGGCGATCGGGCCGGCCGTGTTCACCGTCTTGCTTGCCGTAGCGGCGCTCTGGCTCTGGCGTAGGGCGCGCGTTTCCCACTGATCGTCGATCCCGACGAGGCGGCGGCGAAAGGCCCGGGCGTCCCTCCGGTACGACCATGACCGCCATGGCGAACCGTAAGGACAGTGGCGGGCATGGCGTCCGCGCAGGTCCTCGCCGATGCCAGGATATCCGCGCCTGATCGGCTCAGTGCTGGTCGACGGACTTCACCCGGACGACGGCCGTGCCCGCCTCGTCGGATGCCGCCAGGTCGACCTCTGCGCTGATCCCCCAGTCGCGGTCACCGGCCGGGTCGTCGAAGGTCTGCCGGACCTGCCAGGCCTCCGGTGACTGCTCGATCATCAGCAGCGCCGGGCCGCGGGCGGCTGGGCCGGTGCCGATCTCGTCGTACTCCGCGTAGTAACGCTCCAGCGAGGCCTGCCACCGCCCGGCGTCCCAGCCGGAGTCTGTGTCGAGCTCGCCGAGGTCGTCGTAGCGCCGAAGCGCCGCCATCTCCACCCGGCGGAACATCGCGTTGCGCACCAGCAACCGGAAGGCCCGGGCGTTGGCGGTCACCGGCGGGGGCCGGTCCTCACCGGCCGGAGCCGTCGGCGCCGCGATGGGCGCGGCCGGGTCGCGCATTCGCTCCCACTCGTCGAGCAGGCTCGAGTCGACCTGGCGCACCAGCTCGCCGAGCCACTCGATGAGGTCGGTCAGCTCGTCCGTGCGGGCGCCCTCGGGCACCGTCTGCCGCAGCGCCTTGTATGCGTCGGCCAGGTAGCGCAGCACCAGGCCCTCGGAGCGGGCCAGACCGTAGAAGCCGATGTACTCGACGAACGTCATGGCCCGCTCGTACATGTCCCGGACCACCGACTTGGCCGACAGCGGGTGCTCGTCGACCCACGGGTTGGTCTTGCGGTAGATGCTCAAGGCTGCCTGCAGCAGCTCCTCCAGCGGCTTGGTGTAGGTGACCTCCTCGAGCAACTCCATCCGCTCGTCGTAGTCCAAGCCGTCGGCCTTCAGCGCCGCTACCGCCTCGCCGCGAGCCTTGAAGCGCTGGGCCGACAGCACCTGCCGCGGGTCCTCGAGCGTGGCCTCGATGATGGAAACGATGTCGAGTGCGTACGTGGGTGAACTGCGGTCCAGCAGGTCGGTCGCAGCGATCGCGAAGGTCGACAGCGGCTGGTTGAGCGCGAAGTCGTTCTGCAGGTCGACGGTCAGCCGCACGGTCCGCCCCTGTTCGTCCGGCTCCGGAAGCTGCTCGACCACCCCGGCGGCCAGCAGGGCGCGATAGACCGCGATGGCATGCTGGATGTGGCTCACCTGAGCCGGCCGGGACTCGTGGTTCTCGGTCAGCAGGTGCCGCATCGCCGCGAAGGGGTCCGACCCGGAGCGGGCGATCACGTTGAGCACCATCGAGTGGTTGACCTGAAAGCTCGAGGTGAGGGTCTCCGGCTCGGCGGCCACGAGCCGGGCGAAGGTCGGCTCGCCCCAGGACACGAATCCCTCGGGCGGCTTCTTGCGGACCACTTTGCGCCGCTTCTTCACGTCGTCGCCTGCCTTGTTCAGCGCCTTCTGGTTATCCACCGTGTGCTCGGGCGCCTGCACGACGACGGTGCCGGCGGTGTCGAAGCCGGCCCGACCGGCCCGGCCGGCGACTTGGTGGAACTCACGGGCCTTGAGCAGCCGGGTGCTGAGCCCGTCGTACTTGGACAGGCCGGTCAGCACGACGGTACGGATGGGTACGTTGATGCCCACCCCGAGCGTGTCGGTGCCGCAGATCACCTTGAGCAGGCCGGCCTGAGTGAGCCGCTCCACCAGCCGGCGGTACTTTGGCAGCATCCCGGCGTGGTGCACGCCGATGCCGTGGCGCACCAGCCGCGAGAGTGTCTTGCCGAATCCTGCAGTGAAGCGGAAGCCGCCGATCAACTCCGCTATGGCATCCTTCTCCGTCCGGGTGCACACGTTGATGCTCATCAGCGCCTGCGCGCGCTCCAAGGCCGAGACCTGGGTGAAGTGCACGACGTAGATCGGCGCCTGGCCTGTGCCGAGGAGATCCTCGAGCGTCTCATGCATCGGCGTCGTCGCGTAGTAGTAGACCAGCGGCACCGGCCGGTCGGCGGAGGACACGACCGCGGTCGGGCGACTCGTGCGGCGGGCCAAGTCCGCTCGCAGGTCGGTGACGTCGCCCAAAGTGGCCGACATCAGCAGGAACTGCGTGCCGGTCAACTCCAGCAGCGGCACCTGCCACGCCCAACCCCGGTCGGGGTCTGCGTAGAAGTGGAACTCGTCCATGACGGCGAGGCCCACGTTGGCTGACGAGCCCTCCCGGAGCGCGAGGTTGGCCAGGATCTCGGCGGTCGCGCAGATGATCTGGGCCGTCGGGTTGACGCTGGCGTCGCCGGTCATCATCCCTACGTTGGCCGCGCCGAACGTCTTGCAGAGGGCGAAGAACTTCTCCGACACCAACGCCTTGATCGGAGCTGTGTAGAACGAGCGCCGGCCCTGCGCCAGCGCGGCGAAGTGGGCCCCGACGGCTACCAGACTCTTGCCCGAGCCGGTGGGCGTGCTGAGGATGACGTTGGAGCCCGACACGATCTCGATGAGGGCGTCCTGCTGCGCCGAGTAGAGCGTGAAGCCCTGACCCTCGGCCCACTCGACGAAGGTGTCGAAGACCGCGTCGGCGTCGGCCCCGGCCGGCCGCAGGTCGGTCAGCGTCACGGGTCGCTCACCCTGATCCGGACCGCCCGGAACGTCGCCGCCGTGCCCTGCAGGACGCTTAGCCGCGGATCGACCACGTCGAGCAGGCGAGGCGTCACCAGCGGCCGCAGCGCGGCCAGCCGCGGGTCCACCAGGACTGCGGTCACAGCGCGCCGGTCGCCGCCCAGCACGACGGCGTCGAGGCCGCCGGCGGCCGGCACCAGGACCCGCACCGCGACGTCTGCGGCCTCGCGCAGGGCCACCCGCACCTGCCCCTCACGACGACGGGCGAAGCGCTGCTGCGACTGCCCGCCTGCCGCGTTGCGCCCGTGCACCTGTCGTGAGCCCACCTTGGAGGCGGCCAACTCGGTGCCCTCGAACACCCCCGCGGCGTAGCCACCGAGCCGGACCAGGAGCACGCCGACCCGCCGCCGCCGCAGGGCATGCGCCGGCAAGCCGCCGTAGGCGTCGTATTCCTCCAGGACCATCGGCGGGAAGGGCACCTCGCAGGCCGCTACCGCGCCGTCCTGCGCCGTACCGGTCACCAGGTGCTCCGACGCCTGCCACCTCGCCGCCCCGTGCCGGTCTTCGAACCCGGTGAGCCAGCCGGCCAGCCGCTCCGGCGCCACCTCCACCAGCCGGGACTGGGTCCCGCGGGCGAGGGCCATGGCCCAGTGGTAGCACAGCGGGCCGTCGAAGAGCCCTCAGGGGGCGCCCAGGTCGACGGTCAGGGCGCAGTGATCGGAGAGTTCCATGGCGCTCGCCGACGCCCGCAGCACCTGCGGCAGCGCGCCGTTGCCGAGCACATGGTCGAGCTGTACGTGCGGCTCGGGGTTGGGGTAGGTGGGCGTCCTGGCCAGCATCCGCCAGCCCGACACCGCGCCCGGGATCCGACCGGGCAGGTTGAGGTCGCCCAGCAGTATGCGCGGTGCGGGCAGCCGGCGCAGCGCTCGGCACACCCGGCGCAGCTGCCAGATGTTCCAGCCGGGTACGAACGACAGGTGCGTCGTGGCAACGGTCATCGGCCCGGCCGGGCCGTCGACCACGGCGGCGAGCATCACCCGCGGCTCGTCGGCGACGAGCATCAGCCGGCTCCTGCTGTCCGGTTTGACGATCACTGAACGCATCGGAGCCATCCTGAGGCGCACGACATGCCAGGAGCGCACGGGCAGCCGGGTCACCAGCGCGATGCCGTAGGACGGCTGCTCGGGGCGCTGCTCGTCGGCGTTGCCCGCCGCCCGCCACGTCCGGCCCGGCGTGCCGATCAGCGCGGGTGCATAGCGGTAGCTCGCGCCGCTGCCGGCGGCCTCCGCGGCCAGGGCCGGCAGGTCGATCCGGCCGGAGCGGGGCTGCGCCCAGTCGACCTCCTGCAGGCCCAGCACATCTGCTCCCAGGGCGGCGAACTGCTGCCTTGCCCGCCCGCCGTCAACCCTGCCGTCGGACAGCGAGCGCCCGTGCAGCACGTTGAAGGTGACGATCCGCATCAGCTCTCAGCGACCTGCCGGAGGATTGCCCCGCCGACTGCGTCGGGCACCTCGTCGGGGATCCAGTGGCTGACACCGGCCAGCTCGACGAACCGGAAGGGCCCGCTGACCTGACCGGCGCAGGCATGCGCCGCCACCGGCCCGACGGCGAGGTCCTGGTCGCTCCACACGAAGGTCGTCGGTACGGTCGCCGGGCCGAGCCCCTCGACGTCGCGGCGGGACATCGCGCGGTACCACGACAAGGCACCGGTGAGGGCGCCCGGCTCCTGCAGCGGCTGAACGTAGCGGGCGACCTCGTCCTCGGTCAGGCCCGAGCCGGCGAACATCGCCCGCAACCGGGCGGCATCGTCGTCGAGCATGACGTGCTCCGCCTTGCCCTCCTGGCGGAACAGGCCGATGTATGCAGAGCGCCGTTGCTGGTCCTCGTCGGTCGCCATCGCCGTACTCATGGCGACCGGATGGGGCACCGACAGGGCGACCAGCGACCTGACCCGGTCAGGATGGCGGACGGCGAACTGCCAGGCCACCCAGGCGCCCCAGTCGTGCCCGACGAGGTCGACCACGGGCAGGCCCAGCCCATCGAGAAGTCTGAGCACGTCGGAGACCAGGCGGTCGGCGGAGTACGCCGACACCTCGGCGGGGCGGGCTCCGGGGGAGTAGCCGCGCTGGTCCGGGGTGATCGTGCGCAGGCCGGCCGCCGTCAGCCGGGGGATGACCCGCGACCAGCACAGCCCCGACTGGGGGAACCCGTGCAGGAGCACGACCGGCCGCCCGTCGGCCGGCCCGTCGATGCGGACGGAGAAGGTCAGGTCGCCGATGTCGAGATGCACCTGACGACCTTACGTGCCGGCGTGGGTCGAGCAGCGGGCCACTCGGGTCGACGACACGCATACTGGCGTCGTGGTGGCTCAACCTGCCCGGCCCGGATGGTACGAAGATCCCTCCGGCGAGCCCGGCCTCTTCGCGTTCTGGGACGGTGCTGAGTGGGGCGAGCGCACGCGGGAGGCGCCGGTGGGGGCCGCCTTGCCCCTGCGGTCAGCCCGGCCCCCGGGCGCACACAACAGCCGCGTCGGCGCGATCCTGGCCGTTGCTGTGGCGCTCTTCGTGGTGGCTGCGGCGGTCGTGCTGCTCACCCGTTAGGGTCGGCGGGTGCCCCTGCGCCCTGTGCAGATCCCGTCCATGTCCTACCCGGTCGAGCGCAGCACGCTGAGCAACGGCCTGCGGGTGGTGATCTCTCCCGACCGCGCAGCGCCGGTCATCGCGGTGGCTGCCTACTACGACGTGGGGATCAGGTCCGAACCCGAGGGCCGGACCGGCTTCGCCCACCTCTTCGAGCACCTGATGTTCCAGGGGTCGGCGACGCTGGAGAAGCTGGAGCACTTCCGCTACGTGCAGTCCTCCGGGGGGGTGTTCAACGGCAGCACCCACCTCGACTACACGAACTACTTCGAGACGCTGCCGGCCAATGCGCTGGAACGCGCGCTGTTCCTCGAGGCCGACCGGATGCGCTCACCGAGGATCACCGAGGACAACCTCGCCAACCAGCTCGCGGTGGTCAAGGAGGAGATCCGGGTCAACGTGCTGAACCAGCCGTACGGGCCCTTCCCGTGGCTGCTCCTGCCACCGGTCATGTTCGACACCTTCGCCAACGCGCACAACGGGTACGGCGACTTCGGCGACCTGGAGAGCGCGACGGTGCAGGACGCCGCGTCCTTCTTCGAGCGCTACTACGCGCCGGCCAATGCAGTGCTCAGCATCGGTGGGGACCTCGACCCCGACGAGACCCTGGCGATGGTCGAGCGGCACTACGGCGACATCCCCGGTCGCGATGCACCGCAGCGCCCGGACTTCACCGAGCCCGACCTGACGCAGGAGCGCCGGGCCATGGAGGTCGACGCCCTGGCGCCGACCCCGGCCGTTGCTCTGGCCTGGCGGGTGCCCGATCCGGCCGACCTGGCCGCCTATCTCCCCTACCTCGTCCTGGCGGAAGTGCTCACCGACGGCGACTCCTCCCGGCTGCGCCGCCGGTTGGTGCAGGGCGACCGGATCGTGACGTCCCTGTCGGGCTACCTGGGCTTGATGGGCGACCCGTTCGACGTGCGCGACCCCACAGCCCTGCTGCTTCAGGCGCACCATCCGCAAGGCGTCCCGGTCGAGCGGGTGATCACCGGGATCGACGAGGAGCTCCGCCGGCTCGCCGACGACGGTCTTGAATCCACCGAGCTGGCCCGGGTTATCGCGCGGATCGCCGCACACCAGCTCAGAGGCGTCGACTCGATCCTCGGCCGGACACTGGCCATGGCGATCGCCGAGCAGCAGCGGGGCAGGGCGGAGTTGGTGGCGGAGTTGCCCGGCCTGATCGCCGCCGTAGAGCCTGCCGACGTCATTGCCGCCGCCGCTCAGTTGGTCCCGCAGCGCCGGGCCGTGCTGGAGCTCGCCGCGGGAGGTGCCAAGTGAGCGCCCCGGCCATCGCCCCCACAGCCGCAGTCCCCGCGCTCACGGCCGCCCGCCGGCCCCGCAAGCTCACCGTCGCCGAGCGGACCCTGGCGAGCGGTCTGCGCGTGCTCGCGGTCCGCCGGGGCAGCGTCCCACTGGTCGAGGTGCGCCTGCGGGTGCCCTTCGCCGGCCGGTCGGCGGGGCACACGGCGAAGGCGGCCGTGCTCGGCGAGACCCTGCTCAGCGGGACAGCCGACCTGTCCACCGTGGATATCGCCGTCGCTCTGCAGGAGATCGGCGGCTCGCTGCACGTCAGCGCCGATCCCGACCGGCTGCTGCTCAGCGGCAATGGCCTGGCTACCGGCCTTCCGCGGCTGCTGGCGGTCCTCGACGACGTGCTGACCGGCGCGGCCTACCCGGCAGACGAGGTGGTTGGTGAGCGTGACCGGCTCGTGCAGCGGTTGCACATGGCCCGCTCGCAGCCGGGCGTCATCGCGCGCGAGGCACTGCTGCGCAGAATTTACGGCGATCACCCGTACTCCCGGGAGATGGCAGAGGTCGACGCGGTCGCTGCGGTGACTCCCGCGCAACTGCGGACACTGCACCGGTCGCGCGTGATCCCTGCCGGGAGCACGCTGGTCATCGTCGGTGACGTCTCACCGCAGCGGGCCCTCGACCGGGTCGAGGCGGCACTGTCCACATGGGATGGCGGCGCTCAAGCCAAAAGGGCTCCCCGAGTGCCGCCCCTGCAGCCGGGACCGGTCGTGCTGGTGGACCGCCCGGGCGCGGTCCAGTCCAACATCCGCATCGGCGGGCGGGCCCTGCCGCGCGAGGATCCGCACTACGCGGCCATGCAGCTCGCCAACCTCGTCTACGGCGGCTACTTCTCCTCGCGGCTTGTGGAGAACATCCGCGAGGCCAAGGGGTACACCTACTCCCCGCACAGCGTCATCGAGCACTCCACGGCCGGCTCCAGCGTCGTCACGGAGGCAGATGTCGCCACCGCGGTGACCGCACCTGCGTTGCTGGAGATGCGCTACGAGCTCGGGCGGATCGCCACGGTGCCGGTCGGCGAGCGGGAGCTCGGGAACGCGAGGCAGTACGCCATCGGTACCTTGGCCCTGTCGATCGCTACCCAGGCGGGGCTTGCTTCGATGCTGACGGCGCTGCTGACCAGCGACGTCGACGTCGAGTGGTTGCGCGAGCACACCAGCCGGCTGGGTGCGGTCACAGTCGCCGATGTGGCAGAGCAGGCGGCGAGGTTCCTCGCCCCGAGGGCGCTGGCGACGGTCGTCGTCGGGGACGCCTCCGCGGTCAGGCCATCGCTGTCCACATTGGATGAAGTCAGTACGGAGTGACCGAGCCGCCTGCCCTGTCGCGGTCGGCCACGGATCGGGCTGCTGTCCGTCGTTCCGACAGCGCATGGCTGGCCCAAGCCTGGGGCTCTGCCGCTGTCCTCACGCTCGGCCCCGACATGACTGTCGAAGTGACCGACCGGGACGGCACCCCCGCGCTCGTCCTCGTGCCTGGTGACCAGGTGAGCCCTGAGGCCGACCGGTTCTTTCTCGGTGAGGAGGACGGTCGCGCGTTCTTCGCAGCCGTCGGCGCCGCCGATCCGCCGCGAGGGGCTGACGGTGCCGGCCTGCGCGACGTCGGTGCGTTGCTCAGCGACCGGGACGCTGGGTTGCTCGTCGCCGCGGTCGGACTGGCGAACTGGCACCGCACGCACACGCATTGCCCGCGCTGCGGTGCGCTGACGCAGATGGCGGGGGGCGGTTGGCTGCGGGTCTGTCCGGTGGATGCCAGCGAGCACTACCCGCGGGTCGATCCGGCCGTGATCATGCTGGTGCACGACGGCGCCGGTCGTGCCCTGCTCGGTCGGCAGGCGTCCTGGCCGGACGGCCGGTTCTCCACCCTGGCCGGTTTCGTCGAGCCGGGGGAATCAATCGAGCATGCCGTCGTCCGCGAGGTGGCTGAGGAGACGGGGGTCGTCGTCACCGACGTGCACTACGAGGCCAGCCAGCCGTGGCCGTTCCCCTCGTCGCTCATGCTGGGCTTCACCGCCCGCGCCGCCACGGGACAGGAGCCGGTGCCGCTCGACGGCGAGTTGGCGGAGGCTCGGTGGTTCACCCGGGCGGAGTTGGCCGACAGGGCGGGCCCGCCTCCGGTGTCCATCTCCAGTTGGCTGATCAGGGCCTGGATAGCAGCCGGCTGAACGCTACGGCCGGATGGCGGGGGTCATCAGCATGTACGACGACGTCGGCCAACTGCTCACCGTCGTACCCGGCGTAGGCCGGCAGGGTCCAGCGCAGGACGGGCTCGGTGCGCCGGGCGAGGGCGACCACGCCGAGCCGCAGGTGGACCGACAGGTCGAAGGGCAGTCCGCTGCCCAGCAGCAGCGACCCGTCGAGCAGCAGCACGGTTCCGGGGGCCGTCAGAACGGGGGTCGCCCGGGTCGCCCGGTCGCGCGCGCCGTCCCAGAGCGTCGGCAGGTAGCGCCCGGAGGCGGCGAACGGGTCGAGCACCTCCCGCCGCAGGGCGGCGTAGTCGAGCCACCCGGAGCGGTAACTCTGGGGATCCTCGTGGCCGTGCTCCAGCCGGACCGACGCCGGTCGGAGAAAGTCCGGTGCCCGTACCCTCACGCCCGGTCGCCCACCGGCCCGGAGCAGGTCGACCAGCCGGTCGGCGAGCTCGGCGGTCCCCGCAGCGGGGGCGCCGTCGACGGCGACGCGCAGCCGCCCCGCACCGGCGGCGGCGATCAGGTCGGCGAGCATCTGCGGCAGCCGCCCGGGGGTGACCGGACGGGGCGGCACGCCCGGCGGTGGGCTTATGCGGTTGCCAGCCCGTCGACCACCTGGGCGAGGCTGGGGTTGGTCAGGACGGAGCCGTCCGGAAGGACGACCGTCGGCACCGTCTGATTGCCGCCGTTGACGCTCATTACGTACGCCGCCGCACCCTCGGTCACCTCGATGTCGACCGTGTCGAAGTCGATGCCGGCGCGCGCGAGCTGGCGCATGAGCCGGTGACAAAAGCCGCACCACTGGGTGCTGTAAATCGTCAGGCGGTCTGCCACTGGCCCTCCTCGCGTTACCCTCCCCAAATAACAGTGCCCCCATCCGGTAATTCCCGTCGCACCCCGCTGCGAGGATCCGCACCGTGACCAGCCTCCCGTCGGCGGTTGACGGCGTCCTGGCCGGCCTCGACGAGCAGCAGCGCGCTGCTGTCCTCGCCGGCCGGGGGCCGGTCTGCATCCTGGCCGGCGCCGGCACGGGCAAGACGCGCACCATCACCCACCGGATCGCGCACGGCATCCTGACCGGCGCCGTCCCCCCGGGGCAGCTCCTTGCGGTCACCTTCACCCAGCGTGCCGCCGGCGAGATGCGCGGCAGGCTGCGCGAGCTCGGCGTCGACGGCGTGCAGGCGCGCACCTTCCACGCCGCCGCACTGCGGCAGTTGCGCTACTTCTGGCCGCGCCTGGTGGGCGGTGAGATGCCCGCGGTGGTCGACCGCAAGGCCAGCCTGGTGGCCCAGGCCCTCTCGCGGCACCGCCAGCGCACCGACCGGGCGACGGTCCGGGACGTCACCGGGGAGCTCGAGTGGGCCAAGGCCTGCATGATCGCGCCCGACCGTTATGTGGTCGAGGCGGCGCGGGGGGGCAGGGAGTCCCCTCTCCCGGCCGAGATCGTCGCCGCGGTCTGCGCGACGTACGAAGAGGTCAAGCGGGCTGCCGGCTTCGTCGACTTCGATGACCTCCTGCTGATCATGGCGGCCGGCATCGATGCACACCGGGACGTGGCCGAGGAGGTGCGGGCGCGCTACCGGCACTTCGTGGTCGACGAGTACCAGGACGTCAACCCGCTCCAGCAGCGGCTCCTCGACGCCTGGCTCGGCGAGCGCGACGACCTATGCGTCGTCGGTGACGCCAGCCAGACCATCTACACCTTCAACGGTGCCTCCCCCGACTACCTGGTGGGGTTCGCCCGGCGCTTTCCCGCGGCCACCGTCATCCGGCTCGAGCGCGACTACCGGTCAACACCGCAGGTCGTCGAGCTGGCCAACGCCGTGATCGCCCGGGCGAGGGGAGCAGCCGCCGAGGCACGGCTGCGACTGGTCGGCCAGCGGCCGGCCGGGCCGCCGCCACGGCTACAGGAGTACGACTCCGAGCCGGCTGAGGCGGCCGCGGTGGCGGCGGCCTGCCGCAGCATGGTCGACCGGGGCAGCGACCCGGCCCAGGTCGCCGTGCTGTTCCGCACCAACGCGCAGTCGGCCGCCTACGAGCGGGCCCTCGCCGACGCAGAGGTGCCCTACCTGGTGCGCGGCTCCGAGCGCTTCTTCGACCGCCCCGAGGTGCGGCGCGCGCTCGTCCTGCTGCGCGGTGCCGCCCGCTCCGGCGACAGCGCCCGGGGAAGTGTCGCCGGCGATGGCCGCGACCTGGCCGCCGACGTGGCAGCGGTCCTGTCCTCGGCCGGATTCTCCGCCGGGTCACCGCCTGCCGGCGGGGCGGCCCGGGAGCAATGGGAAGGTCTGGCGGCGCTGGTCCGGCTGGCGCAGGAGACGCCGGAGGCCTCGATGGAGGACTTCGTCGCCGAGTTGGCGCAGCGCGTCCAGCACCAGCACGCCCCGTCCGTACGAGGCGTCACCCTGACCTCGTTGCACGGGGCCAAGGGACTCGAGTGGGATGTCGTCTTCATCGTCGGCGTCACCGACGGCATGTTGCCCATCTCCTTCGCCGGCACCGACGAGCAGATCGAGGAGGAGCGTCGCCTGCTCTACGTCGGGATCACCCGCGCTCGCGAGCACCTGCAGGTGTCCTGGGCGCTGTCCCGAACCGCAGAGGGGCGTCGGGGCCGGCGGCCGTCGCGCTTCCTCGACGGCCTGATCAACCCGACGGCGAGTCACCAGGGCCGCGGTCCGCGTTCAGGGCGGCAGCGGAGCGGGGTGCCGGTCTGCCGGGTGTGTGGCGTGACCCTCTTCGACGCCAAGCAGCGCAAGCTGGGCCGGTGCAGCGGCTGCCCCGGCGACATCGACGAGGAACTGTTCGAGCAACTGCGTGAGTGGCGACTGACCCGGTCGCGGGACAAGGGCGTCCCCGCCTACGTGGTGTTCACCGATGCCACCCTCACCGCCATCGCCGAGCGTCGCCCCGACTCCGCCGTGGGACTCGCCGAGATTGGCGGTATCGGGCCGCACAAGCTCGACGAGTACGGCGCCGAGGTGCTGCAGTTGCTGCGCCAGGCAACAGTCCGATAAATAGCGTTGCCACCCAGGGCATGCGGCCGTAGCCTGCATACATCCCCGAGCACGCGCCTGCGCGCTCGCCGTCTGCCGCAGAGGAGGTGCCCGGTGACGATCACTCTCGCCGCCGCCCGGGTGCCTGACTGCGCTCCGGCTTCGCGGCAGGCCTCCACCCTGGCCGGTGTCAGCGGCGCTACGCCGTTCGACCTCAGCGCCCAGGGGACCGGTGTGTCGCGCGTCCGGATGACGATTGTCAAGACCGGCGATGACACCGCCCAGGGGACCGCAGCTCGAGGAAAACCAGTCTGATCACAACCTCAGACCGGCTCACCTCGAGGCCGCGGAACCCCACAAAGGGTCCGCGGCCTTTTTGTTTGCCCATCCGTAGCAAAGACAGGAAGAAGAGGTGGAACCGGTGACCGAGACCTCCGTGGCCCCGCTGCCCGGCGGGGTCGACGATCTGGGGGACCTGCTCCCCTGTAGGCGGGAGGACCCCGAGTTGTGGTTCGCGGAGTCCCCTGCTGCCCTCGAGCTGGCCAAGTCCTACTGCCTGGGGTGCCCATTCCGAGCCGCCTGCCTGGCTGGCGCGCTCGAGCGCGGGGAGCCCTGGGGTGTGTGGGGCGGGGAGCTGTTCGAACGCGGTGTCGTGATCGCGCGCAAGCGGCCTCGGGGCCGTCCGCGAAAGGACGCCGGCGACAAGGTGGTGGCGGCGTGACCGGCCGGCCACCGCGGAGTGAGGACAACACTGCGACAAGGAGCACAGAGATGTTGATCCATGAGGAACTCGCGCGAGCACGAATACGCGAACGGCGCGAGCAGGCGAGCGCAGAAGGCCTGGCGGATCGGGTCGCGGCGGCACGGCGCTGGCAACGCCGGGCCGAGGCCGCCGCCCGGCGCGCCAGGGCCGCCCGCGAGGCGCTGATCTAGCCCGTGGCCTGCACCACGCCCAGCAGGACCCGTACCAGAACCGCCCAGCCGGCCACGACGCCGGCTGGGCGGTTGCTGTTGCGGGCGATCGCCTACGGTGCGGGGATGGAGCGGGACGCCACAGAGGTGAGCTGCCGGCGGTGTGAGCGTCGGGCCGAGCAGGCACCCGCCACCTGGTCGTCCGAGACTGTGGAGGGCCGGCGCACTTGGTTGTGCGAGAGGTGCACGAGGGACAACCTGCGCGGCATCGAGGGCAAACTCGACGACGCCTGGTGGTGACCGGTGGATAGCGTCCTAGCCAGCTGAGCCCGCCGAGCCGGTGACGGTGGGCCGGCGTGCGGATGAGCGGCGGCGGGAGGGCTTGGCGAAGCCGGGCTGCCACTGTTCGACCACGCTGCGGAAGGCCGCCCTGGCCTCCAATTGGCACAGGACTGCGATGGACCCCAGCGTGACGCGGTGGATCAGTAGGTATGACGGCGGTAGGTTCAGATGCCGTCCCATCTGGGCCGCCTCCCCGCGGGGGTCGGCGATGCGGGCGGCCTCCTTGCGCAACCAGGTGCGGGTGAACTGGAATTCCTTGCCCTGCAAGGGCGCCAGCATCGGCATCAGGTAGCTCAGGACGTGCTCCGCGTCGATCTGCCGGTCCGGTTTGACGAACCCCTCTGAGCGCAGCCCAGCCAGCACCAGGTTTGCCCTGCCGTCCAGGGCCAGCCGGGTGAGCCGGCCGATGGGCTCGGGCATTCCATCCGGCAACCGGGCCACAGCCCCGAAGTCGAGCACGCCGAGGCGGCCGTCCGGGAGTAGCCGGAAGTTGCCCGGATGCGGGTCGGCGTGCATGAGCCCGGCCAGTTTGGGTGCGGAGAAGTGCAGGCTGGCCAGCAGGAGCCCGGCGCGGTCTCGCTGGTCCTGGTCACCGGAGCTGATGACCTGTGACAGCGGCGTGCCGTCGACCCACTCCGTCACCAGCACCCGCGCGGACACCGCCACGACTCCGGGTACCAGGATGTCAGCGCTGCCTGCGTATGCGGCGGCGAAGGCCCGTTGGGCCCCTGCCTCGAGCTCGTAGTCGAGCTCTTCGGCCACCCGGTCCTTGAGCTCGGCGATCAGCGGCTTGATGTCGAGGCCGGGAGCCAGCAGCTGGAACAGCCGGGCGACACGGGCAAGCTGATTGAGATCGGACAGCAGCGCCGCCCCGGCACCGGGATACTGCACCTTGACGGCGACCGCCCGGCCGTCCGACCAGACGGCCCGGTGCACCTGACCGATGCTGGCCGCCGCGGTCGGGGTGTCGTCGAACTCCCGGAACTGCGCCCGCCAGTCCGCACCGAGCTGGTCGGCCAGCACGCGGTGCACGGTGGTCACCGGCAGTGATGGGGCGGCCTCCTGCAGCCGCGTCAGGGCGGCGCGGTAGGGGCCGGCCACCTCCTCGGGGATGGCCGCCTCGAACACCGACAGGGCCTGGCCGAACTTCATGGCGCCGCCTTTGAGCTGGCCGAGGACGGAGAACAGCTGTTCGGCGGTCCGCTGCTGGATCTCGGTGGCGATGATCTCGGCCGGCCGGCCGCCGAGCCGCTTGCCGACACCCAGCGTCACCCTGCCCGCCATTCCCAGCGGCAGGGAGGCCAGCTTGACTCCCCGTGTCACGGCGCGTCGCGGGATCTCGGTCACGCCCTCATTGTCTCCCCTGCTGCGGGCGCACCACGCGGGGGCAACTCGTCGGGCCTTTTCCCTCAAGTTGACGACCGAACCTGTCGATACGGGGGAAGAGACCGGGGACCGTCGGCCGGTGCGGCGGCCTCATCCGGTGCGCGGGAGGGCTCGCGCCCGGCACCCGCAGTCCGGATGCTGCGGCCAGGACCGGCGACGCACCCGGCAGTCGGGCAGGGCAAGCTCCAGCGTCCCGTCGGTGCTCTGCGCGGGAACACTCCCGTCGAGGTAGGCCAAGGTCTGCAGCGCCGCCAGGCCCACGAGCGCCGCGGCGAGGGCCGTGTCCTGCGGCTCGATGTGCCCGCGGTGCGCCGTGCCCAACTGGCCTGCGACCGCCGGCCAGAGCGGGTCGCGATCGCGGCGGTGCAGATCGGCACACCGCAGGCAGCTCGACCGACCTGGGGTGACCAGCGGACCGACAACGCCTGCGGTGTCGCGCACGTTGAGCACCAGATGTGCGACGCCATCACCGAAGAGCCGGTCGATCAGCATGGCGTCGGCGGCGGCCCTGCCGGCCAGGACCACCAGGTCGGGCCGGCGCCGTGGCGGGAGAGGGCGTGGGTCGGCCTGTGGTGCGGCGCGCGCCACCGCGTCGGCGGCCGCCTCGGCACGGGGTCGGGAGACGTCGGCTGCGGCGAAGCCGCCCGGCGCGACTTCACGCTGCTCCACCGGGCCCCGCCCGACGACGTGCACCCGGCCCACGCCCGCTGCCGCCAATGTGCTGGCGAGCGGCACGGCGAGCTTGGCCTGCCCATGCAACGCGACCATGCACCGATGCCGGTGGGCGAGCACGCCGCCGGCATCGCCGACGAGCAGTGAAAGGGAAGCGGCATCGGCGGAAAGTCGGTGGCGGGCCGCCAGGTCCAGCGTCGCTGGAAGCGGTGTCGAGGTCGCCGCGTCGACGACCGCACCGGCCCCGACCAGCGCACCCACCAGCTGTTCGAGCGCGCCCCGGTCCAAGCCGCCCAGCTCGGCGCCGCTGAGGAGGTCGTCGAGCTCCGCCGTACCGTCGAGCCGGTCGAGCAGCTTGTCCGCGCCAGGCGGCAGATCGCACACCAGGAGGGCCCGGGCGGGGTCGAGGCCGAGTTGCAGGGTCGAGCGGTCACGCCAGAGTCGGCGAAGGGCGGGTAGCAGCAGCGGTCTCATCGGCCGGTTCTCGATTCCTGGAGGCGACAGGGATCGAGCGTGCCAGCCGCAGCCCGACCGAGGCGGTGGCCGTCCACAGCCGCGACTGCGTCCACAGAAAGACGGCGACCCCCGGGGGGGTCGCCGTCTTGTCCTCCGTGCTGTGGGGCTCAGGCCTTGCCGAGGATCCGGTTCATCTTCGTACCACAAACCGGGCAGATGCCCTGTGCCATGCGGCGACCGGATTCGCTCACCTTGACCTCGCCGTCGAAGTCGCGCTTGTCCTTGCACTTCACGCAGTAACCGTTATAGCTCTCGGCCACGTCGCCTCCTAGCCTTCGTAGGCCTCCTCAGCCGCGGATGCGGTGAGGTGCTTCCCCAACCCTACCGGGGAGGGAGCCTGATTGAGCGTAAGCGGGGGGGCCTGCACGCTCGTGTGTCGCTCCCGCCCCGGCCAAGCCGCCGGCCTCGGGATCGCCCCGGTCGGGGTGGGTAACCTCGTTGCGTGGCCGCTGCTGTGAGCGAAGCACCCCTGCGGGTCGAGCGATCCGCCGACGGCGTGGTCGTACTCACGCTCGACCTGCCGGAGCGCCGCAACGCGATGACGCAGGAGTTGACCGCTGCCTGGGGCAGCACACTGCGCGATCTGCGGCAGGACGACAGCCTCCGCGTCGTGCTGGTGACAGGGGCAGGTCCGGCTTTCTGCGCAGGAGGCGACCTCAGTTGGCTTGACGTCGGCGCCGGGCTCAGCGTCGACAAGTTGCGCTCACGGATGCTGCCGTTCTACCGAACCTGGCTGGCCATCCGGGATCTGGAGGTTCCCACCATCGCGGCGATCAACGGTCCGGCGGTCGGCGCCGGGCTAGCCCTGGCCCTGGCCTGCGATCTGAGGTATGCCGCTCCTGAGGCGACGCTGTCGGTGCCGTTTACCGCGTTGGGCATCCACCCTGGCATGGCCACCACCTGGCTGCTGCCCGACGTGGCCGGCCTGGCGGTAGCCCGGGAGTTGTTGCTCACCGGTCGGGTGGTGACCGGGGAGGAGGCAGTCGGCATGGGTCTGGTCAACCGGACGTTCCCGGGAGAGGGGCTGTTGCCGGCAGCGCTGGCGGTCGCCCGTTCGGTGGCGGCAAAGGCGCCGGTGGCGACGCGGCTGACCACGATCGCGCTGCGGGAGGGGCTCCGGTCGATGGAGGACGCGCTGCACTGGGAGGCGCTGGCTCAGCCGGTGACGATGACAACCGACGACGTGGTCGAGGGTCTGGCGGCCCAGCGCGAGCGTCGGCCGCCGCACTTCACCGGCAGTTGACTACCGGCCCGACAGACACGAAGCCCCCGGTGTGCATAGGTAGTCCCCTCGCCTTCCCCTTGCGAGGGGCACCCGTAGCGCTTCCGGGGGCTCCGTTCGGTTCGACGCTATGGGCGTCCTCCGGGGGACGTCAACGACGCTTGTGCACAGCCTGTGAATAAGACTGTGGAACGAGCGGAGTGTCGCTGTGGACAACGCGCGATAACGGGGGACAAGACGGTGGATGGCTCCCTGGGTTTGCCGCCGGCGCCGCGGTGACCTGCGGGGATGCGCTGCACCGGCTGTGGACGAAAAAAATTTTTGCTCTTGCCGGGTGAGCTACGGTCCCTGGGTGAGCGCAGCCGGCCGTCCCCAGCCTCGGGTCGAGGTGCGCCGCAGCACGCGCCGCCGACGCACAGTCTCGGCCTACCGCGACGGCGACGTCACTGTGATCCTGCTGCCCGCGAGGATGTCGCCGGCCGAGGAGCGCAAATGGGTAGCGGTGATGCTGGAGCGCCTGGCCGCCAAGGAGAGCCGGCGGCAGCCGCCCGGCGGCGACAGCGCACTGCTGTCCCGCGCCCGCCGGCTTGCCGCGGCCTACCTCGACGCCACTGTCGAGCCGACCAGCGTCCGGTGGGTGGACAACCAGAACAGCCGCTGGGGCTCGTGCACGCCGGA
>JBDUBV010000046.1:0-17614 GCA_040003795.1 Pseudonocardiales bacterium | reverse complement strand
GCGGTTTTGCGAGTGGGCCGCCTGGGATTCGAACCCAGAACCTACGGATTAAAAGTCCGCTGCTCTGCCCGTTGAGCTAACGGCCCGGCACGCCCGCTCAGGGTATCGAGGGCCGGGCAGGCGACGCGACCGCAAGAGGCAGATCGGGCGCAGTCAGAAGCGATGGTCCTCGGCCGGATGTCCGAGCGCGGTCCAGATGTCGCTGAAGGTCTCGTACGTCCGGCCCTTGGGCAGGCGCTGCAGCTCAGCCACGACCTGGTCGGGTGCCTGGTTCTCCCCAGCCCGATCGAGGAGGGCGGTGCGGTCGGCGGGGTAGCAGCGACCCAGCACCGCGGCCATCTCGGCACGCTGGGCGACATCCGCCTCGGTCATGCCGTCGGGGGTGCCGCCGACGAGGCTGCCGTCGGGCATCCGGTCGACGTCGGGTTGGTCCTCTGCCGATGGCTCGGGGTCGAGGAACTCATCCGAGCGCGTCGAGTGCCCGGAGCGCAGCACCCCCTCGACCTCTGCCTTCATCGCCTCGTCGAGCAGCCGCCCGTGCTGGTCGCTACCTCGTTCCATGCCAGTTCTCCCTGCGTATTCGGGTTGTACCGGCTCTAGCCTGTCCGATCGCCGATGGTTCAAACAGCGGCCGGTCAACGGGCGGCATGGCGGCAGCCCCCATGGGTAACCACGGCGCCATGACATCGACTCTTTCCCGGATCCGCGAGCTGGCCGAGCACGAGAAGCAGGCCTACTCCGGTGCAGCCGACCGCCCTTGGCCGGATATCTCACCACGATAAGCGTGTACGGCGGCGTCGTGGCCGCCCTCGTGGTCGACGCCCGCGCGACCGGACGCCGCGCGCCCGAGCGCGTCTCACCGTGGGACGTCGCACTGTTCGCGGCTGCCACGTACAAGTTGTCGCGGCTGGTCCCCTAGGGGCCGGTTACCAGCCCGCTGCGGGCGCCGCTCACCCGATACGAAGAGTGCGACGGGCCGGCGGACCTGACGTGCCGCGCCCGGAGACCGGCGTCCGGCACGCCGTGGGCGAGCTGCTGACCTGCCCGTTCTGCATGAGCCAGTGGATAGCCACGACCTTCGTCGCGGGGCTGGTCTTCTTCCCCAGGGCGGCCCGGCTGGCTGCAGCCACTTTCGCGTCCTTCGCCGGCGCCGACGTGCTGCCCGCGCCCGCGCCCGCGCCGAGCAGCTCGCCAGCTGAGGGGTCAAGTCCTCGTAGCCGATCCGGTGATTCGGCCGCGCAGCAGGCCGGCCAGCCGCGCAGCCGCCGGGTCGCGGGGCCGCATGGCAGGGCTGGGCAGCCCGGCGCCGTCGCCGATCCCCTCGACCAGCTCCCGCAGAGCATCCGTCGCACTCACCGTCGGCCGCCAGTCCAGAACCCTGGCGGCGCGGGTCGAGTCCAGCAGCGGTGCGCTCATCGCCAGGTCGAGCCAGCCGGGCCCGG
Organism: Pseudonocardiales bacterium; assembly: GCA_040003795.1. GTDB lineage: Bacteria > Actinomycetota > Actinomycetes > Mycobacteriales > QHCA01 > QHCA01. The sequence goes on along the minus strand of JBDUBV010000046.1, from coordinate 16,172 downwards.
TGGGCTGCAACCGGGCCTGCCAGGTGGCTGCGGCCAGCGCCCGGAACACTCGCGGGCTCACCTCGGCCGGCCGGCCGCCGAGCACCCCGGCAAGGGCGGCGGTGTCGAGCAACGGCTCGGCGGCCACGTTGAAGGCGCCACCGGCCCGGCGGAGCAGCACCCGGGCGTAGGCGTCGGCCACATCTCGCGCGTGCAGAGCCTGCAGCTGCAGCCCGCGGGGAAGCGGGACGACCGGCGGGCGCACCCGCCCCAGCAGGGCGAGCGCCCGGGTAGGCACCAGCGGGCCGAGGAAGTAGCGCGCGATTTGCGCCCCGGCGTCGCCCTGGAAGATCAGGCCGGGTCGCAGCCGGCTCACCACCATGTCGGTGCCGGCCTCGACGTGGTCGAGCACCGCCTCAACCTCGGCCTTCTGCCGGCTGTAGGAGGAGGTGGGGATGCCGGTCACCGGCCAGGTCTCCGGCCGCCGCAGGGTCGCCGCGTCCGGCGCATAGGCGCCGACCGACGAGGCATAGACCAGGTGGTCGACGCCGGCGTTGCGCGCCGCGCGGAAGACCCGTCCGCTGCCGTCGACGTTGACCGCCTGCTGCAGCCGCGGGCGGTGGCTGGGCTGGATCAGCCAGGCCAAGTGGACGACGGCATCGACCCCAGCGAAGGCCGTGCGCAACCCATCGGAGCTGGCCGGATCGCCGATGTCGCAGGCGACCCAGTCCACGTCGTCGTAGGGCTCTCTCGACCGAGGCGGCGGCCGCCGGGCCAGCCCGGTGACCGACGTGACAGAAGGCTCGACGGCCAGCCGGCGCAGCAGGGCCGTGCCGACATTGCCGGTGGCACCGACGATCGCAACGCGCATGCCCACCCAGTACCCGCAAAGCCGCGCTGCATACTCGGCCCGGCCGGCCCTAGGGTTGGAACATGGACTGCGAGCCGGTCAGGCCCACGGCGGCCAGCCGGGTCCGCTGGCCGGTCTTCACGCAGACGTGGGAGCCGACCGTCTTCCTCAACTGGCCGGTGGACCCCGATGCGGCGGCCCGGCTCATGCCTGCGGGTTGCCGGCCCGACACGTTCGACGGCATCACCTACGTCGGCCTGATCCCGCTGGTCATCCGGCGGGTACGCACTCTAGGCAGTCCGCCGCTGCCCTACCTGGGCACCTTCACCGAGCTCAACGTGCGGCTCTACAGCGTCGACGGCGAGGGCCGGCGCGGCATCGTCTTCCTCTCCTTGGACGCCGAGCGCCTGGTGCCGGTGCTGGTCGCGCGGGCGACCTACGGCCTGCCGTACATGTGGTCGAAGATGTCGTACGAGGCGCAGGGCAGCGAGCACACCTGGCACTCGGTGCGGCGTTGGCCGCAGCCGCGAGGGGCGCATGCACGGGTGCGGGTGACGGCCGGCGCACCCATCACCGACCCTGACCCGCTGGCGGTCTTCCTGAGCGCCCGGTGGGCGCTGCACACCACACTGCCCGGCGGCCGACCGGCTCGGGCGATGGCCGAGCACCTGGTGTGGGCGTTGCACAGGGCAACGCTTCAAGAGCTGGAGGAAAACGTCATCGAGGCCGCCGGGCTGCCCAGGCCCACCGGCGAGCCGCACGTGATGTTCTCCCCGGGCGTCACCGCGCGGATCGGTCCCCCTCGACCGGTTCAGGGCCCTACCGCGGTCGCCGGCTGACTGGTGCAGCAACAGGGAGAAAGTTATCTGTTCGAGACCTTCCCAAGGCGCGCATCTCGTGCCAAGGTGGGGTCGAAGGGTCGGGTCAACGCCTCCCACGCTATGGCGCACCGATGGTGCCGCCGCCGCTAGCTTGGCGCCCCGGCCCTTCGCCAATCCTCTGGGCCGGCTGCCACCGGCGCTAACATCGGTGGCTGTGACGAGTTCATTGCAGAGCCGGCTGCGGGCCCGCGGCTATCGGATGACACCGCAGCGCCAGCTCGTCCTCGACTCCGTGCAGGCGCTGCGGCATGCGACGCCTGAGGAGATCTGCGCCGACGTGCAGCGCGGCGCGCCCGGCGTCAACATCACGACGGTCTACCGCACGCTGGAGTTGCTCGAGACCCTTGGCATGGTGACCCACACCCATCTGGGCCATGGCGCGCCCACCTTCCACGCCACCGGGGGTGAGGAGCACGTGCACCTGGTCTGCCAGTCCTGCGACGAGGTGACCGAGGCGCCGCCCAGCCTCGTCGACGACCTGGTCCGCAGCCTCGCCGGCGACAGAGGGTTCACTGTCGACGTGGGCCACTTCGCGATATTCGGTACGTGCGCCTCGTGCGGCGCCGGCGGCCAGGCAGTGGACCGATGACACTGCGGCTGCCGGGGGCGGTTGCCGCAGAGGGCGTCGACGAGGGCGTGGCGGCGCACTACGGCGACCCCTTCGGCGAGCAGCGCGCCATGACCGAAGCCGTAGGGCTGGTCGATCGCAGCAACCGGGGAGTCGGAAGCGTGACCGGGGCCGACCGGCTGTCCTGGCTGCACAGTCTCACCACGCAGCACCTGAGCGCGCTGCCGCCCTGGCGCGGCACGCAGAGCCTGATCCTCAGCCCGCACGGTCACATCGAGCACCATGTGGTGCTCGCCGACGACTGCGCGACCACCTGGCTCGACGTGGAGCCCGGCACAATTCCTGCCCTGCTGGCCTTCCTCGACTCGATGCGCTTCATGCTGCGGGTCGAGCCGGCAGACGTGACCGCCGACTGGGCGGTGCTGTCCCTGGTCGGCCCGGCTGCGGCGCAGGCGGTGACGGCGCTCGAGGCGGAGGTGGGCGGGCAGCCGTACGACTGTGCGCCGCTGCCCGACGGGGGTCTGCTCCGCCGGATGCCTGGGCTCCCGACCACTATCGACCTGGTCGTGCCGAGGACGGCCAGCCAGCAGGTCACACAGCGGCTGGTCTCCGCCGGCGCGCGGCCGGCCGGGGTATGGGCCTGCGAAGCACTTCGCGTGGCCGCCCGCCGCCCCCGCCTGGGCTTCGAGACCGACCACCGCACCATCGTGCAGGAGGGCGCGTGGGAGCAGGTGGCGGTGCACCTGGACAAGGGCTGCTACCGCGGTCAGGAGACCGTCGCCCGCGTGCACAACCTGGGCCGCCCGCCACGCAAACTGGTGCTGCTGCACCTGGACGGCTCCGCGGAGCGGCTGCCGGCCCGCGGCACCGCTGTCACCCTGGAGGGCCGGCCGGTGGGATTCGTCGGTACTGCCGTGCGGCATCACGAGATGGGGCCGATCGCGCTGGCGATCGTCCGGCGTAGCACCGCCGACGACGCCCTACTGCGGATCGACGAGGTCGACGCCGCCATCGACGCCGCCTGATCGAGGCCCTCAGCGGCCGAAGATCCCCTTGCGTCTCTTGGGCGCTCCGGGCAGGTCGAGGGTCTGCAGGATCGCCGAGAGCGGTGTCTCGGCGCGGTCTCCCTGGAGCACTGGACTCCTCTCTGCCGGCAGCCGCGGGTAGCAGATGTCTCCCCCGTGTCCCTTCGGCACCTGCTGCTGGGACGTTGAGGCATGCCCAGATATGCACGGCGGCCCACAACCGGCCGGTTCCGTGTCACGATTCGGGGGTGAGCAGCACGCTTATCACGGTTGCGCCTACCGGCGCCGAGACGACCAAGGACGTCGCACCGGCCCTCCCGGTCACCCTGCCGGAGCTGCTGAGGACCGCACAGGACTGCGCCGCGGTCGGTGCCAGCGTGATCCACGTCCACATCCGCGACTCCGCCGCGCAGCCCACGCTCGACCCCGGCCTGCTCCGCGAGACGGTCGCCGCCTTGCGCGAGCAGACCGAACTGATCGTGCAGCTCTCGACCGGCGGCGCCGTGAGCGACCCGGAGTCAGACCGGCTGCGGGTGCTCGACGCCGAGCCTGACTCCGCCAGTTGCTCGATGGGCACCGTCAACTTCGGCTCGGAGGTCTTCGTCAACCGGTGGGACTTCATCGTGGAGTTGCACCGGCAGATGCAGCAGCGCGAGATCGTCGCCGAGTACGAGATCTTCGACCTGGGCCACCTGAGCGCGCTCCGGCGGTTGCTGGACGCGTTTGGCCCCCCGTACGGCGGTCATGTGCATTGCGACCTGGTCATGGGCGTTCCCGGCGGGATGCCCGGGACCACGGCCGCGCTGGTGGCAGCTGTGCAGATGCTCCCGGCGGGAGCTACCTTCAGCGCGACCGGCGTCGGGCGCTCCACCCTGTCGGTGGCCCTCGCAGCGTTGTCTGCGGGTGGCCACCTGCGGGTGGGCATGGAAGACACACTGTCCTATGCACCTGGCCAACCGGTCGCCAGTAACGCCCAACTCGTGGCCCGGGCCGCAGCCCTGGGCCGTATCGCACTTCGCCCGCCCATGGGCATCGAGGAGGCACGCGACATGCTCGCTGTCAAGAACCGGCGGTCGGCCGACTCGGTGAGCGGCGCACCCGGGAGCCTCCGGTGACCGGCGGGCGCCCCGGCGACGAGCGGCGCATCGACCGGGTCCTCGACGAGGACTTCGTCACCGACCTGGCCACCATGGCGATGGCGGATCTGCGCGGGCACCGCCGGGAGGCAGAGCAGGAGGAGGTCGACCTGTCCTACCTCCGCAGGCTGATCCAGGGCCGGATCGACATTCTCAAGGCCGAGATCCTCGCGCGTTCCCGCGGCGGCTCGGAGCGCGTCGTCGACGATCTGCAGCACGTGCTCGCCGATCACGTCCCGGCGCCGCCGTTCGGCCTAGGCAGGCACAGCACGCTGCAGCCCTCGCCGGTCGATGACCACCACCGCCGCGTGGAGAAGCTGGTGGCCGACGTCGAGCTCAGCGATCCCGGCGGCCAGACCGACGAGGAGTTGCAGCAGGCGCTGGCGACGTTCGCTGTCGAAGAGCGGGCCGTCTCGGATGTGCGGCGCGAGGTGCAGGTCGTCATGGACCGTTTCGGTGCCGAGATCGCCCGGCGCTACCGCGACGGCGAGGCCAATGTCGAGACCCTCCTGGCGGAGGAGCAGAGCTGAGCGTCGTCCTCGCCCGGGTCACCCGCTCCGGATTCGCCGAGAGCGAGCACCGCGGCTCTGTTGTCACCCTCGACGCCGACGGCTCGCCGGTCCTCGCCCTGGGCGACGTCGATGCCCCGGTCTTCCCCCGCTCTTCGCTCAAACCGCTGCAGGTCGTCGGGATGCTGCGCTCCGGCCTGTCGCTGGCAGCCGCGGACATTGCCATGGCTGCCGCTTCGCACTCCGGTGAGGGCAAGCACGTCAGCCGGGTACGGGAACTGCTGCACCGGGCCCGGCTGCCTGAGTCTGCTTTGGCCTGCCCCCCGAGCCTGCCCCTGTCGGAGGCCGCGGCCGAGGCGGTGATCCGGGCCGGCGGCGGGCCGTCCCGCGTGCAGATGAACTGCTCGGGCAAGCACGCGGCGATGCTGCTCACCTGCCTGGCGGCCGGCTGGCCGACCGAGGGCTACGTCGACCCGGACCACCCGGTGCAGAAGGCGATCCACAGTGCCGTGGAGGATCTCGCCGGCGAGACGGTCGCTGCCGTCGGAATCGACGGGTGCGGGGCCGCGGTGTTCGCCATCTCATTGCATGGTCTCGCCCGGTCCTTCGCCCGGCTCGTCCGTGGCGAGCCGGCATCGGCCGAGCGTACGGTGGCCGACGCGATGCGGGCCCACCCCGATCTGGTCGGTGGCGAGGGCCGGGACGTAACTCGGCTGATGGCCGGGGTGCCCGGGCTGCTGGCCAAGGACGGGGCGGAGGGTGTCTACGTCGCGGCGATCGGCTCCGGTGCGGCGACGGCGGTCAAGATCGACGACGGTGCGGCCCGCGCCCGCCCCCCGGTGATCGTGCGCGAACTGCGGCGGCTCGGCGCCGAGGGCGCGGTGCTGGACGAACTGGCCGAGGGGGTTGTGCTCGGCGGCGGACGCCCTGTCGGCGCCGTCCGGACCGTCTACTGACGCCCGGCAAGACCCCACCAGCCGGCGTGAGGCAGGTCACGCCGGCGCGCTAGCTGGTGCGCTTGCAATTGCTAGCATCCAGTCGTACCGTCGTTTCATGCAACCGTTACGCAACCTCGGGGACTACATCCGCCAACAGCGTCACAGCTCCGAGATCTCGCTGCGCCAGTTGGCACTGGCCGCGGGGGTCAGCAACCCTTACCTCTCGCAGATCGAGCGCGGGCTTCGCAAGCCCAGTGCCGAGATCCTGCAGCAGATTGCCAAAGCGCTGCGGATTTCCGCCGAGGCGCTCTACGTACAGGCCGGCATCCTCGACGAGCGGGAGAGCGGCAGCGAAGTCGCGGGCGCGATCCACGCCGACCTGGCGCTCTCGGAGCGGCAGAAGCAGGTTTTGCTGGAGATCTACGACTCCTTCCGCAAGGAGAACGACGGCCAGCCCTTCACCCCGGAGCGTGCGTCGGCGACGCCGCCGGCACCAGCGGGTGCCAAGAAGTCACCGGCCAAGAAGGCCCCGGCCAAGAAGGCGGCCAAGAAGGCAGCCACCCCTCATCGTTCGGCCAACCCCAGCTAGGAGAGGCAACTATGCCCAGGACCACCCCCATCACCCGCCCGCTGTACTTCGCCGCCGGCGCCACCGACCTCGCGGTGGAGAAGCTTCGCGAGATCCCGGCCGAGTACAAGCGACTGCAGGAGCAGGCCAAGAAGTACGACGCCGGCACGCTGCGCGTCGCCGTCGAGGACTACTCCACCAAGGCCTCGGGCAAGGCGGCCGAGGTCTACACCGACCTGGTCGGCCGCGGCACCAAGGTCGTCGACAGCATCCGCCGGCAGAAGGCCTCGCAGGTGCTCGCCGAGCGGCTGACTTTCACGCAGCGCCAGGCCAAGGCGACCGCGACCACCGCCCGCAAGAGCGCGACGCAGACCCGCACCCGCGTCAAGGCCACCACGAGCTCTGCCAAGAAGACGGCCTCGGCCGCAGCCGACGCCGCGTCGGCCGCCGCCGGCAAGGTCGGCTGACCGCAGCCCGTCGCGCCCGCCACGTACCCTGCCTTCATGTACCTGTGGCAGATGGACAGCCTGGTCACGGCCGCGCTGACCCTGGCCGCCCTCCTCTTGCAGGGCTTCGCCTTCATCAACTGCCTGATCCAGCCAGCCGCGGCATTCCCGGCGGCTGACAAGTGGAGCAAGTGGGGCTGGGCGAGCCTGACCTTCGTGGCGCTCCTACTCGTGCAGACGCCACTGTTCGGCGGGATCATCAGCCTCTTCGGCGTGGCCGGGATCATCGCCTCCCTGGTATACCTGCTGGACGTGCGACCGGCCGTGCGCGAGGTCACCCGCGGCCGCGGCGGCTCAGGTGGGCGAAACACCGGACGCTGGTAGTCGCCGGAGGTAGCGTCCACCCATGACCGGTGACAAACACGGCCGCACCCGGCGCCTCGAGTTGGCCGACGCCTCGCTGCGCGAGTGGGATGCCACCGTCCTCGACAGCGGCCCCGACGGGATCGTCCTCGACCAGTCGGCGTTCTATCCCGGCGGCGGCGGGCAGCCGCCGGACGCCGGCGTGCTGCTCTGGAGCGGCGTGCAGACCCGGATCGTCGGCGTCCGGCGCGGCGACGACCTGATCCTGCTGCCGCACGCCGACGACCCGCTACCGGGTGTCGGCACGCTGGTCCGCGGCGCCGTGGAGGACGACCGGCGCACCGCCCTCATGCGCACGCACTCCGGGCTGCACCTGCTGGCCGGCGTGGTGTTCCGGGACTTCGGCGCCCTGGTGACCGGCGGCAACATGGAGCCACTGACGGCCCGGATGGACTTCGACCTGCCCGACATTCCCTCGGACTTCAAGCAGCGGATGGAGGACGCCTGCAACATCGAGGTCTCTGCCGACCGGCGGATCGACGTACGGGTCCTGCCCCGTGACGACGCGCTGGCGATCCCCGACATCATCCGTACGGCGACCAACCTGCTGCCGACGGACCTCTCCGAGGTGCGCATCGTCGACATCGTCGGCCTCGACACCCAGGCCGACGGCGGCACGCACGTCGCCTCGACGAAGCAGATCGGCCGCATCGAGGTCGTCAAGGTGGAGAACAAGGGGCGGGCCAACCGCCGCCTGCGGGTCCGCATCATCTGACCGGCACAACTCCCGCACACGACCCGTGCGCACTCCGCGCCCGCGCCCGCTCCTGCGGCCGTAGCATCTGACGTATGCGATCGCGTCCGGTGTTCACGGTCTCGGCCGACCTGATCCGGGCAGCCCTTGCCCTGGGCAGCATCGGGATGATCGCGGTGGGAATCAGCGGCCTGCTGGCGGAGGCCTTCGGCGCACTGTTCAGCCGCAGCTTCGTGGCAGGTGATCCCAGCGGGGTTCGCTACACGGCCGCGCGCTGCGCGGAGTTCAAGGAGTACGCACCCACGGCGCGCACGTGCGCCGAGGCGGCTACGACCCACCACTTCGGCGAGGTGGTGGAGTACCGCGTGGCGGCCGGTGTGCTGGGTGTCATCGGGCTGGGCATCTGGTGGCTGCTGCGCCGCCGGGCGCGACCGGCGGGCGTGCTCCCCGAGGCGTTCGAGGCGACGGTGGCCACCGCACTGTTCGCCGTCGCGGCGACGGGCCTGCTGCTGCAGTCGTTCGGACTCGCGGTGATCGGCGGCGAGAGCAACGGCGTCGGTGGGTTGCTCAGCGCCGGGCTGGTCGCTGCAGTGGCGGCGGTGGTGTTCGGGGTTGTGCTGTGGCGGGCGCTGCTCAGCCGGGCCGAGCAGCTCCGCGCCGCGTGAGCAGGACGTCGGTGTCGACGAAGACCCGCTCGCCGCGGAACAGCCTGGCATCGGGGTCCCACGGGAAGAGGATCTGCACACCGAACTGCATCGGCGCGCCGCTGTGCTCCGAACCGAGCCATGGGCGCGTCCACGTACCCCGCACGTCAGCCTCCTCCCACACCCCCTGCGGGCCGATCACGATGTTGCGCAAGTGGAAGCTGATGTCCGGAAAGGCGCCGAGCAACCCCTGGTAGAACGCGGCGGCGCCGGCATGCCCGGTCCAGCGGTGGTCGGTGCCCGCGATCTCGTAGGCGCAGTCGGGAGTGAGCGTCGCGAGGAGACCGGGAACGTCGCGGGCGTCCTCGGCGGTGGAGTGCGCCTTGTAGAGCTCGCGGATAGCGACGTACTCGTCGGCGTCGATCCCGCGGCGGTAGGCTGCGATCAGCTGACGGTCCCTCACCTAGGGCAGGGTAGACCCCCATGCGGATCACGTTGGCGCGCGGCGACATCACCGAGCAGGTGGTCGACGCGGTCGTCAACGCCGCCAACTCCTCCCTGCTCGGCGGCGGTGGGGTCGATGGCGCAATCCACGACCGGGGGGGGCCGACGATCCTCGCGGCGTGCAAGGTGCTGCGCCGCACCGACTACATCGACGGCCTGCCGACCGGTCAGGCCGTGGCGACCACGGCCGGTGACCTGCCGGCCCGGTGGGTGATCCACACGGTCGGGCCGGTCTATTCCCCGCCCCTGGACCGCACTGAGTTTCTGCGGTCGAGCTACCGCGAGTCGCTGCGGGTGGCCGGTCAGCTCGGCGCCCGTACTGTCGCCTTCCCTGCCGTGTCGGCCGGCGTGTACGGCTGGCCGATCGCCGATGCGGCCCGGCAGGCGATCCTGGGCATCCAGCAGGCCCCGCCATCGACGGTGGAGGAGGTGCGCTTCGTGCTCTTCAGTGACGAGGTGTACGAGGCCTTCCGCCAAGCTCTCCAGGACGGCGGCGCTGTGCCGCTCTCAGCCGACGCGTAGCGCCGCGAAGCGCGCCGGGTCGCCCTCGACCGGCAGCACGTCCGGGGTCAGGCGGCCCCACAGCGCCAGCAGGAGATCAGAGGCGCTACCGCCGACCCCGGTCTGGGCGTCGGGGGCATCATCGAGGACCGCGCTCTCGTCGAGCAACATGACGCCCTGCGGCCGTAGCCGGATCAGCCAGGTGCGGTCGACGTCGTTGGCAGTCAGCCGGACGACCCCTTGTCCCGGGTTGTCAGCCACCCCACGCCCGCCGGGCAGCCAGGTGTCGAGCACCTCGCTGATCCCGTCCGCGGCCAACTTCGCCTCCACCGGATCGGCCAGGCCGACCGTCATCTGGGCGTCCCATCGGTGCACGGCAGTCTCGTGTGCCATCCGCCTCGGCCAGAAGCCGGCGATCCGCGGCTGCGTGGACCAGTTCCACGCGGGCGCCTCCGGCTCGACCGCCTCGAACGCCGCCACCAACCCGGCGAACTGCTCGTCGAACCACGGGAGCACGTCGGTGCCCTCCGCGAGCAGGTCCGGCCGCTCCGCCTTCTCGCCGCCCGCCGCGAGAACCCGCGGCACCCAGGTGTAGATGCGGCCGAGGTGGATGATCAGATCAGCCACCGTCCACTCGGGACAGGGCGGTACCTGCGCGGTCGGGGCCAGCTCGCTTACGGTAGTGCGGAAGGCCAGCGCTTCGGCGCGCAGTGCGGCCACCCAGAAGTCCTTGGCATCGGTGTCGGTCTGCTCCATGCCGTGCAGCCTAGAGTTGTGGCTCGTGCAGGACGAGACTCAGGTGCCGCTGGCCCCCCTGACCACCCTGGGCCTCGGCGGCCCGGCCCGCCGGGTGGTCACGGCGGCCTCCTCGCGGGACCTCATTTCCGCGGTCGCTGAAGTCGATGCCCAGGGTGAGCCGCTGCTGGTCCTGGCCGGCGGCAGCAACGTGGTGCTGCCCGACGAGGGTTTCGCCGGCACCGTCGTGCTGGTCCGGTCGACCGGCGTTGCCACCCTGCGCGACGGCACCGGTGCTGTGCGCCTCACCGTGCAGGCCGGCGAGTCGTGGGATGGCCTCGTCGCGCGCTGCGTCGACGACGGGTTGTCCGGCATCGAGGCCCTCTCCGGCATCCCGGGCTCGGTGGGCGGCACCCCGATCCAGAACGTCGGGGCCTACGGCCAGGAGGTGGCCGAGACGATTACGGCGGTGCGGGTGTACGACCGGACTTCCAGGGCGGTCGTAGAACTGTTGAACGCCGACTGCCGATTCGCCTACCGCCAGAGCGCGCTCAAGGGCAGCGAGCGGTATGTCGTGCTCGAGGTCGGCTTCGCCTTGACGCCGGAGCTGCACGGCCGGGCACTGCGCTACGCCGAACTGGCCACCGCCCTGGGTGAGGGGATCGGCGGCCGGGCACGGCTGCCCGACGTACGGGCGGCCGTGCTCGCGCTGCGACGGCGCAAGGGGATGGTGCTCGACCCGGCGGACCCTGACACCTACAGCGCCGGCTCCTTCTTCACCAACCCGATCCTGTCCGCTGCGATGTTCGACGCCGTGGCGCGCGTCGCGGGGGTGCCCCCGCCGGGTTGGCCCTCATCGGGCGGCGGGGTGAAGGCATCCGCGGCCTGGCTGATCGAGCAGGCAGGGTTCGCCAAGGGCTACGCCCGCGGTCGGGTCGCCATCTCCACCAAGCACACCCTGGCCCTGACCAACCGGGGTGGCGCGACGACGGCGGACCTGCTGGCACTGGCCCGCGAGATCCGCGACGGCGTGCGCGCGAGGTTCGGCGTCACCCTCGCCGCCGAGCCCACTTTGATCGGCACGCAGCTATAGGCGACCCCCGGGTGATGCTGATCAGGTTCAGCGGAAGTGGGGTTCACGTGCTGCGGGCCACCCGGGTAGCCGTCGCCTGGGCGAGCGGCCGGACGTCGATCCGGTCGATGTTGACGTGCCGCGGCCGGCTGACCGCCCACGCGATGCAGTCGGCGACATCGTCAGCCGTCAACGGCTCCAGACCCGCATACACCGAGCCGGCCCGCTCGGCGTCGCCGTCGAAGCGGACGAGGGAGAACTCCGTCTCGACCATCCCCGGGCACACCTCCGTGACGCGGACTGGCTGGCCGAGCAACTCCAGACGGAGGGTGAGCAGCAGGGCGTTCTGGGCGTGCTTGGCCGCGGTGTAGCCGGCGCCGCCGTCGTAGACCTCGTGCCCGGCCACCGAGTTGATGCTCACGATGTGCCCTTCGCCGCCGGCGAGCAGCGCGGGCAGCAGCGCCTTGGTGACCCGCATGGTGCCGAGGACGTTGACCTCGTACATCCAGCGCCAGTGCTCCTCGTCGGCCTCGGCGACCGGCGCGAGGCCCCGGGCCCCACCGGCGTTGTTCACCAGGACCGAGCAGTGCGGCACCGCCGCCGCCAGCGCCGCCACCGAGTCCGGATCGCGGACGTCGAGGGTGACGGCCGTCCCCCCGATCTCGGCCACCAAGGCGTCGAGCCGGTCACGCCGTCGCGCCGCCGCGACGACCGAGAAGCCCTGGGCGGCGAGCCGGCGGGCGGTCGCCTCGCCGATCCCGCTGCTGGCGCCGGTGACAACCACGGTCGGCCTGCCTACGGAGTCGTCCATAACGTTCATCCTGACCGACGGCGGGAAGATGCGGCACGGTCGGGGGCGTTGGACAGGCAGAGTCGCCCAAACTGGGAGGTACACGTGGCGGTGCGCACTGCACGGACCCTGCAGCTGCCGACGATCCCCCGGCGCATCGCCACCCTCTCGGTCCACACCTCCCCCCTCGACCAGCCGGGCACCGGCGACGCGGGGGGGATGAACGTCTACATCGTCGAGGTGTCCAAGTGGTTGGCCGCCATGGGGGTCGAGGTCGAGATCTTCACCCGCGCAACCTCCAGCGACCTGCCGCCGGTGGTCGAGCTCGTCCCCGGCGTGACGGTCCGGCACGTGACGGCTGGGCCGTACGAGGGCCTGGCCAAGAACGACCTCCCGGCTCAACTGTGCGCGTTCACCTCTGCCGTCCTGCGGGCGGAGGCCATGCACGAGCCGGGGTGGTACGACCTGATCTCCTCGCACTACTGGCTGTCGGGGCAGGTCGGCTGGCTGGCCAAAGACCGCTGGGGAGTGCCACTGGTACACACGGCGCACACGCTGGGCAAGGTGAAAAACTCCCTGCTCGCCGAGGGTGACGCCCCCGAGCCGCTGGCTCGGCTGATCGGCGAGGGGCAGGTAGTCGCCGAAGCCGACCGGATAGTCGCCAACAGCGCCGGCGAGGCCCGGGCCCTCATCGAGCTGTACGACGCGCAGGTCGACCGGGTGGTCACCGTCGCCCCGGGGGTCGACCTGGAACAGTTCCGGCCCGGAGAGGCCTCGACCGCCCGCACCCGCCTCGGCGTCTCACCGGATGCCGTCCTGCTCACCTTCGTCGGGCGCATCCAGCCGCTCAAAGCGCCCGACGTGCTGCTCCGGGCCGCCGCCGTGCTGCTGGAACGCGAGCCGGCCCTGCGCGACCGGCTGGTCGTCCTCATCTGCGGCGGCCCGAGCGGCAGCGGCCTGGAACAGCCCGAGCACCTGGCCAAACTGGCCAGCTCCCTCGGCCTGAGCGACGTCGCGCGCCTCATCCCGCCCGTCGACGCCGACCGGTTGGCCGACATCTACCGCGCGTCGGACCTGGTCGTGGTGCCGTCATACAACGAATCCTTCGGCCTGGTGGCCCTCGAGGCGCAGGCCTGCGGCACACCGGTGGTGGCTGCGGCGGTGGGAGGCCTGCAGACGACGGTGTCCGACGGGGTCAGCGGCCTTCTCGTCGCCGGCCATGACCCGGCCGACTACGCAACGGCCATCGAGCGCATCGTCTGCGCCCCCGCACTGCGCCGGGCGCTGTCAGCCGGTGCGCTGGCCCATGCCGGGCAGTTCTCCTGGCAACGCACGGCCGGGCAGTTGCTTGGGGTCTACCGCGACGTGCTGGCCGAGATGCCCAGGGCGGCCGGCGGCCGCGGTGGCCGCGACGGCATCGCTGTTGACGGCATCGCCATGGCACAGTGAGTGGCACGGTGACCGGCTCGGCGAAAGCCGGCGTCGACGCCGCCATCCGCGGGGCGCTCGATGCGCAGGAGATCACCTACGTCCGCAGCGGCGAGGGCGCCTACCTCGTCACGCTGCCCGGCACCCACAAGCTGGCCACCATGTGCTGGCTGGTGGCCGGCGAGCATGCCTTGCTGGTCGAGGCATTCGTCATGCGCCGGCCGGATGAGAACCGCGAGCAGCTCTACGACTTCATGCTGCAGCGCAACGCGCGAATGTACGCCGTGGCGTTCAGCGTCGATGCGACCGGAGACATCTACCTCGTCGGCCGGGTCGCCCTGCACTCGGTCACCGCCGAGGAGGTCGACCGGCTACTCGGCAGTGTGCTGAGCTACGCCGACGACACCTTCGACGCGATGCTCGAGATCGGCTTCGCCACCTCCATCCGCAAGGAGTGGGCGTGGCGGGTCAAACGCGGTGAGTCGCTGGCCAACCTGCAGGCCTTTGCCCGCTTCGCCGACCCGGGCCGCCCCTAGACTTGCCGCTCATGGATGATCCCACGGACGGTGGCGAACGCGGAGCACCCAGCCCCACGCCGACGGTGTCGTCGGCGCCACAGACGAGTCAGTGGCCTACCCTGCGGCAGGGCGACTTCGGCCCTCGGGTCCGGGTCGGGCAGTACCTGCTGCAGAACCATGGCTCCCCCGTCGCCGTGGACGGCGTGTTCAGCACTGACACGGTGGACGCCGTGCTCGCCCTGCAGACCAACCACGGGATTCCCAACACCGGCGAGCTGGACCCCACGACCTGGGAGTCGATCAGCCCCGACCTGCGACGGCGGACAGCCGATCCGAGCGGTCCCACCACCACTACCAATCCCATCAAGGCCTTGCAGACACTCCCCAACGTCTATGGCGCGAAGCTGGCTGTCGACGGGGTCGTTCGGGCGACCACCTGGCAAGTGCTGCTGAACGGCAGCCCGTGATGCACCGCTACTGGCCATTGTTCGATCTCCGGCTCACCACCACCGACCTGGAGTTGCGCCCGATGACCGAGGCCGACCAGATGGGCCTGGCCGACCTGCTACCCGACGACATCGAGCTCGACCCGGCCGCCACGCGGTACGCCGGCGTCGACGAGCGGGCCGGCCGAGGGACCGTCATATTCCAGTCGTACTGGAACGCTTACGGCACCTGGTCGGTCGAGCACTGGCGGCTGAACTTCGCGGTGTTCGCCGCCGGCGAGATGATCGGTGTGCAGGAGCTGGAGGGCACCGACTTCCCGGCCCTGCTTACCGTCGACACCTCCTCCTTCCTGGTCGCCGCCGCCAGGGGGCAGGGCTTCGGCAAGCAGATGCGCGGCGCCGTCTTGTCGCTGGCCTTCGGCCCCATGCAGGCGCAGGCAGCCATCACCTCGGCCTGGCACGACAACCACGCCTCACTCGGCGTCTCGCGGGCGCTCGGCTACCGGCCCAACGGTGAGACACTGCAGCGGCACGAGCGCGGCGGTGTGGACCGGATGGTGCATCTGCGGCTGACCCGGTCCGACTGGCTCGCCGGCGGCGTAGGCGCGGGGACAACGTGCACCGGCTTCGAGCCCTGCCGCGCGCTCTTCGGCCTCACCTGAGCGCCTGTGCCAGCATGGGCCAATGACCCGGCGCCGCCTCTGTGCCCTTCTGCTGGTTCTCGCCGTCGCGGCGCTGCCCGCTTGTACGAGCAAGGGGGGCAAGGCCGGCAGTCCCCAGTCGGCCAAGGCGCTTCTCGCCGCAGCCAAGAAGCACCTCGACGCGGCGTCGAGCGTGCACTTCGTCCTCACCAGCACCAACGTGCCCAGGGGCACCAGCTCTCTGACCGGCGGCCGGGGGGTCGCGGCCCGCCCGGACAAGTTCAAGGGCGACCTCAAGGTCGACTTCGCCGGCGCCCAAGTCTCGGTCGGCGTGATCTCGATCGCCGGCAAGACGTACGCCAAACTGCCGTTCACCACCAGCTACACCGTCACGGACCCGGCGAAGTTCGGCTTCGGCGACCCGGGCCGGCTGATGGACCCGGACAAGGGGATCAGCAACCTCCTGGTGCAGGCCAAGGACGTCAAGCTGGGCAAGCGCACCCGCGACGGCGGGGCGGTCATTCAGGAGGTGACCGCCACGATCCCCGGTGCCGCCATCAAGGCGCTGCTGGCCAGTGCGGACCCGAGCAAGGACGTCAAGGTGATCTTCGGCATCGTGAAGGGCAGCAACGAGCTCAGGCGAACAGCGGTCACCGGCCCGTTCTTCAACGAGGGCGTCGACAGCACGTACACGATCGTTCTCGATCGGTACGGCGACCCGGTCGACATCAGTGCACCCAGCAAGGGGTGAGCGACCGAGGGCGCTGGTCGTTCTCGCAGCGCTGGCAGTCCTGCTCGCGGCCGCCGACGCATACGTGGTGGTCCTCGCGCTGCCCGACATCATGGCCGGGGTCGGCCTCGACCTGACGCAGTTGC
>JBDUBV010000174.1:0-5226 GCA_040003795.1 Pseudonocardiales bacterium | reverse complement strand
GCGCCGCAGGTCGACGCGCGGTCGGGCGTGAGCGCGCGCTTCGCCATCGCCGCGGTGGAGACGCTGGCCGCCTCGGCGGTGCGGCGGGCCGCGATCACCGGCGAGCCGGCAGCGGTGGCCCGCGTGTCGGACCTGCCGGCCATCGTGCCGGCAAGTCGCGGCAAGGTGGAGTTCGAGGACGCCGAGGAGGGCCGCGAGGTCGAGCTGCTTGAGCACCTGCTGCGCCGGGCAGTCGCGCAGACCTTCCGCGCCCGGCTCGCCGGCGTCGACCTCGGCGGCCTGCAGCATCGCTTCGACGCCGGTGAGACCGTGGAGACCGGCGACATGGTCCCCGCACAGGAACTGCTCCGGCAGCTCGGCCCGATCCCCGGGCTGGCGCAGATCCTGCAGCGCCTCGGCGTAGACGAGGGGGTCGAGAACCCGGGGCTGGTCGCCGCTGCTGTCGAGTTCGCGCTGGAGGGCCTCCACCTCAACCGACGGCTGGCCAAGGAGCAGGTCGACGGGCGGACCCTCTATGGTGGCTAGCCGCGGCTACCGTTACGGCCCGTGGCAGGGCGGGCGCGACCCGCTGGAGCCGCCATTCGACGTCGCCGAGGCTCTGGACTCCGTCGGTGACCAGGTGCTCGATGGCAGCAGCCCGGGTGAGGCGTTGCGGAACCTTCTGCGCCGCGGCGGCGACCGGCTGCGTGGCCTGGAGGACGTGCGCCGTGAGGTGCGGCGCCGCCAGCGGGAGGCCCGCAAGCGCGGCCGGCTCGACGGCACGCTGGAGGAGGTCCGCGAGCTCCTCGACCGGGCACTCGAGCAGGAGCGCGGCGCGCTGTTCCCCGACCCCGACGACGCCGCCCGGCTGGCCGAGGCCGAACTCGACGCCCTGCCCCGCGACACCTCCAGCGCGGTGCGCGAGCTGGCCGACTTTCAGTGGCGATCGCCTGAAGCACGGCAAACCTACGCCGAGATCCAGGACCTGCTTCGCCGAGAGGTGCTCGACAGCCAGTTCCGCGGAATGAAGGAGGCGCTGCAGCAAGCGACGCCGGAGGACCTGGCACGGGTCAAGGACATGCTCGCCGACCTCAACGCGATGCTGGCCGCCGACGCGCGTGGCGAGCACACGCAGGCGCAGTTCGACGAGTTCATGGGCAAACACAGCGAGTTCTTCCCCGAGCGTCCGTCCACGCTCGATGAGCTGGTTGACCAGCTGGCCCGTCGTGCTGCAGCGCAGCAGCGCCTGATGCGGTCGCTGTCGGCCGAACAGCGCGCCGAGTTGCAGGAGCTCACCTCCGGGGCCCTGCAGGACATGGGGCTGGCCAGCGAGATGGACCAGCTGCTGTCGGGTCTGCAGTCGGCGCGGCCGGACCTGCCGTGGGGCGGGCGCGAACCGCTGGAGGGCGACGAGGGGCTCGGCATGGGCGATGCGACCACCGCGCTCGAGGAGCTCGCCGACCTCGAAGAGCTCGAGTCCACGCTGAGCCAGAACTATCCGGGGGCCAGCCTGGCCGACATCGACGACGAGCAGGTCGAACGTGCGCTGGGCCGGCAGGCGGTCGACGACATCGCCGCGCTCCGGCGCATCGAGCGGGAATTGGAGCGACAGGGCTACCTCCAGCGACGCGGTGACGATTTCGAGCTGACGGCCCGGGCGGTGCGCCGGCTGGGCTCGACCGCGCTGCGCCGGGTGTTCTCCCGGCTGGAGGCCCGCGGCCGCGGCGGTCACGACATGCGCGACGCCGGCGCGGCCGGCGACCTGATCGGCTCCAGCCGGCCCTGGGTATACGGCGACGAACAGCCCCTCGACGTCGTCCGTACGGTCCGGAACGCGGTCCTGCGCTCGGGGCCGGACCGCCGACAACGCCTGACCGTCGACGACTTCGAGGTGGTCGAGACCGAGCGACGGACCAGCGCCGCAGTGGCGCTGCTCGTCGACCTGTCGTACTCCATGGCCCTGCGCGGCACCTGGGGGGCAGCCAAATCGACAGCTCTGGCGCTGCACTCGCTGGTCACCACGCGCTATCCGCAGGACGCCATCGACATCATCGGCTTCAGCGACTACGCCCGGGTGCTGCAGCCGGCCGGGCTGGCCGGGCTGTCCTCGGACATGGTTCAGGGTACGAATCTGCAGCACGCGCTGATGCTGGCCAACCGGCACCTGGCCCGGCACCCCGATGCCGAGCCGGTGGTGCTGGTCGTCACCGACGGCGAGCCCACCGCGCACCTGTCGCGCAGCGGCCAGGCGGTGTTCTGCTGGCCACCGCTGGCCGAGACGGTCGAGCTGACCCTGGCCGAAGTCGAGCGCTGCACCCGCCGCGGCGCCACGATCAATGTCTTCATGCTCGACGACGAGCCGCGGCTGGTGGAGTTCGTGCAGTTGCTGGCCAGACGCAACGGCGGACGGGTCTTCGCACCCCGGCCCGACCGCCTCGGCGAGTATGTGGTCAGCGACTACCTGCGCGCCCGACGCGGGAGGCGCAATCACGGCTAGGGTTCCGCCCATGGAATTCATCAAGGTGCTGCACATCGCTGCCGCCGTCTTCTTGATCGGCCCGCTGACCTTTGCCACCTCGGTCAGCCCGCGCCTCATCCGCCAGGGGGCCGACGGCGTGCCCATTCTCAAGCTGATGCACCGGGTGACGCAGTTCTACGGCCTGGGGACGCTGCTGGTGGGCGTCCTCGGGCTGGCGCTGGTGCGGGGCAAGATCAGCTTCAACCAGTTCTGGGTGTCGGCGTCGCTGACCCTGTTCGTCGTCGCCTTGGTGCTCATCTTCGCCATCGTGGAGCGCGACCAGCGAGCGGCCCTGCGCCGCCGGGAGGCCGGCCAGGACTCCCAGGTGCAGGCCGGCCGAATCCTGGCCACGTCGGCCGTCGTCGCCTTGATCTGGCTGGTGACGCTGTTCCTCATGGTCTACCAGCCGGGCAACCCGCATAAGTGACCTACCAGGTCCGGCGGGTGCCCGCCGAGACGACCTACCAGCTGCGCCACGCGGTGCTGCGTCCGCATCAGCCTGTCGAGTCGTTGCGCCTGGTCGACGACGATGCGCCTGACACGGCGTCCCTGGCCGCGGTCGACGACGCCGGCGCAACGCTGGGCACCGCGACCGTGCGGCGCGAGATCTGCCCCTGGCAGCCGGGCCGCGCCGACGCGTGGCAGCTCCGCGGCATGGCGACGTCGGCGACCCGGCGAGGACAGGGCATCGGGGGCGACGTGCTAGCCGCCGCCATCGCCCACATCGAGCAGCACGGCGGCGGCCTGCTCTGGTGCAACGCCCGCACGCCGGCCCGTAGCTTCTACGAGCGGGCTGGCTTCGCGGCGTACGGCGACCATTGGGACGACCCGGCCATCGGCCCCCACGTACGCATGTGGCGCGAAGTGGCCGGCCGCTAGCCCAGCGCCTGCACGAGGTCGGCCAGCAGATCCTCGACGGACTCGATGCCGACAGAGAGCCGTACCACATCGGCCGGCACCTCCAAGGGCGAACCCACCACCGACGCGTGCGTCATGAGCCCAGGGTGCTCGATCAGCGACTCCACCCCGCCCAGCGACTCGCCCAAGGTGAACACCCGCGCCCGCTCGCACACGGCCAGGGCCCCCGCCTGGCCGTCTTGATGACGGAAGGACACCATCCCACCGAACCCGCGCATCTGCTTGGCGGCCAGCTCGTGCCCGGGATGGTCGCTCAGCCCCGGATAGAACACCTGCGCGATCTTGGGGTGCGAGCGCAGCAGCGCCGCGACCCGGTCTGCGTTGGCGCAATGCCGGTCCATCCGCACCCCGAGGGTCCGGATGCCCCGCAGCACCAGCCAGGCGTCGAACGGCCCGGACACGGCGCCGGTCGCATTCTGTACGAAGGCCAGCCGCTGGCCCAGGTCGAGGTCGGCCACCACCAGTGCGCCCCCGACCACGTCGGAGTGCCCGCCGAGGTACTTCGTCGTGGAGTGCACCACCGCGTCGGCGCCGAGGGCCAATGGCTGCTGCAGGTAGGGCGAGGCAAAGGTGTTGTCGACGACGAGCAGCGCCTGAGCATCGTGGGCGATGGCCGCGAGGCCGGCGATGTCGGCGATGCGCAGGAAGGGGTTGGTGGGCGTCTCGCACCAGACCACCCTGGTCTCCGGCCGGATCGCTGCGGCCACCGCCGCAAGGTCGCTCAGCGGGACCGGCGTGTAGGCCACCCCCCACTGGTCCAGCACCCGGGCGAACAGCCGGTACGTGCCGCCGTAGGCATCGTCGGGGATGACCACATGGTCACCGGGGCGACACAACGTCCGCAGCAGGCAGTCCTCCGCCGCCATCCCCGAGGCGAAGGCCAGGCCGGCCGAACCCCCCTCCAGAGCAACCAGGCACTGCTCCAAGGCCGTCCGGGTCGGGTTAGCGCTGCGGCTGTACTCGTAGCCACCACGCCGGCCGCCCACGCCATCCTGCTTGTAGGTCGACACCTGGTAGATGGGCGGCACGACGGCACCGGTGAGCGCGTCAGGCTCCTGCCCGGCGTGGATGGCCAGCGTGTCGAAGCCGAAGGAGTCGGTGCTCATCCCGCGAGGCTAATCGCCTTACGCAGCGGTGACGCACCCCGCGGGCGGGAACAGGGGCCGCGGACCGGCACGTTGCCCCCTCTAGGAGGTACACACCATGCGACTCTTCGGTCTGTCCAAGTCCACTATGCCCACGCACCACGAGGCGCTGCCCGGTCGCGACAATCCGGTCCCCGTCTCCGACCGCCACGCGGTCCTCGGCACCTCGCTGACGCAGGTGCCGGCCGGTCACGAGGTAGCCGTTTTCGGCCTCGGCTGCTTCTGGGGTGCTGAGCGGATGTACTGGACGATCCCCGGCGTCTATTCCACGGCGGTCGGCTACGCCGGTGGCTTCACCGCCAACCCGACGTACGAGGAGGTTTGCTCCGGCCGCACCGGACACACCGAGGCGGTCCGAGTCGTCTACGACCCGGCCAAGGTGAGCTACCGCGACCTGCTGAAGGTGTTCTGGGAGGGCCACGACCCGACGCAGGGCATGCGGCAGGGCAACGACGCCGGCACGCAGTACCGCAGCGCGATCTACTACACCGACGACGCCCAGCGACAGGTTGTCGAGGAGACGCAGGCGACCTTCCAGGACGGCCTGAAGTCTGCCGGCTACGGCGAGATCACCACGGAGATCAAGCCGTCGAGTGAGTTCTACTTCGCCGAGGACTACCACCAGCAGTACCTGCACAAGGTGCCGAACGGCTACTGCGGCATCGG
>JBDUBV010000173.1:0-5250 GCA_040003795.1 Pseudonocardiales bacterium | reverse complement strand
CGCCGGCCATCGGCAGCGGCCCGCGGGAGCGGCTGGCAGCCCAGGCCCGGCTGCAGCTCGCCGAGCGGGTCAGTGGCGTTGCCGGCTACGAGTTGCTACCGGCAGAGCCCGGCCGTGGCGTATCCCTGCTGCCCGAGCCCAGCCCGGGCGATCTGTTCTTCGACATCGAGGGTGACCCCTACGTCGGTGACACCGGGCTCGAATACCTGTTCGGCATCCGCGACAGCGCCGGCGCCTTCACCGCCTACTGGGGCCACAACCCGGCGGGAGAGAAGGCGGCGTTCGAGGGGCTGGTGGACCACCTGGTCCGGGCGTGGGCGGCCGACCCTGCCATGCACGTCTACCACTACGCCACCTACGAGCGCACCGGCCTGCAGAAGCTCTCCGCCCGGCATGACACGCGCATCGACGAGGTCGACCGGCTGCTGCGCGGCGGCCGGCTGGTCGACCTTTATGCCGTCGTGCGGCAGGGCCTGCGGGTGAGCAAGGAGTCCTACTCCCTCAAGAGCCTCGAGGCTTACTACGACCCCGACGCGCGGGCCGGCGCCGACGTGGCCGACGCCGCCAGCAGCATCGTGACCTACGAGCGCTGGCTGGCCGATGGCGACCAGAGGCTGCTCGACGCCATTGAGCGCTACAACGCCGTCGACTGCCGCTCGACCCAGCGCCTGCGGGACTGGCTCGAGGGACTGCGTGCCCAGGTCGTTGCCCGCGGCGACGAGCTCCGCCGCCCGGCGGACGGTGGCGAAGGTGAGCCGGGCGAGGCTCTCGCCGCAGCAAACCGCGCCGCGCAGACGCTCCGCGAGTCACTCTCGGGCGCCAGCCCTGGCGACGACAGGGTGCGGCTGCTCGGCGACCTGCTCGACTGGCACCGGCGGGAGGCCAGAGCCCAGTGGTGGGACTACTTTCACCGCTTGACCCTGTCCGACGAGGAGTTGGTGCGCGACGGCGCCGCTGTCGGCCAGCTCGGCCCTGGCGAGCACGTACGGGCACAGGCGAGGTCGACGATATGGCGGCACCACTTCCCGCCGCAGGAGACGAAGTTCACGGCGACCGATGCCGCGCGCGACCGCAGCGGGTTGCCGGTCGGCGAGATCACCGCGATCGACGCCGAGACCGGTTGGCTGGAGCTCAAACGGGCCACCGACCGCGGGCCGACGGTCGCGACCTCCCTGGTGCCTGGCCCCCCCATCCCCGACGGTGTGCTGCGCGACGGTGTTATGCACCTCGCCGAGGACGTCCTGACTCGCGGCATCGACGCGCCCGGTCGTCTCAGCGCCGCCCGCGACCTGCTGTGCCGTCGCCCTCCGCGCGGCCCGCACCACCCGTTGGTCGGCGCCGCCGAGCCGCCCGCCGAGGCGGTCGCCCGGCTGGCGACCGAGCTGCGCGGCGGGGTCCTCACGGTGCAGGGCCCACCTGGTTCGGGCAAGACCCACTCCGCCGCCCGCATGATCATCGGCCTGCTGGCAGCCGGCCAGCGCGTGGGCGTCTGTGCCTTCAGCCACAAGGCCATCGGCAACCTCCTCGACGAGGTGATGGTGATTGCCGCGCGGGAGGGGTGGGATGTGCGGGCACTGCAGAAGGCCAGCGGGGAGCAGCGGTGCGCGTCGTCGACGGTCGAGTGCACGGGCAGTGCCGCCGACGTCGTCGCCCGGCTCGGTGAGCTCGACGTCGTCGCCGGCACGGCGTGGCTGTTCGCACGCGCGGACATGATGAGTTCGGTGGACACCCTGGTCATCGACGAAGCGGGTCAGATGAGCCTGGCCAACGTTCTGGCGGTCGCCGGCTCGTCGGACAACCTGGTGTTGTTCGGGGACCCGCAGCAGCTCGCCCAGCCGGCCATGGGGATGCACCCGCCCGGGGCGCAGGCCTCGGCACTCGAGCACCTGTTGAGCGGTGCTTCGACCATCGACCCGGCCCTGGGCGTGTTCCTCGACCGCACCTGGCGCATGCACCCGGATATCTGCAGCTTTGTCTCCGAGACTTCCTACGACGGGCGGCTGTCCGCGCAGGACGACTGTGCCAAGCAGCGGGTCGACGCGCCGGGGCGACTCAGTGGAGCCGGCCTGCGCTGGGTCCCGGTGGAGCACCAGGACAACTCGGCGGCGTCGTCGGAGGAGGCATCCGTGGTCCGGGCGCTGCTCGACGATCTCCTCCGCGGCTCATGGACCGGTGCCGACGGTGTCAGCCGTCCGCTGTGCCTCGACGACGTCCTGGTCATCGCGCCCTACAACGCCCAAGTCGGCCGGCTCAAGCAGCGCCTTCCAGCCGGCGCCCGCGTCGGCACGGTCGACAAGTTCCAAGGCCAGGAGGCCGTTGTCGTGATCTACTCGCTGGCGTCCTCGAGCGTCGGGGACGCACCGCGGGGGGTGGAGTTCCTCTACAGCCGCAACCGGCTCAACGTCGCGGTGTCGCGCGCCCGCGGCCTGGTCGCGGTGGTGGCCAGCCCACGGCTGCTCGACGCGCCGGTGCGTAGTCCCGACCAGCTCGCCCTTGTCAATGCGCTATGCCGACTCGGTGAGTTGACTGAGGCGGGCTGAGGTCGGCGGAGGGCTGGAGCACACGTGGAAGACTCGGTGCGATGAGCACCCGGTGTGCGGCCGCCGTGCTCGCCTCGGTTCTTGCCCTGTCCGGTCTGTCGGCATGCTCGTCGGATCCTCAGCCCGACGACACCGTGAGCGGCTTTCTCCGCTCCTGGTCCGACGGAGACCTGGCGGGCGCCGGCCGGCGTACCGACAATCCGGCAGTCGCACAGGCCGACCTGGCGGCTGCCGAACATGCCCTCGGGGCCACGTCCGTTCGGGTGACGCGCGGCCGGATCACCCCCAAGGGCAAGGCCGGTACCGCGCGCTTCGCCGCCCGATGGACCGTCCCAGGCTTGGACAAGCCGTGGACCTACGACGGCTCGCTTGCCCTCGTTCGCGGCAAGAAGGACTGGCAGGTCCACTGGCAGCCCAGCAACATCCATCCGACGTTGGGCGTCGACCAAAGGCTGTCCCTGCGCCGCGCGCTCCCTGACCGGGCGGCCGTCCTCGACAGCGCCGACCAGCCGCTGTTCACCCGCACCGATGTCGTCACGGTGGGCATCGAGCCGCAAAAGGTCAGGAACCTTCCTAGCCTGGCCAACGCCCTGGCCGCCGCGCTGAAGATCCAGGCGGGTCCCATCGTCGCCGACGTCACCAAGGCCCGGCCCGCCGAGTTCGTCCCCGTCATCACCCTGCGCGATTCCGACTACGCCATGGTGCGCTCGCAGATCCACGACTTGCCCGGGACGGTCTTCCAGACCGGCCAGCAGGTGCTGCCGCCGTCGCCGCACTTCGCCCAGCCGCTGCTGGGCAAGGTCGGCGGTGTGACCGCCGAGGTGCTCCAGGAGGCGGGGTCGGCCTACCGAACCGGAGACCAGTTGGGGCTGTCGGGCCTGCAGCGGGCACTCAACAAACAGCTGACTGGGACCGCATCGGGCGAGATCAGCGTCATCGACGCCAAGAAGCAGCCGGTGGCACAGCTTGCGACGTTCATCGGCACGCCGGGGCGGCCGGTGCGGCTGACCCTCGAGCGGCAGGTCCAGACGGCGGCCGACGCGGCACTGGCAGGCGTCCGGTTGCCGGCTGCCATCGTCGCTGTGCGGCCCTCGACCGGGGCGCTCCTCGCGGTGGCCAACAGCCAGTCCGCGCCGTTTGACATCGCCCTGGCCGGACGGTATCCGGCGGGTTCCACGTTCAAGATCGTCACCGCGTCCGCAGCCCTTGGCAGCGGCCTAGTCACCCCGGCCAGCACCGTGGCGTGTCCGGCGACCGTGAGCATCGGCGGCCGGACGATCCCCAACGAGGACAAGTTCGTCCTCGGCGACGTTGCGCTGCGCACCGCCTTCGCGCGGTCCTGCAACACGACCTTCGCCGCCCTCGGGGACAAGGTTGCGCCGGATGTCTTCCTGCGGACCGCCTCGTTGTACGGGATCGGGGCCGGCTGGCAACTGCCGGTGAGCTCGTTCAGCGGGTCGCTGCCGCTGCCCCGCGGCGACGTCGAGCGCGCAGCCGACGCGATCGGGCAGGGCAAGGTCCTGGTCAGCCCGATGGTCGAGGCGCTGATGGCGGCGACCGTGGCGCACGGCTCAGTTCCCGCACCGTCGCTGGTCTCCGGTCAGCCGGCCACGGCACAGACGACGCCCTCCGGCACCTTGGCGCCTGCTGTGGTGGCGAGCCTGCGCGAGTTCACCCGGGCAGTGGTCACCGAGGGCACGGCTACCCTGCTGGCAGGCGTGGCCGGCGGCCCGGTCGCCGGCAAGACCGGCACCGCCGAATTCGGCTCGGCGCCGCCCGAGGCACACTCCTGGTTCGCCGGCTACCAGGGCGATCTGGCGTTCGCGGTGTTCGTCTACGGCGGCCAGACCGGCGGCGTTCCGGCCAACCCGATCGCGAAGGACTTCCTCACCCGGCTCACCCGCTGAGACGCACCGAGCTTCCAGTGCTAGATGCCGACAGGGCATGATTGCCGGCATGGCAACCCGGCTGCAGGTGGCGATCGACTGTGCCGACCCGGCCGGTTTGGCACAGTTCTGGGCGGCCGCGCTCGGCTACGTTCTGCAGCCTCCGCCGGAAGGATTCGACTCCTGGCCGGCGGCACTGGCCTCCTGGGGAGTGCCCGAATCGGAATGGAACTCTGCCAGCGCGGCGGTCGATCCTGACGGCGCCGGTCCCCGGGTGTTCCTGCAACGGGTCCCGGAACCCAAGACCGGCAAGAACCGGCTGCATCTCGACCTTGCCGTCAGCGACGGGCCACAGACTCCGGTGGAGCAGAAACGGGCGCAGGTCATGCAGGGCGTTCAGCGCCTGCTCGGGCTGGGCGCCACCGAAGTGCGGCAGGTCGAGGAGATGGGATCATTCTGGGCGGTGCTGCAGGATCCGGAGGGCAACGAGTTCTGCGTCACGTGAGGGACAGCTTGGCGCCGGTCCGGTGGGCCAGCCCGTCGAGCAACTGGCGGGTGGACTCTGCCACCGCGTCCACCGCCGCCTCGAAGACCTCGGCATTGGCCTTGGACGGAACCCGGTAGCCGGAGACCTTGCGGACGTACTGCAGGGCGGCCTCGCGGACCTCGGTGTCGGTGACCTTCTCGACCACGGGTGGGCGCAGCGTCTTGATGCTTCGGCACATGACACAAGCATGCCGCACGAAAAGGTGAATGGCCGCCCCCGAGGGGGACGGCCACTCTCCTGGTGCCGGTGCCGCCAGCTCGCCTCACGGCGGTTGGTC
>JBDUBV010000172.1:0-5277 GCA_040003795.1 Pseudonocardiales bacterium | reverse complement strand
ACGTCGGGCACACCGCGCCCAAGACCAAGGAGGTCCTCAAGCGGGCGATGGGCGGGGTGCTGTTCATCGACGAGGCCTACTACCTCTACAAGGAGGACAACGAGCGCGACTACGGCGCCGAGAGCATCGAGATCCTGCTGCAGGTGATGGAGAACCAGCGCGACGACCTCGTCGTGATCCTGGCCGGCTACAAGGGCCGGATGGATGACTTCTTCCAGTCCAATCCCGGGATGAGCTCTCGCATCGCCCATCACATCGACTTTCCCGACTACACCGTCGACGAGCTGGCGGCGATCGGGAGCATGATCGCCACCGAACACCAGTACGAGATGAGCGGCGAGACGGAGAAGGTGTTTCGCGACTACCTGCGGCGCCGGATCGGCCAGCCCAGGTTCGCCAACGCCCGCAGCGTCCGCAACGCCATCGAACGTGCCCGGCTGCGCCACGCAAACCGGCTGATCAGCGAGCCAGGTGCCAAGGTCACCAAGGCGATGCTGCAGACGCTGGAACCCGCGGACTTCCTGGCGAGCCGGGTGTTCCAGAACGACACCCCAGACGACGATGGTACGGACGGCGGCTGAGCCCTTCCACGACTTGAACTCAGCATCTCGGGAGCCGGCAGCTAAGCCAGGCCCCCCTCCCCCCGCGCCGATCACGGAAGTTTGCAGGGCGACACGCCGAAGGGGGGCCCACCAAAGTTCCATGATCACCAGGGACGGGACAGGACAAGCGCCGGGCGCCCGGCTAGAGTCGCGGCTCGTGGCACGCCCCTCCGACCGCCGTGAATGGTGGCGCAGTGCGGTCATCTACCAGGTCTATATCCGCAGCTTCGCCGACGGCGACGGGGACGGGTTGGGCGACATCGCAGGGATCCGGTCTCGGCTGCCGTACCTGCAGCGGCTGGGCGTGGACGCGCTCTGGATCAATCCGTGGTACCCATCGCCGATGGCGGACGCCGGCTATGACGTCGCCGATTACCGGGCCGTCGAGGCGAGATTCGGCACCCTCGACGACGCGGTGGCGCTGATCTCGCAGGCGCACGAGCACGGCCTTCGGGTGCTGTTGGATCTCGTGCCCAACCACACCTCCGACGAGCACGCGTGGTTCCGGGCGGCGCTTACGGCAGGACCGGGTTCGCCAGAGCGGGCGCGCTACATCTTCCGCGCCGGCCGGGGCACCGACGGAGACCAGCCGCCAAACGACTGGCGGTCGATGTTCGGCGGGTCGGCCTGGAGCCGGGTGGCAGAAACCGGCGAGTGGTACCTGCACCTGTTCGCCGCCGAGCAGCCCGACCTCAACTGGCAGCACCCGGAGGTGCGCGCCGACTTCGAGGGGACGCTGCGGTTCTGGCTCGACCGTGGGGTGGACGGCTTCCGCATCGATGTTGCCAATTCCCTCGTGAAGGCGGAGGGGCTCCCGGACGCTGGCAACCTGGCGTTGTGGCCCACATTCGGCCCCGAGCGAGGCGAGTACGAGCAGCACCCGCACTGGGACCGCGACGAGGTGCACGAGATCTACCGGTCCTGGCGCGCGCTGGCCGACAGCTATGCCGACCCCCGCGTCTTCGTCGCCGAGGCATGGGTGACCCATCCCGACCGATTGGCGCGCTACGTCCGCCCGGACGAATTGCACTCAGCCTTCAACTTCAACTACCTGATGTCGCCGTGGTCGGCCGAGCCGCTGCGGAGGACCATCGACGAGACCCTGACCGAGCATGCCGCGGTTGGGGCGCCCCCAACGTGGGTGCTGTCCAACCACGACGTTCCCCGCCACGTCTCCCGCTATGCACGCGAGCAGACCAGCCAGCTGACGCACACGCTGGACGAGTTGCTCGGAAGACCAGCAGACCTGGACGTGGGCGTTCGGCGGGCCCGCGCTGCCGCGCTGCTCACCCTCGCCCTGCCCGGTGGGGCCTACGTCTACCAGGGCGAGGAACTCGGCCTGCCCGAGGTGGAAAACCTGCCCGACGACGCGTTGCAGGACCCCACGTGGGAGCGCTCCGGGCACACCCAGCGTGGCCGCGACGGCGCCCGGGTGCCGATCCCGTGGTGGGGCGCCGAGCCGCCGTTCGGCTTCAGCCCGCCTGGCGCACCTGCCGCGCCGTGGCTGCCGCAGCCGGCCGACTGGAAGGAGCTGACCGTTGAGGCGCAGAGCCGCGACCCCGACTCGATGCTGGAGCTCTACCGCAAGGCGCTGCGGATCCGCCGCAGCCACTCCGCCCTCGGCGACGGCGCGTTGACCTGGCTCGACCTGCCGGCGGGCAGCATCGCCTTCGCCAGGGATCCCGGATTTGCCTGCGTCGTCAACTTCGGGCCCGAGGCGGTCGCGGTTCCCGCTGGTACCGGCGTAATCCTGGCGAGCGGGCCCCTGACCGCCGCCCGCGCCGTACCAGTTGATACTGCAGTATGGCTGCAGACGTGATGCGGGTCGCCACCTGGAACGTCAACTCCGTAGTGTCGAGGCTGCCGCGGCTCCTGGACTGGTTGTCGACGACGGCCCCCGACGTGGTCTGCCTGCAGGAGACCAAGTGCGCCACGGACGCCTTTCCCGCCGAGCAGATGCGCGAGTTCGGCTATCAGACCCTGGCGCACGGGGACGGCCGCTGGAACGGCGTCGCCATCCTGTCCAAGGTGGGCATCGCCGAGCCGCAGACCGGCCTGCCCGGCGACCCCGGCTACCCCACGCCGGAGGTCCACGAAGCCCGGGCCGTCGCCGCCACCTGCGGTCCGCTGCGGATCTGGTCGGTCTACGTCCCCAACGGCCGCGAGCCCGGCCACGCGCACTACGCCTACAAGCTGCGATGGCTCGGCGCCCTGCACGAGACCGTCTCGGCCGATGCGGCTGGGAATCGGGCGTTCGCCGTCGCCGGCGACTTCAACATCGCGCCGACTGATGACGACGTATGGGATCCGGCGTCGTTCACCGACGCCACGCACGTGACGCCGCCCGAGCGGGCCGCCCTCGCGAAGCTGCGCAAGGCCGGCCTGCGCGACGTGGTGCCGCGACCGATGAAATACGACAAGCCGTTCACTTACTGGGACTACCGCGCCGGGATGTTCCACAAGAACATGGGCATGCGCATCGACCTCGTCTACGGCAACGCCGACTTCGCCGACGCGGTCAGCGACGCCTATGTCGACCGCGAGGCGCGCAAGGGCACCGGCCCCTCCGACCACGCCCCGGTCGTGGTCGACGTCTTGCTCTAGTCTCGATCGGTCTCGCGCAGGCCGACGCAGTCCAGCCGCCAGATCGGCTCGGCATAGACCAGCGTGCCGGTCATCCATGGCTCGTATGACGGCAGCGGCACCACCATGAACGCCGGCTCGGGGATGCGCAGTGACGGCCGGCGCAAGCCCATGTCCCCGGCGGGGCGGAACCCGAATCGTCGGTAGTAGGCGGGTGGGCCCTCGAGGAATACCAGGGGCTCGGAGTGGTCAGCCACAGCGCCCAGGCAATGCAGAATCAGTGCGGAACCGACGCCGTCGCCATGACGGGCTGGCGCGACGCCGAGCGGGCTGATCACCAGCACCTCGACCAGCCGGCGCGGCGCATCGAGTAGGTGCCGCGTGGCCAACACATACCCGATCAGGTCGCCCCCTCGCTCGGCTACGAACGACAAACCAGGAACCCACGCCGGTGACACACGCAGGGCGTCCACCAGGTCGGCGACCACCGGGTGGTGGGCGAAGGCGCTGCCGACGACCGCGCGGACCGCTGCCTGCTCGCCATCGGCCTCCGGCCGGATGCGCACTGACGGAAGGTCAGGAGCGGGCATCAGTTGCGTCCTTTCCCGTGTTGCGTACCGGCCAACGAGCCTAAGTTGGGAGGGTGACCATCGGCAGCCTGCACCATGTCGAGTTATGGGTGCCCTACGTGCACGAGGCCGCCGCCGACTGGGGCTGGCTGCTCGGCGCGTTGGGTTATCAGCCGTTCCAGACGTGGGCGGCCGGCCGCAGTTGGCGCCTGAACTCCACCTATATCGTCGTCGAGCAGTCACCGGACATGACGGCGACCACCAACTACGACCGCTGCCGTCCGGGCCTCAACCACCTCGCCTTCCATGCGGGCGACCGCGCCCGCGTCGACGAGCTCACCGCACTCGCGCCGGTACACGGGTGGACGCTGATGTTCCCCGAAAAGCACCCCCACGCCGGCGGGCCGGACCACTACGCGGCGTACCTCGAGAACGCAGACGGCTACGAGGTAGAGCTCGTCGCCACGCCGTCGGCCTAGCAGTGCAGCCGCCGACGTACGAAGATGTCGTAGCCGCCGCCGGCCGGATCAGCGGGCGCGCGCACCGGACGCCGGTCCTGACCACTCGCACCCTCGACGCCGAAGTCGGCGCCAGGGTGTTCTTCAAGGCGGAGAACTTCCAGCGCAGCGGCTCGTTCAAGTTCCGCGGGGCGTTCAACGCGCTGAAGCAGCTCGACGCGCAGCAGCGCACGGCCGGTGTCGTCGCCTACTCCTCCGGCAACCACGCGCAGGCTGTGGCGCTGGCCGCTCGGATCCTGGCCGTCCCGGCCACGATCGTGATGCCGCTGGATGCGCCGGCGGGCAAGCTGGCGGCAACCAAGGGCTACGGCGCCACCGTCGTGACCTACGACCGCTACATCGAGGACCGGGCGGCGATCGGCGCCGAGTTGGCCCGGGCCGGTGGGCTGACCCTGATCCCGCCGTACGACGACGCCCACGTCATTGCGGGCCAAGGCACCGCGGTCAAGGAGTTGATCGAGGACGTCGGCCCGCTCGACGCGGTGTTCGTCCCCCTCGGCGGGGGCGGGCTGCTGGCCGGGTCAGCGCTGGCCATCCGGGCAATATGCCCGGACTCCCGGGTCTACGGGGTCGAGCCGCAGGCCGGCGACGACGGCCGGCAGTCACTGCGCGCCGGTGCCATCGTGCGGATCGGCACCCCGCTGACCATCGCCGACGGTGCTCAGACCCAGCACCTGGGTGAACTGACCTTCCCGATCATCAGGCGAGAGGTCACCGACATCTATACGGCAACCGACGCCGAGTTGGTGGAGGCGATGCGGCTGTTCCTCACCCGGATGAAGATCGTGGTGGAGCCGACCGGGTGCCTGGGGTTGGCAGCCGTCCGAACGCACGCCGCAGAGCTTGCCGGACAACGCGTCGGGGTGGTGCTCACCGGCGGCAACGTCGACACGGCGACGCTGATCCGGCTGCTGGCATCGTCCGGCTGATGCCGTGATCCGTGCTCACTCCCCGGCCCAGCGTGGGCCGGGTTCGATGTGCGGGGGTAGCCACCGGCAACCCGGG
>JBDUBV010000045.1:0-18164 GCA_040003795.1 Pseudonocardiales bacterium | reverse complement strand
AAGGCCCCAGCACGAGTCGATCAGCCGGCTACGACGAGCGCACTCGTCGAGGTGCCACCGTCGATTCCGACGGGCGTCGCCGAAACATCACCGAACCGGCGGTGCCACCGCCGCCTACGTGCGTGACCTCGCGGGCACGCGGTATCGCGGCGTCGACCCGGAGCTTCGGCTCGGCTAGCAAACAGCTCCCCCGTTTGCCAATCTCCGGTACCCGTCCGCGTTCGCTGACCGGTTCCTGCCTGACATGATCGTTTAGACGGCGGTGCTAGGCCATGACGCACCAACGCCCGATACACCGATTAGCGGCCCGGCGGCCGATCAACGCCGTCCCGTCCTAGCTGCCAACGGATCCGGTCCGGACCCCGCGCCCCGTAACGCCGAGCGACCTCAAACGACCGACGCGCCCTCGATCATATCCAGCACGGCCGATACCGCTGCTCCACCAACCCCAGCTCCACCAGCACGCCCGGCTCCTTCCCCGACGACCACGAGATCGTGAAAGGGGCCGACACGAGCGACGCGAGCATGGATCAAGCGGAGTGTCGCCCACCTACCGGAAGCACACCTGCTCCTTGGTCGCTGGGCACGCCTCTGACTTACTCGCGTCGGCCGCTACATCCGTGCTCGCTGCCTCGATCGCGGCAGCAACGCATGTCATTCGTCTTCCGCAATGTCGGACCCAACGCGTGTCGGCCGGGCGGAGTTCTGTCGCCGTGTCTGCCAGGCTTTCTTCGCGGCACGGCTGCGCTTGCGGCGCAGTCGTTCGGCCTCGAGCCGTGTCCGCTCGAGTGCCCGCTGCTGTCGTCGCGTTTCGTTCTCGGCTTTGCGTTGTCCCGCTGCAATGACCGCCGGGGACCGGACCGGCCACACGTACGGCAAGTCGTCGGGGACGTCCGGGAACAGCGGCCGGTAATGCTGTTGATCCTTGCGTACGAGCGCGGACTGGTGGCTGCGGTGCATCGCCTCATCACCGAGCCAAGGGGGCAGCGCAGCCGCGGCGGCAAGCTCTGGCTGCGTGCGGACAGTCTCGACGCCGGCTACGCGCAGGTCCGTTGCAATCGTGAGCGCACAGGTGTCGCCGAAGCCGAGCTCGATCCACGCCTGGCAGCAGGCGAACCCGTATCGGCCGAGCGCTTCCTCGAATCCTCTCCACATGAGCACAGCCGGGTGGTTGCCCCATCCGTAGCCGGGCCTGGTCAGTGCCCGTACCACCTGGATCGTCTCCACGCGCTGCTTGCCGAGCCGCCTGCGGTCCAGAATGCGCGCCGAGCGCTCGAAGTCGGCGTAGGGCAGGAACGTCTGCACCCTCCCAGTTTGCCGTGTGTTAGCGACTCAGCCGGTTCGACTCCGGGCTCCGGCCCGGCGCCACCCGCACGATGGCGACCGAGGATGTCCTGACTCCCGTGGAACCTAGGTGGTGGCCGGTTGATCGTCAGGCCACGCTGACCAGGTCATCATGGCAGCTGGCGAGCAGCCCGGAGATCAGTCCGAAGGGCTGAGCGCATCATGGCCAAACCGCATGGTTAGCGCACCGTCGCGCGAGAGTCTCCGGGCTCGTCGGGCGACTCGGATCCTTTCTGGCGGTGCGGTGCGGCGGAGTCAGGCCGGTAGGGCAGGTAGTAACCATCCAGCTCTTCGGGAGTCATCCAGTGCAGGCCGGGTGGGATTGCCAGGTCGAGTGGCTCGTCGACGAGCCAGGCAAGCATGCAGCCGTCGCCCTCAGTGCAGGGTGAGGACGGCGAGGCTGGCCAGACCGGCAGCGCAGCAGTAGACAGCGAATGGCGTGAGCGTGCGGGTCTGGAAGTACCGCGTCAGGAAGCGGACGGCGGTGTACGCACTCACGAAGGACGCCACGCTGCCCACGAGGACCTGCCCGCCGATCCCCTTGCCCAGCGGACCGAACAGGTCGGGCAGCTTCAGCGCGCCGGCAGCCAGGATGACCGGCGTTGCCAGGAGGAAGGAGAAGCGGGCCGAGTCCTCATGGGACAGTCCCCGGAGCAGGCCGGCCGCCATGGTGACCCCCGACCGGCTGATTCCCGGCAACAGGGCGAGCACCTGGGCGGTGCCGATCAGGGTGCCCGCCCGAAAGGTCAGCCGCGCAAGCCGGCGATCCGAGGCCAGCGCCAGTGCGGCCTCCGGCTGGCCGCCCGCGGCTGCGACGGCGGCGTCGCCCTCGATCGACGCCCGCCGCCGCAGCCGCTCGGCGCCGTACAGAATCAGGCCGTTGACGGTGAGGAAAACCGCAGCCGGCACGGGCTTGCCCAGGGTCGTCCGGAACAGATGCTCCAGGAGCAGGCCACTGACCCCGACCGGGATGGTGGCCAGCACGATCAGCCAGGCAAGCCGCTGGTCGGGAGTCTCGACCCGGCGGTAGCGCAGCGACGCGAAGAAGCCGCCGATGATCCGGACCCAGTCCCGCCAGAAGAAGGCCAGCAACGCCAGTGCCGTGGCGACATGCAAGCCGACGATGAACGCGAGGTACGGCGACTCCGGCCGTGACACGCTCAGGTCACGCGCCCAGCGGCCGCCGACGAGCGCCGGGATCAGGATGCTGTGCCCGAGGCTGGATACCGGAAACAGCTCGGTCACGCCCTGGAAGGCCCCGACAACGAGGGCCTCCGGGTAGGTCAGTGCCGACATGACCGGCCATTCTGCCCGCTCATAGGTCGCGGAGTTCGCTTGGGCCGGCCCGGCCG
The DNA here is from genome assembly GCA_040003795.1 of Pseudonocardiales bacterium. GTDB lineage: Bacteria > Actinomycetota > Actinomycetes > Mycobacteriales > QHCA01 > QHCA01. Next base: position 15,468 of record JBDUBV010000045.1, on the reverse strand, counting down.
GCAAACCGGCCCAGCGCGACGAGGACCACGGCCGTCGCCGCTACCACGCTGGCAACCAGCACCGCCAAATAGCTCACCGGGACGGTCAGGCCGGTCGGTGCGGGGTCGAAGATCCCGGTCAGCACCTTGACCAGCAGGTACGCGATCGTGGTAGCGATGGCGGCCCCGCCGAGCAGGCCGCCAGCCAGCAACGCCCGGGCCTCCGCGCTGAGGAACCGGCCACGCTGCCGGGCCGTCGCGCCCAGGGCGGCCAGCAGGACGAGCGCGCGGCGCCGCTCGACGATCCCGAGGGCCAGCGCCAGCCCGGAGCAGGCAAGGGCGAGCAGCAGCCCGAAGCCGAGTTCGAGGTGGGACAGCCCGGTGAGGTCAGCGCTGGCCAGGCCTGAGGCCGACGTGACCTTGTTGCGGTCGCTGACGATGTCGTGCACCTGCACAGCGGGACCGAGCTTGCCCTGCAGGGCATGCGCGGTGGCCAGCGGCGTGCCGGACTTGATCAGGAAACTGCCCACTGCCGCCGAGCCGGTGACCTTGGTGAGATAGCTGGCGTTGGCGATGATAAAGCTGTCCTTGGGTGCCGTCGGGAACTCCTTGACCACGCCAACGACATGGAACCCGACCGGCTGGTAGGTGCCGGCCGGTCCCACCTGCAACCTCAGCTTGATCGGGTCACCGGGGTGCAACTGGTAGTCGTGGATCGTCTCGGCCGCGAGGAGCACGCCGTCCGGCGTGGTGGTCAGGGAGTGCAGGGCGGCCCGCATGGTGGAGCCGGGGACGAAGGAGTCCAGCAAGGGTGCCACCCGGCCGATAGTGGTCGGCCGGATGCCGTAGAGGTCCTGCAGGTCGGCGCCGACGTAGGCCAGCCGGTGCTGAAGCGGCTCGACCGCCTGCACACCCGGGGCGGCGGCGATCTGACCGGCCGCCTGCACACCGACCGTCGACCCCGGTGACTCGGTCACCGCCACATCGGCACCCACGGTCAGGGCGACGTCGAGGCGGGCCTGCGCGTCATAGGTAGCCGTGAAAATGGCGGTAGAGGCGGCCAGGCCGAGCGCGACAGCCAGGCCGGCGGCCCCGCGGGCGATCACCCGCCGGCGGCGGCGAACGGCCGCAGCTTCCAGTTCCGGCGCCCGGCCGGCCTGCCGTCGGGCCAGCCGGCCGGTGCGGCGTGACAGCACCAGCGCGCTGATCCGCCAGACCAGCAGGGCCAGGCCCGGCCAGGCCAGCACGGGGCCGAGCAGGGCGGCGTAGTTGACGCTGGCGACCGGCACGCCCTCCGGCACGACTACGACCTGGTAGCCACCGCGGGCGGTCAGGGCGAAGACGATCCAGGCGCCGGCCAGCAGCACGAAGTCCAGGCCCAGCCGCAGCGGCCAGGGCGAGCGGTTGGAGGGCAGGCCGGCCGCGGCCGCCGTGATCGGGTCGGCGTAGGGCCGGACAGCGGCCCGCAGGGCCGGGGCCAGTTGGGTGACCGCGGCCAGGAGCAGGCCGGCCGCCATGGCGAGGACGGCCCAGCCGGCGGACAGCCTCGCTCCGGCGGGCAGCGCGAGCCGCACCGCCAGAATCGCCAGCGCTATCCCGAGCAGGGCGCCCAGGCCACCGGTGATCACGGTCTCCACCGCCACGATCCGGAGGACGGCAGCGGGCCCCGCGCCGCGCAACCGCAGCAGGGCAACTTCCCGGCGGCGTCGGTCACCGCGGAGCGCGACGACCAGGGCGGCCACGACGCCCGCGAGGGCCAGCCCCGGCACCCCGAGCAGCAGGATCAACAGTTGGGCGTACAACGCATCCTCCCGGGCGGCCGACAGCGCGGCGCCCAGGTTGTTGCCGACCAGCCCGCCCCCGGCCACCTGGGCCTGGAAGTGGTTGGCCCGCTGGGTCATCTCGTTGGCGGCGGCGGCCGGGTCATGCGGCAGGCCGGCGTGCCGGAAGACGGCATGGAACTGGTGGATGACCGTCGCGCCCGTGGTGAATTCCACGAACCGGCTCGGCGGGACCAGCAGCACGTTGTCCGGCGGAGCGGTCGCGCCGGCCCCAGGGGGCGCCCCGACGACCTGGAAGAAGCTGTCGGCCTGGGGCAGATCCACGACGCCGTCGACCTTCACCGCCTTGCTGCCGCCGGAGGGCAAGGTGACCCGCACCGTGCTGCCCGGCCCGGCAGCGAGGTTGGCAGCGGTCTGCTGCTGGAGCAGCACGCCGTCGCGCGCGCCGAGCAGGTAGCGCAGCTCCTCGGGGGCAGTCACGGCGTAGCCCGGTGGCAGCGACACGACGAAGGCCCGGCCGGTGGTCCGGGTCCCGGAGGCAGACGTCGACTCGAGAGCCGGCACCTGCGCCATGTCGACCGGCAGCACCTGTCGTATGCCCGGCACCCTGGCCAGGGTGGCGGCGACCTCAGCCGGCCGCCCCTGCGGCGTGACCTGCACCTGCCAGTCGACCGGCACCGAGGCTGCGGCCCGGGTGGACAGGCCCGACATGCTGTCGGTGATGAAGGCACCCAGCGCCGCGATGAAGGCCACGGCGACGCCGATGCTGACCGCCTCGCCGAGCAACTCGAGGGGTCGGCGCCGGGCCAGGCCGAGCAGCCAGCCAAGCGCCCTCATGACGGCGCCCCGACCTGCAGCCGGCCCTGCTCGAGCACGGCCTGGTGGTGGAGCAGGGCTGCTATCTCATCGTCGTGGGTGGCGACGACGAGCGCCGCGCCGTAGCCGGCGGTGTGGTCACGCAAGGCCGCGACGGCGGTGAAGGCGCTCTCGCGGTCCAGCGCGCCGGTCGGCTCGTCGGCCAGGACCAGCCGCGGCTGTCCGGCCAGGACGCGGGCGATCGCGACGCGCTGCTGCATGCCGCCCGAGAGTTGCCCCGGCATGGCGTCCGCGGCAGCGGACAACCCGATGGCGTCCAGCGCCGCCTCCGTGGCGCTGGCAGCCGCGGCCCGACCGTGGCCGCTCAGCCGCAACGGCAGGGCCACGTTCTCCGCCGCCGTGAGTTCGGGCAGCAGTGACGGAGCCTGGAAGACCAGGCCGATCTGGCTGCGCCGGCGCTGCGGGTCCGGGTCGAGGCCCGGCCAACGCACGGTGCCGTTCTCTGGCTGCAGCAGGCCGGCGAGGACGAGCAGCAGGGTGGTCTTGCCGCTGCCGGACCGGCCGGTGATGGCTAGTTCGGCGCCTGCCTCGACGGTGAGGCTGGTGTCGTGCAGGACCCGGGCGTTGCGGTAGCCCAAGGAGAGCCCGGTGGCGACCACCACTGCCTCGGTTTCGGGGATCATCGCTGCTTGCCGTCTACGAGTTCGACGACGCGGTGCGCCGCAGCCGCGACCGTCGCGGAGTGGGTGACTACGACCGTGGCGCCGGCGATCGGGCGCACCCGGCGGAGCAACGCGAGAATGTCCGCCTCCTCGTCCCGGCTGACCTCGGCAGTCGGCTCGTCGGCCAGCAGCACCAGCGGCCCACCGGCCAGGGCCACGGCGAGGTTGGCCCGTGCGGTCTCGCCGCCGGACAGGGTCGACGGCCGGACGTTCTCCCGGCTGCCCAGGCCGAGGTCGGCCAGCAGGGTGGCCGACGACTCCCCGCCGCCGCGGAACGACGCGGCCAGGCGGACGTTGGCCGCCACCGACAGGTGGTCGTGCAGCCCGCTGACCTGGGTCAGCACGCCGATGTGCCGCCCCCGCAGCCGGGCCTGCTCGGCCGGCCCACGATGGCTGAACCGCTCGCCGCCGATCCACACACTGCCGCCATCGGGGTCGTCAAGGCCGGCGAGCAGGCTCAGCAGCGTCGACTTGCCCGACCCCGACGGGCCCACGACGGCGATCATCTCGCCGGGTGCGACCGCAATGGTCACGTCGCGCAGGGCGGGAATCTCCTCGTCGCCCCGGCGGAAGAACCGGTGCAGCCCCCGGGCCTCGAGCACCGGCGAGGGGCCGGTGAGGGCGGCCGTCATGCCAGCCGCAGACTCTGCGCCATGATCCGGTAGGGGTCGACGTTGTCAGAGCCGACCGCGCCGAAGAGTTCCAGGATCACCTCGTGACCGTCGCCGTAGACCTCGTAGCGCTGGACCTCGTCGCGCAAGACCTTGCCGGTCACCGGGTCCGGGGCGGAATTGCGCCGGTAGACGATCAGCACCCCCGACCCGGCCGGCAGGGCGGTTGCGATCACCTTGCGGAGTTCGAACGCGGGCTGGGCGGTCTCCAGCGCCGGCACGTCAGTCTGGTTGGCCGACGCGACCGTGGGGGCCGCACTCTGCTGGCCCGGGGCGGCGCTGACGCCGTTGAGCTTGTCAGTGAACGTCACTATGGCGCCGGAGGCCAGGGCAGCCCAGCCCTCGGGGTGCTTGAACGTGTAGCGGCCAGCGGCGTTGTGATAGCTGACGTACGCGATGTTGTCAGGAATGTCGCCGGGCGGGCTCTTCTCCACCGGCGCGGCCTTCTGCGACGGCGGACCGCCCGATGGCGACGCGACGGCAGGGTTGCTCCCGGTGGACTTCGGGGCGGCCTTCGGGGTGGCGGCCTTGCTGCTGCAGCCGGCAACGGTCAGCGCGATCAGCGCCGCGGCCAGCACGGTCCGCTTCGTAAGGATCATGCTCATCACGCTAGGGATCGCCTGGTTAGCGCCAACGCCGCTGACGGTTAACGTACGGATTACCTTCCGGACGGCAGAATCGACGAGATGAGCGGCAAGGTCAGCACCGGCGTGGTGGCTGCCAGCCCCGGCCGGCCCCTGCGGCGGCGCATCCGCACCGGCATCCTCGGCGTCACCGTGGTTGCAGTACTGCTGTTCGCCCTTCCGCTCGGTTTTGCGGTCAGCCGGCTCTACCGCGGGGAGGAGATCGCCCGGTTGCAGCGCGATGCCACCCGGGTCGTGGCCCTGGTGCCGGACAACCCGGTGTCGCCCGCCGGCAGCGTGCAACTGCCGACGTCAGCAGCCGACGACCCGCGCGTGGGGCTCTACACGCCCAGTGGCGCCCGGGTCGGCGGCCACGGCCCGAGCCGGTCGGCACTGGCCGCAGCCGCCCGCGACGGCCGGGTGCACCAGGGAACCGAGCGGGGGCAACTTGTCGTCACGGTGCCGGTCCCCTCGGATACGGCCATCGTGGCGGTCGTCCGTACGGCGGTGGCAGCGAGTACGGTGACCGACCGCACCCGGCGCAGCTGGGCGGCGATGGCGCTGCTGGGCCTTGTGGCGCTGGGCGTGGCCGGGGTGCTGGCCCGCCGCGAGGGGCGCCGGATCGCCGCCCCACTGGAGCGGCTGACGGGCGCGGCCCGCGCACTCGGCGACGGCAACTTCGCAATCCCGGTCGACCGGTCGGGCATCCGGGAGGCTGACGCGGCCAGCGAGGCGCTCCGCGACACCGCGGCGCAGATCGGCAAGCTGCTCGAACGCGAGCGGGCCTTCAGCGCGGATGCCTCACACCAGCTGAGGACGCCGCTGACCGGCTTGCTCCTCGGCCTCGAATCGGCCCTGGACCGTCCCGACGCCGATCTCCGGGCCGCCCTCGACACGGCCATCACCCGGGGCCGGCACCTGCAGACCACCATCGACGACCTGCTCTCCTTGCGCCGCGACGGCGGGGAGGTGAGCGCTCTGGACCTCGACGTCGAGGTACGCGCTGCCGCTGACCGCTGGCGCCCGCAACTCGCGGCCAAGGGCCGCGGGCTCGCTGTCGACGTACGGCCGGCCATCGGCGCCGTCAACGCGGCCGGCCCGGCGGTCCGGCAGATCCTCGACGTGCTCATCGGCAATGCCCTCGAGCACGGGACCGGCACCGTCTCTCTGACGGCCTCCGACGTCGGCGACGCAGCTACGGTCGAGGTGAGCGACGAGGGAGCCGGGCTGCCCGGCGAGCCCGACGACGCCTTCATCCGGCGGTCCCCCGACGCGAGCGGGCACGGCATCGGGCTGGCGCTGGCCCGCTCGCTGGCCGAGGCCGAGGGCGGCCGCCTGCTCGTCCGGCACGGCGGGCCACGACCGGTGTTCGCCTTACTGCTGCGGGGAGCGGACACGCTGGTCGTGAGTCGGGCAGGCGATCAGGAGCCGACCTCATAGCAGTAGCCGTGGCCACGCAGCGTGCGAATCCGGTCCGGACTCCCCCCCACGGCGGCCAGCTTCCGGCGAACCGCGGAAACGTGTACGTCGAGGGTCTTGGTCGAGCCGTACCAGTGCTCGTCCCACACCTCGGCCATCAGGCGCTCGCGGGAAACCGCGTGGCCGGAGTTGGCCACGAGCAGGCAGAGCAGGTCGAACTCCTTGGGCCGCAGCGGCAGCGGCGTGCCGTCGAAGGCGGCCCGCCGGGCGGCCACGTCGATGCGCAGACCGCCGGCCATGAGTTCGCGCGGTCCGACCGATGAGGGCTGCCGGCGCAGGTGTGCCCGCAGGCGGGCCAGCAACTCGGCCAGCCGGAAGGGCTTGGTCAGGTAGTCGTCGGCGCCCGCATCGAGGGCCACGATGACCTCGAATTCCGCGGTGCGGGCGGTCAGCACCACGATGACCGCATCCGGCGCCAGCGTCCGGATCTCCCGGCACAGGCGCACCCCGGCGGTGTCCGGCAGCCCCAGGTCGAGCAGCACCAGGTCCGGCGGCTGGCTCTGGATGCTGGTCGCGGCGTCGGCGCCGGTGGCCGCCCAGGTCGTCGAGAATCCCGCGCTGGTCAACGCCTGCAGGAGTTCGGAACCGATCGCATGGTCGTCCTCGACCACGAGGATGCGCGCGGTGTCCACCGCCACAGGCTACGGAACCCACCGCTGCGTGAACCCTCGGCGGCCCAGGTGGCGAGTACGGGTAGGACCCTCCGGCCGCCAGAGGCTCCGGCCGGTACACCCGACAGCGGCAGCGCGGGCCGAGAGCGGAGCGCTAGAAGTCCGGCTCGCGGCGGCCCACGAAACCTGCGCAAAGGTAAGCGCCGCGCTAACCGTGCGCAGGGCTGGCGCTAACCCAGCAGTCCTTAACGTCTAGGCATGAAGCGGAGGCCAGACCCTGCCTCCGCCGATGACGCAGAGCCGGCCGGGGCACCCACCAGGCGGGCATTCCTCGCCGCTGCCGCCGTTGCGGCAGCTGCCGCGGCCTGCGGGGGCCACCCGAAGACGGCCAGCAATCCGATCCGTCGGGCCGCCTCTCCCCTGCCGCCAGCACGGCGGCCGAGCCCCCCGGCCAGCCCGCGCCAACCAGGGGGTCCCGCGCGCGAAGTGGACGCCGGTCGCCGGGACCGGCCCTTGGTGGCTCTGACCTTCCACGGCCAGGGCGATCCGGCGCTGGCGACGGCACTGCTGGATGCAGCCGAGCGGGCTGGTGCCCGTGTGACGATTTTTGCGGTCGGCAGTTGGCTGGCTGCCCATCCGGCGATGGCGGGACGCATCGGCACCGGCAGGCACGATCTTGCCAACCACACCCAGAACCATCGGCCGATGGCCGGAATGACCGAGCCGGCGGCGTTCCGCGAGTTCGCCGACTGTGCCCGGGTGCTGCAGAAGGTCTCCGGGTCGCCCGGGCACTGGGTACGGCCCTCGGGGACGGCCCACACGACACCGGCTTTGCGCGCCGCGGCAGCTCGCGCCGGCTACCCGGTCTGCGTCGGTTACGACGTCGACTCGTTGGATTACACCGATCCTGGCCCCGATGTCGTGCGGCGCCGCGTGCAGCAGGCGCGGGCCGGCTCGATCGTCAGCCTGCACCTGGGCCACCGGGACACCGTCAGTGCGCTACCGGGCATCCTCACCGACCTGCGCCAGCGCGGCCTTCGTCCGGTGACCGTCACCGAACTCCTGGGCGCGCCGTGACGATCCGGTCGGTGTCGCCGGTGATCCTCGCCCTCACCCTGCTGCTGCCGGGCTGCACCGCAGGCCCAGTTGCCACGCGACCGCGGGCCTCCGGCACCCGCACAGCCTCCCGCGTATCACCGGTCCGCAGCGGGGACCTGCCGGGCATGCCAGCCTCGCTCGATCCGCACAACCTCTACGCAGCCGACGCGCCCGGCCGATTGAGCCCGCAGGTGCAGCACGACCCGGCCCTGGTCTACGTACCGAACAGCAAGAGCGGCACCGTCGACGTGATCGATCAGCGGACCTATCGCCGGGTCGGACACTTCACGGTCGGAGCCCTTCCCCAGCACGTGGTCCCGTCCTACGACCTGCGCACGCTGTGGGTGAACAACAACGACGGATACAGCCTGACTCCGATCGACCCCCGGACCGGCAAGCCCGGGCGGGCACTGCCCGTCGCCGATCCGTACAACCTCTACTTCACCCCCGACGGGAAATTCGCCCTCGTGATGGCGGAGAAACTCCGCGAGATCATCTTCTCCGACCCGCACACCATGGCGCCCCGCCATGTGCTGCACGTGCCGGGATGCAACGGCGTGAACCACGCCGACTTCTCCGCCGACGGGCGCTACTTCATCGCCACCTGCGAGTTCGCCGGCCGGCTGATCAAGGTCGACGTCGCCAAGCAGCAAGTCGTCGGCACGCTATCGCTCAAGACCGGATCCAGCCCGCAGGACATCAAGATCGCACCGGACGCGGGGGTGTGGTACGTCGCCGACCTCAACAACGCCGGCGTGTGGCTCATCGACGGCGGGTCCTTTCACAAGATCGGTTTCGTGCCCACCGGCCGAGGGGCGCATGGGCTCTATCCCCGCCGCGACGCCAGGGTGCTATACGTCAGCAACCGGGCGGACGGCTCCATCTCCCTCATCTCCTTCGCCACCCGCAAGGTGATCGGGACGTGGCGGATCCCCGGTGGCGGCAGCCCCGACATGGGCGGACTCAACGCGGCGGGCACCGTGCTGTGGCTGACCGGGCGGTACGACAGCGTGGTCTACGCCATCGCCACCTCCGACGGCCACCTGATCCGCAGGATCGCGGTCGGCGCCGGGCCGCACGGCCTGTGCGTGTTCCCCCAGCCTGGTCGCTACTCCCTCGGGCACACCGGGATCCTGCGGTAATGAACCCCTACCCGCAGCCTCCCGGAGCGGATGGGTCCACAGCCCAGCTACGGCGGGAACCCACGGTGGCCCCGCTCGCGTTGAGCCGGTGACCGCCTCGACGCGGAGGTGGCCCTCGTGTCGCTTCTAGGAACTCCGTTCATAACGCTGCTCATAGGGCTGACCCTGGGGCTGGTCGTGGTCACCGTCGCGCTGTGGCAGCGCCTCTCACAGCGCACCCTGCCGAGGGTGACCGGCCGGGCCCTGCTCGTGGTCGCCTGCCAGGCGATGGCCGTCGTCACCGTGGCCGCCCTGATCAACCAGTCGTTTGTCTTCTTCTCCACCTGGAGCGAACTCATCGGCAGCACCGGGCCGAACTCGGCCAGAGTGCAGGCCCTGGACCCCGGTGGCCGGGTGGGTGGCTTCGTCGTCGGCAACGTGTCGAACGCCGTGGCGCGCAAGCAAGGTCAGTTGATCTTCCGCTGGATCGGCGGCCAGCGAACGCATCTCGGCACGCGGGCCTATGTCTACCTGCCGCCGCAGTACTTCTCGCCCGCCTACCGGCACCAGCGCTTTCCGGTCGCGGTGTGGTTGACCGGCTACCCGGGTAGCCCCGGCGAGATCGTGCGCTACCTGGGCCTGATCCAGTCGATGAACAAGGGCGTGACGGGTGGCCTCACCCGGCCGATGGTCCTGGTCATGCTGCATCCGACCCTGGTGCCACCCCGGGACACCGAGTGCGCCAACGTCGCCCACGGTCCCCAGGTGGAGACCTACCTGAGCTCGGACCTGCCCACGGTGATCCGCTCGTCCTACCGCGTGACGCGGGATCGCAACGGATGGGCCATCGCCGGCCTGTCCACTGGCGGGTTCTGCGCGGTCAAAGCGGCGATGCACCACCCCGAGGTCTTCTACGCCGCCGTCGGCATGTCCGGCTACTACCACGCCTTGTTAGACGGCACGACCGGGGCGCTATACGGCGGGAGCCAACGCCTGCGGAATGACAACAGCCCGGAGTGGCTGCTGCAGCACCGTCCCGCGCCCGCGCTGTCGGTCCTGATCACGTACTCCCGCGACGAGAGCACGATCGCCGTTGACAACCAGGGCTTCCTTGCCCTCGTCCGCCCGCCCATGATCGCCTACCGGCTGGTTCTCCCCACCGGGGGGCACAACTTCGGCGTCTTCGCCTCGGAGATGCCGGCGGTCGTGAACTGGCTCGGGGCCCGGCTGACGCCGGCGTCGGACACGCCGGTGCAGGCGCTGCCCTCGCACCCGCACAGCTCTCGGGCGAGCGGTCAATCTTGATCTTGGCCATGTGAAGCTGCACCGGGTCAACGGAGGCAAGTGATGGAGATACGTCACGTCGTGGAGACATCTGTCGGTCGGCTCGGTGGGCGGGTTGTTGGCCAAGGGCAGCCGGCCGTCCTGTGGCACAGCCTGTTCGTGGACGACCGATCCTGGGGATCGACTCTTCCCCCACCTCGCGGCCGAGCGGCAGCTGGTGATCATCACCGGGGCCGGGCACGTCAGCAGCGGGGACCCCAGCCGTCGCCACGGCAACGAGGAGGGCGCCGCGGCGGCACGGCTCACGCTGGAGAATCTGGGCATCGAGCTGCCCGTCTACTGGGTCGGCAACGCCTGTGGCGGCCACGTCGGCGCGATCGCCGTGGCCCGAGCTGATCCGGAGCCTGGTCATGATCGGCAGCCCTATCGCCGGGCTCACGTGATTCGAGCGTGCGCGTACCCATCTGTGGTAGGCCTGTACGGCGTGTCCGTGCGGTCGCCGAGGTCGTCAACGGCACCACCAACATGCTGCTCTCCGCACGGACGCGAGCCGATGACCCCGAGGCCGCGCTGGTCCACGACTGCGTTCGCCGAGCCGATCGACGGATGCTGCGCAACGCCATCGTTTCGGTCTTACTACGCCGAACAGACCTGACCGTCTCGTTGCGGCAGGTCAGGCAGCCTGCCCTGATCGTCAGCGGCGCCGACCACCACCTGTTCACCCGCAACAGGCGCGAGCGGCAGCCCGACTCCTGCAGCACGGCGAAGTCGGTCACATGGGGTGGGCGCGGCAGGTGTCGAACCTGCGACCCCTCGCTTGTAAGGCGAGTGCTCTACCGCTGAGCTACGCGCCCGCGCCGCCGAGGGTACCCCCGGCCAGGCGCCAGGCAAGAAGAGTCACGAGCTGACGCCGAGGTCCTCCAGTGCCGCCTTCCACTGCGACTGGTCGCGGGCCTGCCCGGTCTCGCTGACGACCCGCCACCTGAGGACGCCCTCGGTGTCGATGACGAAGGTCCCGCGCTTGGCGAAGCCGCGCCTGTCGTCGAAGACGCCATACTGCCGGGCCACCTCGCCGTGCGGCCAGAAGTCGGCCAGCAGGGGGAAAGTGAAGCCCTCGCGGTCGGCCCACACCCGGTGGCTGGCAGAGGAGTCGACGCTGACCGTCAGCACCTGAACCTGGTCGTTGGAGTATCGCGGCAGGTCGTCACGCAGGGAGCACAACTCGCCCTGGCAGGTCCCGGTGAAGGCCAGGGGGTAGAACACCAACACGACGTGCTTGGTCCCGCGGAAGTCCGCCAGGCTCACGTCTTGGCCGTGCTGGTCCCTCAGGGTGAAGTCAGGGGCAATATCTCCGATCTCGACGGGCATGCGGGGGGCTCCTTCAGCGGCGGTTGCGGTCGCTCTTTGGCACGACGAGCCGGGTGCCCGACCAGTCGGGGCCGGCACTGATGCTGGTGGTCTGCTGCAGACCTGCGGTCGGCGCAGCCTCGTTGATGTCGCTGGGCTCGACGTGCCCCGGACGGCCGCCCTTGGGGGTCAGCAGCCAGATCACGCCGGTGTCGGCGAGCGGGCCGAGCGAGTCGACCAGGGTGTCCACCAAGTCCTCGTCACCCTCCCGCCACCACAGCAACACGACGTCGACCACCTCGTCGGAGTTCCCCCCGATGACGTCGGCCCCCGCTTTGTCGACGACCGCCGTACGCAGCGCCTCGTCGCAGTCCTCGTCGTACCCGATCTCCATCACGACGGCTCCCGGCTCGACCCCGAGCCGATCGGCCTGGGTCCGGGTGCCTTCCGCATGACCCGCGGTCGCGCTCACCTGCCGCTGCCTCCTTCGTCGTTCAGTCCAGCACGGACGTGCGGAACGCCCTGTCCTGCCTAGTGCACAGGTACGACGGGCGGAGTGCAAGTCCTTCTCGGTCACGCATCCACGGAGTACACCGCGTACGGCCGGCGGATCACGTGGTGGGCGACGTTGCGCACCGGCACGCCGCCGGCCGTGCGCCCCTCCTCGGTGCCGTAGTGGGCGTGCCCGTGCACAGCCAGCAGGGCGCCGTGCCGGTCGATGACCTGCTCGAGGTAGGAGGAGCCCAGGAACGGATAGAGCTCGCGGCGTTCGCCGACGAGGGTGCCGGTCACCGGGGCGTAGTGGGTGAGGACGACTTTGGCGGCCACCCGCAGCGAGCAGAGCGCCTCGTCGAGCCGGCGGGACTCGGCGCGGGAGTAGGCAATGAAGTCCTTCATGACCTGCTCGCCGAACTCACTGCCGGTGGCGCCGGTGAACCCGCCACCGAAACCCTTGACGCCGGCCACGCCGAGCGTCGCACCGCCCACCTCGACGACCTCCGCGTTTCCCTCGAGCACTCGGACCCCCGCCTCGACGAGCGCTGCCGAGATCACGTCCGCAGCGCCGCCGTGGTGGTCGTGGTTGCCGAGCACGGCGATGACCGGCAGGCCGAGCGAGGCCAGCTCGCCCGCGGCGACTCGGCCCTCCGCGGCCGTGCCGTGGCGGGTGAGGTCGCCGGCCACCAGGAAGACGTCCGCCTCGTCGGCGAGGGCCGCCCACCCGGCCCGCAGCGAGCCGGCACTGCGCTCGCCGAGGTGCACGTCACCTACGGCGGCGACCCGGATCACGCCGGTCCACCGACCGCGGGCGCGATGCCCAGGCACTGGGCGAGCAGCAGGGCGGCCTCGGCGAACGGGGAGCCCCGGGTCTCGGCTCGCACCCGCCGCCAGTCGACCTGCTCGCGCAGGGAGCGCAGGACCGGCAGCACGCTGCCCAGGTCGCAGTCGTGCTCGTCGAGCACAATCAACTTGTCCACGATGATGTCGGTCGGATCGAGCACTGGCATCTCCAGCGACAGTACGGCCAGCGCAGCGGCCCGGCCGAGCCGGTCCGCGTCGACCGGCCGGCCCTGCGGGCGATGGACCAGGTCGACCATCGCCTGGCCGTCGTACACCTTGACCAGCCAGTCCTCAGACGGCTGCTCGACCCGCAGGCCCGCCTTCTCGAGCGGCTCCACCGCCTCCGGCACGGACTCCGGGGGGGCCATGAAGTCCACGTCGTGGTCGGGCTCCGGCCCGCCGTGCACCCAGGCGGCGTAACCGCCGGAGAGCGCGAAGGGAATCTCCGCGTCCTTCAGTGTCGCGGCGACGCGTTTGAGCGCCTGCCGCATCTCGTCCTCGTCACCCGCCACGACCTGCGCCTACCCGTGCGGCCGCCGTAGGGAACGTCAAGCGGCAAGGAACGACAGCCGCACCTGTCGCTTCGGGTTGTCGACGTTGAGGTCGACCAGGACGATGCTCTGCCATGTCCCCAGTGCCAGGCGGCCGTCCAGTACGGGCACCGACGCGTACGGCGCGATGAGGGCCGGCATGACGTGGGACCTGCCGTGTCCTCGCGAGCCGTGGGCGTGGCGCCACCGGTCGTCTCCCGGCAACAACTGGGAGAGTGCCGCCAGCAGGTCGGTGTCGCTGCCCGACCCGGTTTCGAGCAGCGCCACACCGGCAGTGGCGTGCGGGACGAAGACGTGCAGCAACCCGTCGCGCTCGCCGGCGACGAAGTCGGCGCAGTGGCGGGTAATGTCGAGGACGGCCTCACGAGGCCCGGTGCTGACGGTGACGATCTCGCTGCGCATGGCAGCAGTGTGAGCCCTACCCGTGAGTAGAGAGGAGAACTACCTTGAGCGGCACAGACGATGCCCGCGACCGGTTCAGTGTCATAAGTGACGGCCTGCCCAGCGGGCTGCCCGACGTCGACCCGGACGAGACCAACGAGTGGCTCGAGTCGCTCGACTCGGTAGTCGAGGTGGCCGGCCGGGGCCGTGCGCGCTACTTGATGCTCAAGATGCTCGAGCGTGCCCGCCAGCACCAGATCGGCGTGCCGCCGCTGCGCAGCACCGACTACATCAACACCATTCCACCCGAGCGGGAGCCGTGGTTCCCCGGCCACGAGCACATCGAGCGCCGCATCCGCGCCTACATCCGCTGGAACGCCGCGGTCATGGTGTCCCGGGCCAACCGCCCCGAACTCGGCGTCGGCGGTCACATTGCCACGTACGCCAGCGCCGCGAGCCTCTACGAGGTCGGCTTCAACCACTTCTTCCGCGGCAAGGACCACGGCGAGTCCGGCGACCACATCTACTTCCAGGGCCACGCCTCCCCCGGCATCTACGCCCGGGCCTACCTCGAAGGGCGGCTGACCGCAGAGCAGCTCGACGGGTTCCGCCAGGAGCTGTCGCATCCCCGCGGCGGGCTCCCGTCGTACCCGCACCCGCGCCTCATGCCGGACTTCTGGGAGTTCCCGACCGTCTCGATGGGCCTGGGTCCGATCAACGCCATCTACCAGGCGCGGTTCAACCGCTACCTGCTCAACCGCGAGATCAAGGACACCAGCCGCTCGCGCGTCTGGGCCTTCCTCGGCGACGGCGAAATGGACGAGCCGGAGTCTCTCGGTGCGATCGGGGTCGCCGCCCGCGAGGAGCTCGACAACCTGACCTTCGTCGTCAACTGCAACCTGCAGCGGCTCGACGGACCGGTCCGCGGCAACGGCAAGATCATCCAGGAGCTGGAGTCCTACTTCCGGGGCGCCGGCTGGAACGTCATCAAGGTCGTCTGGGGCCGGCAGTGGGACGACCTGCTCGCCCGCGACGTCGACGGGGTCCTTGTCAACGCCATGAACACCACCCCCGACGGGCAGTTCCAGACCTACTCGACCAGCGACGGCGCCTTCATCAGGGAGGATTTCTTCGGCGGCGACCCACGGCTGCGCCGGATGGTCAGCCAGCTCTCCGACGAGCAGTTGCAGACCCTGCCGCGCGGCGGGCACGACTACCGCAAGATCTACGCGGCCTACAAGGCTGCCGTCGAGCACGAGGGCCAGCCCACCGTGATCCTGGCCCACACGATCAAGGGCTGGACCCTCGGCAAAGGCTTCGAGGCCCGCAACGCCACCCACCAGATGAAGAAGCTGTCCAAAGAGGAGCTCAAGGCCTTCCGCGACCGCCTCTACCTGCCCATCAGCGATGCCGACCTCGAGCGCGACCTGCCGCCCTACTACCACCCGGGCGAGGGCTCCGAGGAGATCCAGTACATGAAGGAGCGCCGGGCCGCGCTCGGCGGCTACGTGCCCAAGCGGGTGCTGCGGGCCAAGCCGGTGGCCCAGCCGGACGTGCGCGCATACACCGACCTGATCAACGGCTCAGGCAGGCAGAAGGTCGCCACCACCATGGCGTTCGTACGGCTGCTCAAGGACCTGATGAAGGACGAGGAGATCGGCAAGCG
>JBDUBV010000044.1:0-18169 GCA_040003795.1 Pseudonocardiales bacterium | reverse complement strand
CATTGATGCCTGCGCGGCGGGCCGCCTCGGTGTTGCCGCCGACTGCATAGATGTGCCGGCCGAACGCAGTGCGGCTCAACAACAGCGTCAGCCCGACAAGCAGCACCAGCAGCAGGGCCACGACCTCCGGAACCCCCTTGATCGAGGACACCGCTGGGTTGCGGCTGCGCTCGATGCTCAGATAGAAGGTGACCACGCCCAGCAAGAAGGCCAATGTGACGATCTTGGCCACGACGACGGCCAGCCCCTGGGTCTGCAGGCCACTGGCCTGCCTGGCGAGGAGTCGCCGGAGCGTGACCAGGGCGAAGATCGCCACCACGGCAACGCACAGCGTCCAGCCGAGCCACACCGGCAGGTTGTCGTTGTTGACCGCCAGCAGGACTCTGTTGCGGATGGCGATCGTGCCGCCCTCGCCGATCGACTGGAGCATGACGCCCTGCAGGCCGAGGAACGCCGCCAGTGTGACGACGAATGACGGGATGCCGAGCCGCGCCACGAGGACGCCGATGCAGGAGCCGACGAGCGTGCCGGTGAGCAGGCACACTATGACCGAGGCCCACCAGGACCAGCCGTGCCGGGTGAGCACGATGCCCATGAGGGCCGCCGACGTGCCGGCGGTGAACCCGGCCGAGAGATCGATCTCGCCGAGGAGCAGGACGAAGACCAGGCCCATCGCGATCACGATGACGGCCGCGCCCTGGTGGATCAGATTGGCGAAGTTGAAGGCGTTGGTGAAGCTCGACGGGCGCAGGATCGAGAACACGATCACCAGCACTGCCAGGCCCAGAACGGCTGGCAGGGAGCCCACGTCACCGCCGCGCACGCGCGCCACGTACTCCCGCAACGCCGGTGCCAGGCCGCCGGACGGGACCTGGGCGCTGTCCGGTTCCGGGCTGGTGACGATAGTGGTGCTCATGGGGTGTCCGCTCCGGTGATCGGGTCGCCCGTGCCGGCGACGTCGGCTATGCGTGGGAAGCCGAGGTCACCGGAGCGCCCGGCAGTGATCAGTTCGACCACCTGCGAGTGGTTGACCTCGCTCGTCCTGATCTGCGCCGCGATCCGGCCCAGGTACAGAACCGCGATGTTGTCGGCGACCTCGAACACGTCGTTGAGATTGTGGCTGATCAGGACGACTGCCAGACCCCGGTCGGCCAGCCGGCGGACCAGCTTCAGCACCTGCTCGGTCTGGGCCACCCCGAGGGCGGCGGTGGGCTCGTCGAGGATGACCAGCCGGGAGTTCCACAACACGGATCTGGCGATGGCGACGGTCTGCCGCTGGCCGCCGGACAGGCTGGCGACGTGCTGGCGGACGGACTTGACAGTACGGACCGAAAGCCCCGCCAGGGTCTCGGTGGCCCGGGCCTCCATCGTGCCCTCGTCGAGCAGGCCACCCTTGGTCAGTTCGCGCCCCAGGAACAGGTTGTGCACGATGTCGAGGTTGTCGCACAGGGCGAGGTCCTGGTAGACGACCTCGATGCCCAGCGCGCTGGCCTGCTTGGGGTTGGTCACGGTGACGTCGCGGCCCTCGAACGTGTAGGTGCCGGAGTCGAAGGCGTAAATGCCGGCCACACCCTTGATCAGCGTGCTCTTGCCTGCCCCGTTGTCTCCGACCAGCGCGGTCACCTGTCCGGGATAGGCGTCAAAGCCCACGTCTTGTAGCACGTGGACCGCGCCGAAGCTCTTGTTGATGCCCCGCAACGACAGCAGCGGCGTCGGTTCCGTCGTGTCCGAGGGGGTGCTGGTGGTGCTGGTCATGCTCATCGATGCCTCGTTCTGCCGGCCGGGTAGGGCCGGGACCTGGCCACCGCTGGTGAACCGCACGGCGGCCATGCCCCGGATGGGTCAGGAAACTCCGGCCGCCGTACAGGCTGCCGCGAAGGCTGACGTGCAGATGTCGGACTTCTTCCAGAACCCGTCTGCGATGACGTCCTTGACGTTGTCCTTGAAGATCGACTGCGGCTGCTCGAGAGCCGAGGGCACGTCCTTGTTCAAGACCGTGTCCTTGACCTTGCCGGTGGCGATGGAGCTGGCGTCCTTGCCGGAGATCAGCGCAATGGCAAGCTGTGATGCCGCGTCGGCCTCCTTCTTGATGGCCTTGTAGACCGTCATGCACTGATCGCCGACCAAGATCGCTTGCAGGCCTTCCTTGCTGGCGTCCTGCCCGGTCACCGGCACCTTGCCGTTGAGCTTGTTGGGCTTCAGCCGCGCGATGATGCCGCCGGCCATCGTGTCGTTGGCGGAGATGATCCCGTCGACCTTGCCGTTGTTCTGCGTGTAGAGCTGCTCGAAGGCCGTGCCGGCCTTGGTGGCGTCCCACTTGCCAGTCTGGTCACCGACCAGCTTGTACTTGCCCGAGTCGAAGGCCGGCTTCAGCGCCTCTGCGTAGCCCTGCTTGAACAGCGCTGCGTTGTTGTCGGTCGGGTCGCCGTCGATGAAGACGATGTTGGCCTTGGTCTTGCCGGCCGTGTCGAGGCACTTCTGCAATCCCTCGCCCATCAGCTTGCCGACGCCGACATTGTCGAACGACACGTAGTAGGAGGCACCGCCGCCGAGGGTCAGCCGGTCGTAGTCGATGGTCTTGACGCCGGCGGTCTGCGCCTTCTTCAGGCAGGCGCTCCCGGAGTCTGAGTCGAGGTTGACGATGAGCAGCACCTTGACACCGGCGTTGATCATGCCGTCGCAGATGGTGCCGAACTTCGACTTGTCGCCGTTGGCGTTCTGGATGTCGGCGGTGATCCCCGCATCAGAAAAGGCCTTCTTCAGCAGGGGGCGGTCGTTGGCCTCCCACCGCGGCGACGTAGAGGCATCCGGCAGGATGACGCCGACCTTGCCCTTGTCCTTGCTCCCGCCCCCCGTGCTGCCGCCGCTCTTGGACTCGGCGCAGCCGGACAATGCGAGAACGGCCGCCGAGGCACACGCGAGGACGACGATGGATCTCTGGTGTATGCGATTGAGCATTTTCTGGTCCCTTTCGTTACCTGATGGCGCCGGAGTCGGGTCCCGAGAAACGCGCTGTCCCGGTGAATTCAACACCCGGAGGGCTTTCGGGAACACATCTGTGCTCTGGCGACGAGCAAGCGGAATGTTTACTTGCCCGGATTCGTTTGACTTGCCGGTGTGGCCTGTCCCAGCTCAGCCCCCCTCTCGCGAAAAACACTCGTGGGATCGTCGAGCACGGCTTCGAGCGCGACGCCCGCCCCGCCGCGCACTGCCGCACCGAACCCCAAGGTCGACGGCACTACAGCGCAGCGGGCGGCCGGGCCGGCCATCATCAGCCTGTCCAGCTCGCACTGGAAGGTGGGCTCGATGTGCTCCAGAAGTCGGGCGAAGTAGCCGCCGAGGACGATCACCCGCGGGTTGAACAGGTTGACCAGCATGGCCGCCCCCACCCCGAGCCAGCGACCCACTTCCTCCAGCGCAGCCGACGCGCGCGCGTCGCCGTCGGCCGCGCGGCGGAGCACCTGCGAGAGCCGCTCGTCCGGCCCGCGCAGGGGAGCGGTGCCATAGGCGAGGTCAGGGGCGGCCTCGCGCACCAGTGCTCCCAGCCCGACCTTGGTCTCCCAGCAGCCGGTGCGCCCGCAGCCACAGGGGTGTCCGGCCGGGTCGACGGGCAGATGACCGAACTCTCCGCTGAAGCCGTCGGCGCCCCGAAGCAGGCGGCCGTCGACGATGACGCCACCGCCCACACCCACCTCGCCAGTGACGGAGACCATGTGGGGGGTGCCCGCGGCGGAACCCGACCAGAACTCAGCGAGAGCACCTAGGTTGGCGTCGTTGTCTAGGCGGATGTGGAAGTCCGGCTCGCCGAGAGCGCTGGTGAGCAGCGCCGCCACCGGGACGTCCCGCCAGTGCAGGTTGGGTGCGAAGAGCACCTCGCCGCGGCCTACGTCGACCAGCCCCGGCATGGCCACGGTGACACCCGCCACGTGAGCCCCCGCCTGCTCCATGTCGGCCAACGCATGTCGTGCCAACTGCGCCAACCGGTGTATCGCTGCATCGGGGTTGGCGGTCATCGCGTCGTAGGAGGCGCGCTGGTCGACGATCACGCGCCCCGCCAGGTCGGTGCCGTACGCGGCGACGTAGTCCGCGTTGAGCTCCAGCCCCAGGGCCCCTACGCCGGCGCCCGCGAGCTCGACGATCCGGGCCGGTCGGCCGATACCGCCGCCGTGGCGGACGCCGGCGTCGCGGACGAGATCCCGCTGCTGCAACTCTGCGACGAGGCTGGACACGGTCGCCTTGTTCAGCTTTGTCTCCAAGGCGATGTCGGCGCGGGAACGGGGACCCTGATCGCGCAGATGCCGCAGCACGAGGGCCAGGTTGTTGCGCCGGACACTGGCCTGGTCGGCCGGCACCGAGACTCGGCTGGGGGCGCGCAGCTCTCCGGCCGGTGCCGACACGCCGCCCTCCTTCAAGAGGTTTGTTTGTTGGGTCGACAAACTATTGTGCCCACCACTAGCGTGTCAAGACATGACTCGCGTACTGGTTGCTGGAGTTGACTGCTCGACGCAGGCGACCAAGGTCGTAGTCAGGGACGCAGCCACCGGAATGCTGGTGCGCCAGGGTAGGGCGCCACATCCTCCCGGTACTGAAGTTGACCCGGCCGCGTGGTGGCAGGCCTGGCAATCCGCCACTGCCGGTGGACTGATGGATGGCGTGGCAGCGATCTCGGTCGGCGCCCAGCAGCACGGCCTGGTCTGTCTCGACGGCGGCGGGGAGGTCGTGCGGCCCGCCCTCCTGTGGAACGACACCCGGTCGGCGCAGGCCGCGGTCGACCTCGTCGAGGAGTTCGGCGGCCCGGATGCCTGGGCAACCGCCGCCGGGTCAGTGCCGGTCGCGGCGTTCACGGTCGCCAAGTTGCGCTGGCTGGCCGAGCATGAGCCCGACTCCGCGGCCCGCACCGCTACCGTTGTCCTGCCGCACGACTGGCTCACCTGGATGCTCGGCGGCCGCAACGGCGAGCCGGTCACCGACCGGGGCGACGCCTCCGGCACCGGCTACTGGTCGCCGCTGACCGGCGACTACCGGCCTGACCTGCTGGCGCTGGCATTCGGCCGCCCGGTCGGCGTGCCTGCGGTCCTCGCTCCGTCGGAGACGGCCGGACAGACCCCCGACGGCGCGCTTCTCGGCCCGGGCACCGGAGACAACATGGCGGCCGCCCTCGGTGTCGGCGCCGACTTCGGCGACGTCGTGGTCTCGTTGGGCACCAGCGGAACGGCCCTCGCCGTTCACGACCGGCCCTCCGCCGACCCCTCTGGCGCCGTCGCGGGCTTTGCCGACGCGACCGGTCGCTTCCTGCCCCTGGTGTGCACGCTCAACGCCGCCCGGGTACTCGAGGCCGTGGCGACGCTGCTCGGCACCGACCACGCCGGCCTCGACGCCCTGGCCCTGCAGGCATCACCCGGCGCGGGAGGTGTCGTACTGCTGCCCTACCTCGAAGGCGAGCGCACTCCCAACCGGCCCGACGCGACGGGCATGCTGGCGGGCCTGCGGGGTGCCAACGCCACGCGGGCCAACCTCGCGCGGGCAGCAGTCGAGGGGATGCTATGCGGGCTCGCCGATGCCGTGGACGCACTGCGTGGCACCGGAGTCGAGGTCCGCCGGATTCTGCTGATCGGGGGCGCAGCCAGGTCGGCAGCGGTGCAGCGCATCGCACCGGCCCTGTTCGGGGCGCCGGTAGTCGTGCCCCCGTCCGGGGAGTACGTGGCCGACGGGGCAGCCCGGCAGGCCGCCTGGGTGCTGGCCGGCACCCAGGCACCGCCTGACTGGCCGGCCGCGGCACCGCTGATGCTGCGGGCCGACCCCACGCCCGAGGTGCGCAATGCCTACGCCGCCGTACGAGACCTAGGAGAACCCGATGAGTGACTACGCCCCCAGCCGCGAGGACAGGTTCTCCTTCGGCCTGTGGACGGTCGGTTGGCAGGGCGTCGATGTGTTCGGCACCGCGGTCCGCCCTGCGCTCGAGCCGGCAGTAGCGGTGCGCAAACTGTCGGAGCTCGGTGCCTACGGCATCACGTTCCACGACAACGACGTCTTTCCCTTCGGTGCCGACGCCACCCAACGCGAGAGCCACCTCAAGCCGCTGCGCCGAGCCTTGGACGAGACCGGCCTGGTGGTTCCGATGATGACTACCAACCTGTTCGCCCACCCGGTGTTCCGCGACGGCGGTTTCACCAACAACGACCGCGACGTCCGGCGCTTCGCGATCCGCAAGGTGGCCGACAACATCGACCTGGCAGCTGAGTTCGGCGCGGAGACCTTCGTGGCCTGGGGCGGGCGGGAGGGCGCCGAGTCCGGCGCGGCCAAGAACATCACGGCGGCGCTGGACCGTTACAAGGAAGCGTTCGACCTCCTCGCCGGTTACATCATCGACCGCGGTTACGACATGCGGATCGCTATCGAGCCCAAGCCGAACGAGCCGCGCGGAGACATCCTGCTGCCCACCATCGGCCACGCGCTGGCCTTCATCAACGAGTTGGAGCACCCGGAGATGGTGGGCCTCAATCCCGAGGTCGGGCACGAGGAGATGGCCAGCCTCAACTACGCGCACGGGATCGCCCAGGCGCTGTGGCACGGCAAGCTCTTCCACCTCGATCTCAACGGTCAGCACGGCCCGCGCTACGACCAGGACCTGCGCTTCGGCGCCGGCAATGCCCGTGGTGCGTTCTGGACCGTCGACATCGTCGAGTCCGGCGGTTACGACGGCCCGCGGCACTTCGACTTCAAGCCCCCGCGTACGGAGGACATGGACGGTGTGTGGTCCTCCGCGGCGGGATGCATGCGCAACTACCTCATCCTTCGGGCGAAGGCGCGCGCCTTCCGCGCCGACCCGGACGTGCAGCACGCGTTGCAGGATGCCAGGGTCGGTGAGCTGGCCGTCCCGACGCTGGCTCCCGGTGAGGGCGTCGACACCGTGCGCGGGGAGGACTTCGATCCCGAGGCGGCCGGGCAACGGGGGATGGCCTTCGAGCGGCTCGACCAGCTCGCACTCGAGCACCTGTACGGGATCCGCGGCTGAGCAGGCGGCAGAAGCCCGAGGTGAACAGTGTTGAGCATCCGGCCTGCCGCGCCCGCATCCTGTCGGTGCACCGGTATCACCAGCCTCAGACCAAAGAGACACCCCGTGACCGGCACCGCGAGCATCGCTGCTGGCGCAGCACGCGCCTCGCCACGCCCGACTGCCTGCTGGACGGTCCGGGGTCGCCGTCGGCTCGACTGCCTCAAGTCGAAGCAGTGCAGCCTGGGTACGCCAACCAGCCGGCGACCGACGCGACTCCTGCCGGCAGCGCCCATGCAGGTCTCAGCACAGGCCCTCATCGGAGCCGCCCACAGCGCCAGTCCGGCGCAGCGGGCGGCTCTTGTCGCGCCCGCCCGCACCGCCATCGACGTCACTCGGGGGGTGACCGCCATGAACACGACCTTCCTGCCCTGCACGCAGCTGGGCACGGACCCTGACACCTTCTTCCCCGTCAACCCCGAGCAAGGGGTGGTCGCGCAGGCGTTGTGCGCCACCTGCCCACCCCCATCCACAATGGACATCGTCCGGGTCATGGCCGATCAGAGGGATCTCGTCGAGGTGCAGCACAGGCTCAGCCAGGTGTTCAACTACAAGCGGGTGTGAACTCAGTCGCGCGTCGCGGACGCGCTCGCCGCAAGCCAGGATCCGGCGAGCAGTCCCGCGGCGATGTGCCAGGACTCCCTACCGTTGACGTCGGCGGTCTGGTCGACCAGGACAGTGGAGCGGGTGAAGGATTCCCTGATGGTGGTGGCGTCCGCGCCGTTCGGGGCCAGCACATAGCTGGTGATGGCGCCGTCGACGGGGACGGGGCGGGCCGGGTAATAGGCGACGGCCGCGGACACGCCACCGAGCCAGATCTGCGCTGGGACCTCGCGTACCCACCAGTCCCGGTAGCGGCCCGAGGCGATCTTGAGCCAGATGCCGTGGCCGAGGATGCGCTGGCGTTGCCGGGTGGGCAGCGTGCTCCCCGGCCCCACCGCCATCCGCCGCGAGGCGACCTGCCGGCCGGTCGACGCGTTGAACCGGGCCAGCTGGTAGCTGCCGGCGATCAGGTGGATCGTGCCCGACACCTCGGGGGCCGGATAGTCCCGCCGGAAGTCATCGGCGGCGGTGGCGAAGCCCGCGTCGTGGGTGAGGGTGTAGAGCTGGGAAAGTTGCGTGACGTGGATGGCGTGGTAGTTGGCGTTGAGGGTGCCGTCCTGCAAGCAGTACCGGCTGACGAAGCCGGGATTGCGGACCGCCGACGCGTAGTGCATGGCCGTCGTCTCGGCACCGTCGAGCATCTGGAGCGCGGCAGCCAGGCGCCCTGCGGGGGCAGTGCCCATCGATTGTGCCGACAGGTAGTGCACGTAGTCGAACAAGCCGACCACGCCGAACACCTGGCCGTTGAACGTCAAATCCGAACGCGGCGCCGGGCGTTCCGGGTACTCGTCGATCCACAGGTAGCCTTCGTCGTCGACGTGGCTCACCCACGGCGCGCCGTCGGACGCCGGTGCGCTGAAGCTGTCGACAGTGGCGTGCGCAGCCTGCATCCAGCGGGCGTCCCCGGTCGCCGCAGCCAGGTGGACGAACAGGCTCAGTGCCAGCCCCTGTGCCATCCCGCTGTACCACGGGGCCGGCTCGGTCTCCCTCGGGTTGTTGTGCAAGGCGAATCCGAAGGGGTAGGGGTAGAACCACGCACCCTCGGACACCGTCCGGTGGGTGAGGATCCGCCGTGCCTGCTGCAGCGCGAGGTCGAGCAGCACCGCATCGTGGTTGTGCCCGTACGACGACAGCAGGGCCAGCCCGTACTGCGCCTGGGCGACCGGGTGGTCGTAGAGCCGCTCGCCGATGCGGTACATGCGCACACCTGTCGCGTCGTGTGGCGCGGCGTCGGGGAGCGTGACCTGGCTGCCGGAGTTGTACGGCAGGTGCTGGGCGTCGACGGCCTGCGGACGGTAGCCCGACGTGTGGAAGGCCGGGACCGGGACCGGAGCAGGGACCGGGACGGGGGTGGACGCGGCGCCGGTGACCCCGGGCCGGGGATGCTGCGCGCGGGCCGGGGACTGGACCCAGTCGCTGCCCGCGAGCGTGACGACCAGGATCACTGCGGCGACGGCCGACAGTGCCGAAAACAGCGGGAGCAGGGTCCTCGGCTGGCGGTGAGTTGCCACCCCATGCCTGCGCTTGCCGAAGCCGTTCTGGCGGTGATCCACGGTAGGTGGACGGCTGACGGCGCCAGGTGGTTGACAGGCGGGCGCTTGCATTTCCGGCATCCGGGCGATCCGGCTACTAGGAGCCGGACAGGGACAGCGCGTAGTGTTCGGCGCGATGAAACGTCGCGCTGTTCGCCGCATCGCTATCCTTGCCGCGCTCGCGGTCGGTTGCGTTGTCGGTACGGCTGCCTCCGCCGGCCCGGCCGCTGCCACGGGTGCCGGGCGCGCGACGGTGGCCCCGGCCCTGGGCTTCACGCGCATCGGTATCGGCTTCGGCCAGACGGTGCAGGTGACGAACTCCGCTGACAGCACCGGCCGGTTGTTCACCGTCGACCGGCTGGGTCGCGTGCTGGCATGGGTCCCGGGCACCCCGAGGGCGAGCCTCTACCTCGATCTGCGCTCCAAGGTGCTCACCGCAGGAGGGGAGCAGGGCCTGCTCGGTCTCACCTTCTACTGGGGCTTCAGGTCGATCCCGCTGGTCTTCGTGGCCTACACCGCCTCCAACGGGTCGCTCCAGGTGTCCCGGTTCCGGCTGGCATCGTTCACCGCCGCCTCGGTCAACCCGGCGACCGAGGAGCGGGTCATCAACGTGCCGCACCCGACGTATGCCAATCACAACGCGGGCATGCTCGCGTTCGGTAGCGACCACCAGTTGTACATCTCGACCGGCGACGGTGGCGGCGCCGGCGATCCCTTCGCCCAGGCCCAGAGCCTGGCCTCCCTGTCTGGCAAGATCCTGCGCCTGGACGCTGCCCACTACTGCTCCGGTCATCCGTACTGCGTGCCCCCGAGCAACCCGTTCGCCGGGCGGGCCGGGGCACGCGGGGAGATCTGGCAGTACGGTTTGCGCAACCCGTGGCGGTTCTCCGTCGATCCGGTGACCGGCGCGATGTGGATCGGCGACGTGGGCCAGGACGCCTACGAGGAGGTCGACACCGTCGGGCAGGCCGCTGGGGGCCACAACTTCGGCTGGTCGTGCCGGGAGGGGTTCGCTGTCTACAACGCCTCGCGCTGCTCGGCCTCGGCGACCTACACCTCTCCCCTGCTCGTCATCGCCCACCCTGACGCGGAGGCGCTCATCGGCGGCGGCGTCTACCGGGGAAAGACCTTCGCGGCCACCCTTGGCGGCAGCTACCTCTTCGGCGACTACATCACAGGCACCGTGTGGACGGTGGGCCCGGGCAGCAGCACGGCCGCCGTGTCCGGGTCGCTGAGCGGCGTGACCTCCTTCGGCACCGACCAGGCCCGCGAGGTGTTCGCCACGACGTTGAGCGGCGAGATCCACATGTTGTCCTCGGCATAGCGGCGGCCCACCCTCGTGGTGCGACCTGTTGTGCGCACGACAGTCGCGGCACCCGTGGTGGCAGACGCGTCGAACCTGCCGGACCAGTGCGGTGTGCCCCACCTCCTCGAGCCGGCAGGAAACACCGCGACAGCGGCTGCGCCATCAACGGCAAGGGCGCCATCGCCGGGACCGGCTGACGCTCACCGGCCAGTACACCGTGGTGGTCGACCCGGCCGAGAAAGGCACCGGCACCGTCCGGGTACGGCTGCAGACCCAGCCGCTAACGATGTTCGTCGAGCCAGGTCTCGGCAAAGGCCTGCTCCTCACCGATCAGCCGGGTGAGCTGGTCCCGGATGACGCCCTCGGCCTGCCCCCCGACGAACCTGATGTTGACCTTGACCTCGGCGGTCACCACATATCGTGAGCCGGCGGTGGTGGCGGTGATCTCGTGGCAGCCAGCCAGGCGCAGCGGAGTGTCGCCGGGATCGATCCGCCAGGTGCCCGAGATCCGGTCGCCGGCCAGTTGCGTCCACGTGTCGGTCTGCACCAGCTCGCCGCTGCCAGCGAAGCGGCGGAACGGCCCAGGAACGGCATCCATGCGCAGCTTCCTCGGCACCGTGACGACTACCAGGTCAGCCGCGCGGTCGACCGCAGGGTCACCGTTGCCGCCGTAGCGGGCGCTGCGCGCGGCGAGGAAGTCTTCGTCGGTCAGGACCGCAAGCAGGGCGCTGGGCGGCACGTCGTACTCATGCTCGACACGCATGCCTGAGGACCTCCCGGTTCGGTGGTCGGACGACGCGCAGAATATCCGACATGATCTTCCAACACCTGGTCACCATGGGCATCCCTGTCGCGGAGAAGGTTATCCGCACGGTCGGTGTGTACGCCGGGATGGCGTTGCTCCTGCGGGTCTTCGGCAAACGTGAGCTCGCTCAGCTCAACACCTTCGACCTCGTGGTGATGCTGCTGCTGTCCAACGTCCTGCAGAACGCGGTGATCGGCTCGGACAACAGCCTCGTCGGTGGCCTGCTCGGTGCCCTGGTGCTGATCGCTCTCAACTCCGGCGTGGTCCGGCTGGTGGGGCGCAGCGACACCTCGATCGCGATGTTCGAAGGCCGGGCGACCACCTTGATCCGGAACGGCCAGGTCGACGACCGCGCCATCCACCGCCTGGGGCTGCGGCGTTCCGGCCTGGAGCAGGCGCTGCACCGGCAGGGTGCCGACTCGCTCGACCAGGTCGCCGAGGCGACGCTGGAGCCGGGCGGGGCGATCGTCGTGCGGCAGCACGACGCGGACCGTGCTGCGACCCGGCAGGACCTTGCCGACCTGGAGATGCGCCTGTTGGCGGCGCTTCGTGCTGGTCCTGGCGATTGAACGCAGTGCCATAGGGCATGCTCGAAGGTCATGACCCCCAACCGCCATTCCGCACCACCTCGCCGGCCCGCCGCCGAAGCGGGCCGTATTCTGCTACGCCTGCTCGCCGGCGCCGTGGTGCTCTGGGGGGCGTTCGTCGGGCTCGGCGAGTTGATCGTCCACGTGTGGGCGCCGAGCCGGCTCGGCCGGGACGAATCCGGCGTGGACACGTTTCTCGCCCGGCATCGCAGCCCGACCGGCAACTCGGTGACCCTGGTCATGGTCTACCTCGCCGACACGATCACGGTCACGATCGTGACGGCCCTGGTGGCATTGGCTGTCTATCTTGCCGTCCGCCGGTTTCGAGAGCCGTTGTTCCTCATCGCTGCGGTCGTCGGCGAGGTCGCGACGTTCGTCGCCGTCACGGCGGTCGTCAACCGCCATCGGCCGCCTGTTGCACACCTTGACGCCAGCCCCCCGACGTCGAGCTTCCCCTCGGGTCACACCGCGGCGGCCATCTGCCTGTACGGCGGCCTCGCCCTGCTGTCCGGCGCCCTGGTTCGGCGCCGCGGCGTTCGTCGTCTGATGTGGGTCATCGCCGCCCTCGTTCCCGTCCTCGTGGCCGCCGGCCGGCTCTACCGCGGGATGCATTTTCCGACGGATGTCCTGGCCGGCGGCATCCTCGGCGTCCTGTGGCTGACCTGGCTGGTGAGGGTCTTCCCACTGGGAAAAGCCGCGGCCCGCGCGGAGACGACGCGGGCATGACGGCGGTCGTGGTGGTCAACCCCACCAAGGTCGACCCCGACCAGCATGCGGTGCTGCAGAGCGCCCTGGCCCATGAGGGCGTGGGGTCGGTGCGATTCGCGGAGACCACGATCGACGACCCTGGGGTCGGACAGTCTCGCGAGGCTGTCGAGTCGGGGGTGGGCATGGTAATCGCCTGGGGGGGCGACGGGACGGTGATGGCATGCGCCACCGGGATGGCCGGCAGCGATACCCCGCTGGCCATCATCGCCGGTGGGACGGGCAACCTACTTGCCCGCAACCTCGACATCCCGCTCGGGTTGACCGAGGGCGCGTACGTGGCAGTCCACGGGGCACGGCGCCGCCTCGACGTGGGGGCCATCGACGCCGACAGGTTCACCGTGATGGCCGGCATGGGGTTCGATGCGGCAATGCTGCGCGATGCCTCCGAAACGGCCAAGGCCAGGGTGGGACCGGTGGCCTACGTCGCGTCGGGGTTGTCCAACCTGCCCAAGCGCGGATTCGACTGCACGCTGACCGTCGACGATCAGCCGCCGCGGCACAGCCGGGCGCGAACCGTGCTGGTGGGCAATGTGGGCAAGCTGCAGGGCGGGCTGCCCCTGCTGCCCGATGCCGTGCCCGACGATGGATGGCTCGACGTCGTCGTCATCTCGCCGCGGACCACCCTGCAGTGGGTGCAGGTCGCCTGGCGGGTCATGATCCGCCGTCCGCACCCGAGACACATGGACACGTTGCGCGGCCGGCGGATTCTGATGGAGAGCCGGACTCCGCAGCCCTACCAGCTCGATGGTGACGTGCGCGGCGAGACCACCCGGCTGTTATGCCAGATCGAGCCAGGTGCCCTGGTGGTCTGCGTGCCCTCACCCAACGGGTCGAGGTCGGGCCGCCAGGGCGGTTAGCACGCGGTCGTGCAGGATGCCGTTGGTGCACACCACATTGCCGCTGTCGGGCCGAGCGTGCCCGGAGAGGTCGGTGAACCGGCCGCCCGCCTCCTCGACGATCGGCTGCAGCGCCACCAGGTCGTGCAGGCCCAGGCCGGCGGGCTCGCAGGAGATGTCGACAGCGCCGTCGGCAACGAGGACGTGGGACCAGAAGTCACCGAAGGCGCGGGTCCGCCACACCGACCTGGTCAGGTCGAGGAAGGACTCCAGCCGGCCGGTTTCCTCCCAGGCCGCGAGGCTGGAGAACGACAGCGAGGCATCTGACAGCGCACCGACCTGGGAGACCTGGCAGCGGGTGGCCTGCGAACGGTTGCGCCCGGTCCATGCGCCGCTTCCGCTGCCCGCCCACCAGCGGCGACCCAGCGCCGGAGCGGACACCACACCCAGCACCGCCTCGCCCTCATCCAGCAGGCCGATGAGGGTGGCCCAGACCGGCACGCCGCGGATGTAGCCGTTGGTGCCGTCGATCGGGTCGATCACCCATTGGCGGGCGCCGTGCCCGCTGCTGCCGAACTCCTCACCGACGACCGCGTCGCGCGGCCGGGCCCGCTTGAGCGTCGAGCGGATCGCCTCCTCGGCCCGCTGGTCGGCGTCGGTCACCGGTGTCATGTCCGGCTTGGTCGTGACCTGCAGGTCCAGTGCCCGGAACCGGGCCATCGTCACCGAGTCCGCGGCGTCGGCAAGGACGTGCGCGACCCCGAGATCGTCGTCATACATGCGTGGACACTATCGTCGGGACGTGCACGACTCGGACCGTACAGCGCCGAAGTGAACGCCGCCGATCTCGCCGGGCTGCTCTCCGAACCGGATCGCCTCCGCGTCGTCGCCGCGCTGGCTCTGGGGGCCGCGACCAGTGCCGAGGTCGCCGATGCTGCCGGCCTCGACGTGCGTAGGACCGCCCAAGCTCTGGTCCGCCTCGAAGCCGGTGGCCTTGTGTCCACTGTGGATGGCAGGCTCGTCCTGCACACCTATGCCTTCGAGTCGGCCGCGCGGGCGGCTGTGCCCAGGACGGTCGAAGCGCCCCCGACCGGCGATCCGCAGACCGATGTGTTGCTGCGCCGGTTCCTCGTCGACGGGCGCCTGCTGAGCATCCCCGCAGCTAGGGGCAAGCGGCTCAGGGTGCTCGAGCACGTTGCGATGACCTTCGAGCCCGGGGTGCGCTACCCCGAGCGCGAGGTCAACATCCTCCTCCGTGCCTGGTATCCCGACTATGCGGCCCTGCGGCGATATCTCGTCGACGAGCATCTGCTGACCCGTGCGGCGGGGGTCTACTGGCGCACCGGTGGTCCGGTGGTGGTTTGAGCCGAGTCAGTCAGGCTCGGCGAGCCGGGCGCCCAGCAGCCGGCGATAGGACTGCAGGCGGGCCGCCGTCGCGTGGCCCGCGCGTACCCAGGCGTCGAGGGTGCAGCCGTCGGCCTCGGCCATGTGCTCGCAACCGGCGGGGCAGTCCCGCGCGCCCTCGACCAGGTCGAGGAACGCGGCCAGCACATCGGCCGGTCGGACATGCGCCAGGCCGAACGACCGGACACCGGGGGTGTCGACTACCCATCCGCCTCCCGGCAGGGCGAGGGCCACTGCGGAGGAGGAGGTGTGCCGGCCTCGCCCGGTCACCTCGTTGACGATCCCGATGCGCCGGTAGGCGTCGGGCACGAGTCGGTTGACCAGAGTGGACTTGCCCACCCCGGAGTGTCCGATGAACGCGCTCACCCTGTCGTGCAGGCGCTCTCGCAGCTCAACCGGGTCTACGTCCTGCTGTGTCGTGACGGCGGCGACGTCGAGGTCGCCGTACAGCCTGAGCAACTCGTCGGGGGTGGCCAGGTCGGCCTTGGTCAGGCACAGCAGCGGCTCCAGCCCCGCGTCGTAGGCGGCGACGAGGCAGCGGTCGATGAAGCCGGTACGCGGCGGCGGGTCGGCCAGGGCCGTCACGACGACCAGCTGATCGGCGTTGGCCACGACCACCCGCTCCACCGGATCGGTGTCATCGGCGGTGCGGCGCAGCGTGGTCGTCCGGGGCTCGATGCGC
This sequence comes from Pseudonocardiales bacterium, assembly GCA_040003795.1. Taxonomy (GTDB): domain Bacteria; phylum Actinomycetota; class Actinomycetes; order Mycobacteriales; family QHCA01; genus QHCA01. The sequence goes on along the minus strand of JBDUBV010000044.1, from coordinate 2,592 downwards.
ACGATCCGGGCCAAGGCGTCGGCCTCACCCGAGGTGTCACCGACGATCGCAACCCGGTCGCCTACGACCACCGCCCGACGGCCCATCTCACGGGCCCGCATGGCAGTGACAGTGCGGCCGCCGACGACACAGGTGAACCTGCCGCGGTCCACCGCGATCACGAACCCGGACTCGGCCTCGGCGTGCTGCGGTCGGGTGCGGGTGCGCGGCCGGGACCCCCGCCCGGGCCGGATCCGGACGTCGTCCTCGTCTAGGTCGCGTCGGCGGCTCAGGCCCCGCCCCCCAGCATGGCGGCCCACATGGGCACGAAGTCCGGGAGCGTCTTGGCTGTCGTCGCGACGTTCACGACCTGTACACCGGCCACCACCAGCCCGAGGACCGCCGCCGCGGTGGCCAGCCGGTGGTCCTGATAGGTCTGAAACACGCCGCCGTGCATCGGCGCCGGGGCGATCCGCAGGCCGTCGGGCGTCTCCGTCACGCCGGCGCCGAGGTTGCCGAGCTGGGCGGCCAGCGCGGCCAGCCGGTCGGTCTCGTGACCGCGCATGTGGCCGATGCCGCCCAGGGTCGTTGGCGAGGCGGCGACGGCCGCCACCGCCGCGATCACCGGGGCCAGCTCGCTGACATCGCCCAGGTCGGCATCGATCCCGTGCACGGCACCACCGCCGGTCAGGGTGAGCCCGTCCAGGGTCATCTCGACTGTGGCCCCCATGGCGGCGAGAAGGTCCGGCAGGGCGGCGCCCGGCTGGGTGGTGTTCGGCGGCCAGCCGGGCACCGTCACCCGGCCGCCGGTGACCAGGGCAGCCGCGAGAAAGGGCGCGGCGGTGGACAGGTCGGGCTCCACGACGACGTCGCGGGCGGCCACCGCCCCCGGCTGCACCGCCCACGTCGCCGGTGAGTCGTCGTCGACGTGCACGCCGGCTGCCCGCAGCATGGCGACCGTCATAGCAACGTGCGGCAGGGAGGGCACCCGTCGCCCGGCATGCCGTACGAGGACGCCGCGGTCGAAACGAGCACCGGATAGCAGCAGCGCGCTCACGAACTGCGACGACTGCGATGCGTCGAGGGTCACCGGCCCGCCGGGCAGGTGGCCGGCACCCTGGACGGTCATGGGCAGCCCTTGACCGCCGTCGGTCTCGATCTCGGCGCCAAGCGTCCGGAGTGCCGACAGGACCGGTGCCATCGGCCGCTCCCGCGCCCTCGGGTCGCCGTCGAAACGGATCGAGCCCTTGGCCAGGCAGGCTACCGGGGGCAGGAAGCGCATGACGGTGCCGGAGTTGCCCACGTCCACCGCGACCTGCCCACCGAGCACCCCCGGCGTGACCGCCCACCCATCGGCGGTCTCTGTCACGTCGGCCCCCAGGGCACGCAGGCCGTCCGCCATGAGCCGGGAGTCACGGGCCTGCAACGGGTTGGCGATCAGGCTCGGGCCGTCGGCCAGCGCCGCAAGGACGGCGGCCCGCGCGGTCATCGACTTGGAGCCCGGCACCGGCACGGTCGCGTCGACCGGCCGGGTCGCCAGCGGTGCCGCCCACAGCTCGCTCATTGCCCCAGTCTCGCGCACGTCGGGGTCTGCTCAGCCGCCATCCATCCGGCAATATCCGGGGTCACGTCGCTTGACGGGCGTCCAGCCGTGGGACCCTTGGCTCATGTGCGGGAGGTACGCGGCGTCGCGGCGGCCGGAAGACCTGATCGTGGAGTTCGAGGCGCAGGAGGCCACTGACGACGTGGTGCTCCCGCCGGACTACAACGTCGCGCCAACCAAAGATGTCCACGCCGTCCTCGTCCGGCACGGCAGCCGGCAGTTGCGGGTGCTCCGCTGGGGCCTGGTGCCGTCGTGGGCCCATGACGACAGCGGCGCTGCCCGGCGGATCAACGCCCGGATCGAGACCGTCGCCCATCGCCCTGCCTTTCGCGCGGCCTTGACGTCGCGACGGTGCCTCATCCCCGCCGACGGATGGTACGAATGGGCCCCGGCCCCCGACCGGCCGGGACGCCAGCCCTACTTCATCACCCCGGCCGACGGGTCCGTGCTCGCCTTCGCCGGCCTCTATGAGTGGCGCGGGGGGTCACTGACGTGCGCGATCATCACCACGGCCGCCACCGGCCCGCTGGCTCTGGTGCACGACCGGATGCCGGTTGCGGTCGACCGCGGCAGATGGGCGGCCTGGCTCGACCCCGAGCAGGCCGAGCCGCAGCGGCTGGTCGCCACGCCCTCCGCCGCGCTGCTGGCCGGACTGGAGTTGCGCCCGGTGGGCCCGGCGGTGGGCAATGTCGCCAACAACGGTCCCTTGCTCACCGCTTGGCAACCCGCCGGCGCCGCCCCGCATGCCCTGTTCTGACAGTGGAGGTCCGCACTCCCCGGGGGTCGGCCCGGGTGCACCTCGACCGGCCGGCCGGCCGCGCTGGATTCCTGCTGGTCCTCGGCCACAGCGCCGGTGGTGGAGTGCAGGCACCGGATCTGCTCGCCGTGCGTGACGCTGCGCTGGCGCTGGGGGCCGCGGTGGCTCGCGTGGAGCAGCCCTATCGGGTGGCCGGCCGCCGCGCACCGGCACCGGCCGCGCACCTCGACGAGGCCTGGACGGCGATCGTGGA
>JBDUBV010000043.1:0-18216 GCA_040003795.1 Pseudonocardiales bacterium | reverse complement strand
GCACGCCGCCAGCGTTCGTCCTGAGCCAGGATCAAACTCTCCGTAGATGTCTATAGACGCTCCACACGCCCCCGAAGGGATGCGCGGGTAGTCAACACACGAAGACAACGTGTCCGAGGACGCGTTGCACTTGATCTGGCCAAACGAGCTGATCACTCATCTGTACCAAAGGAACCGCTACGCGGCACCGCACGGCCGGATGGCCGTTCGACGGCCGCGTAGACGGGGTTAGTTGGCACTAACCGTTTTGAACACGCTGTTGAGTTCTCAAGGTGCGAGCGCGCACCGACCCGTTCCTCGCGGTTGGGGTTGGGGCAACCTGTTCACCTTAGTGCAATCGAAAACTCATGTCAAAGAGCCTCCGAGTGCGCCCCCGAGGCGCCACACCGGTCGGAACCGGGCGGCTATTCGGGTGGCGCGGGCCGTCCACCGCCGCCATGAAGGCATGGTGTCCCGGTGCCCCGCGCCTGCGAGTTTACGCACGCTCCGCTGCAGGGTCAACCAGGCGGCCGTCTTTGCGCCGAGAGACGACGGCAGCGCCGCGGCGGCGCGTCGGCGTTCAGTCGCTGAGCCGCACCAGTCGGCGTCGGCCCGCCGCGAGAATCCGGCCCGCCAGTTGTTCGCGCGGCAGGTCGTAGCCGCCGGCTGCCACCCTGCGATCGTCCACGCGGACCGCGCCGTCGTCGATGAGCCGCCGGGCCTGGCTGGTGCTGGGCGCGAAACCGAGGTCGCGCAGCAGTTCGGGCAGGTGCACCGGGTCGCGGCCCGGGAGGGCGTGCTCCGGCAGGTCGACCGGCATCGCCCGCTCGCTGAAGACGGTGTCGAACCGGCCCTCGGCCGCCCGCGCGGCGTCGGCGCCGTGGTAGAGCGAGACGGTCGCCCGGGCGACCGCCCGCTTGGCCCGCCCGGCGGGCGGGCCCCCCGCCCGGGCCGCCTGCTCGATCTCGCGCACCTCATCGGGTGACATGCCGCCGGCCAGGTCCGCATAGCGCCCCACCAGGCCGTCCGGGATCGACATGAGCTTGCCGAACTGCTCAGCGGGTGGCTCGCCGATCGAGACGTAGTTGTCGAGCGACTTGCTCATCTTGTGAACTCCGTCGAGGCCTTCGAGCAGCGGCATCGTGAGCACGACCTGCTGGGGCATCGCGTGTGCCCGCTGCAGGTCGCGTCCGACGAGCAGGTTGTAGGTCTGGTCGGTGCCGCCCAACTCCACGTCGGCGTCGACAGCGACGGAATCGTAGCCCTGCAGGAGCGGGTAGAGGAATTCCACCAGCGAGATCGGCTGGCGCGCCGCGAACCGCTTGGCGAAGTCGTCGCGCTCGAGCAGGTGCGCCACGGTCAGGTGCGCCGACTCGCGGATGACGTCAGCCATCGTCAACGCGGCGAGCCACTCCGAGTTGCGGCGCACCTCCACGCGGTCGGGATGGAGAATCCGCATCACCTGGGCGAAGTACGTCGCGGAGTTCGTGGCTGTCTCCTCGGCAGAGAGCCGTTTGCGGGTCGCCGACCGGTCCGTCGGGTCGCCGACCATGCCGGTGAAGTCGCCCACGATGAGCACCGCCAGGTGCCCGTGGTCCTGGAACTGCCGCAGCTTGCGGAGGACGACGGCATGGCCGATCGTCAGCTCCGAGCCCGACGGGTCGATGCCCAACTTGACCCGCAGCGGCCGCCCTTCGTGGTCGGCCTCGACCAACTTGCCAGCCAGGGCACCCACTGGCAGTACCTGTTCGGCACCGTCGGCGAGTTCAGCATGGGCAGCCCGCAACCGATCGGGCAGCTCGAGGCGGCTCTGGTCAGCACTCACCCGTGCAGTCTCCCCCAGCGGGGTCCAGTGGCCTGCGGCTGCCCTCAGGTGAGCAGCGGAGCCAGACCCCGGATGGCGAGCCCGGCACCCACGACGAGCACGAGCGTCGCCGTCAGCAGCGGAGTGACCGACGCGAGCCGGGCGGCCACACCGCCCCATCGGTGGCTGGCAAGGCTGTCGAGGCGGCCGCGCAGGCGTACGAGCAGCAGACCTGCGCAGGTCAGCGTGGCCGCCATGCCCAGCCCGTACGCGACGACCAGGCCGATGCCGAAAACCGTCCGGCCCAGGCCGATCGCAGCGAGCAGCACGACCAATGCCGTCGGGCTCGGAACCAGTCCGCCGGCGATACCCATCCCCACCAGCCCTCGCGGACTGAGCCTGCCGTGCGCAGGGTCTCGGCCGGGTACATGGCCGTGGACATGCACGTGGCCATGATGATGGCCATGGTCATGACCGCCATCGTCGTTGAGGTGCGCTTGCGGGCCGGATCGACTGGTTGGCGCCAGCTGCGCGGGCGCCAACTGCGGGAGGCGGACGGCCGGGGACTCGTCTTCGACCCCAGACCGGGTCCGCTGTCGATCGTGCCAGGCTGAACGCAGCAGTCCGGCCCCGATCCCGGCGATGAGTAACCCGCTCGCGACGCCCAGATAACCGAGCAGCGTCTCGCCGGCGAGGGTCGCGACCACCGTCAGCAGAAGACCAAGGACGAGCACTCCTGCGGTGTGAGTCACCGTCACAGTGGCGCCGACGGTGACCGCGTCCCGGACCGTCCCGCGCCGGCCGGCGATGTAGGCGGCCATCACGGTCTTGCCATGCCCGGGTAAGGCGGCATGGGAGGCGCCGAGCAACAGGGCGAGAAGGACTGCGAGCAGGCCGACCAACGGCGTCACGTGGCGGGCACCGACAAGGGCGTTGAACCGCTCGTTCACGCGGTTGAGCGTCCGGGCGATCGGTCCCGCCCCGGGCAGGGTGGCCGACCCGGCAAAGGTCGACGGGCCCGACCCCGGCCGGGCCTGCAGGCTGACGGAACGCTGGTCCAGCGGAGAACTGAGCAGGTCGTTGGGATAGTGCCGCAATCCGTCGCTGACACTGCGGGTCGGTACCGGCGAACCGATCAGCTGCACCCCGTCGCCTTCCGCCGTGATCTCGTGCCATCCCACCCGGTCAGCCTGGAATCGGTCCTCGAAGGCGACCGTCGTGCGGGCGGTCAGGGTCGATGTGGCGAGCAGCCTGCATTCCAGCCTGCTGACGAGCAACCGCGCCGCCCCTTGACGGTAACCGAAGCTGCTGGCAGAGACGCGCCAGCGGACAGTCGCCTTGCCGACACGCAACAGCAGGCTGGAGGCAAGCGCTGCACATTGCGTCCGCGCGTACGAGGCACGCTCGCCGGCCGAGACCTGGCCGTCTGCATCGCGATCGACGGAGGGGCGCTGTTGAAGCGTCGGAATCTCTGCCGTGTCCACTACGGCGTCGTCCGTCAGGCCATCAGGGCGCAGGCGCAGGCCGTCGTAGTGGTTGACCGTGAAATTGCCCAACGGGTGGGCACTGGCGGTGCCCGAGCCCGCCCCAACAGCGGCAGCGGCGAGCGAGACGACAATGGTCACGCGGGCGAGCCGCCTCACCCTGCGCCGGCCAGCTCAGCAAGGGCGCGGCGCGCGATGGGTGCTTGCACGAAGGAGAAGTTCGGGTTGATGCGCAACGCCTCGCTGAGATCGGCCCGAGCGGCAGCTCGTTGCCCGAGCGAACTCTCGATCATGCCCCGGTGGTAGAAAAAGGTCGCGTTCTGCCACCCCAGCCGGTTTGCCGTCTGAGCGTACTGGAGCGCCTCGACGTTACGGCCGTTCACGTGGAGGGCCCACCCCAGGGCATCGGCCACGAGGACGCTGTGCCGACGACGCCATTCAGTCTGTGCATGGCTTAGAGCTGGGCCTGGGCTGGCATGGTCGGCGTCGAACTCGGCCGACAGCAGGTCGTCCAGGACGCCGTTGGCAGCGAACAGCTTCTGTTCGGTGTCCAGCACGGCGTACTGCTGGATCGCTTCGGCATGGCGACCGATCGTCGACAGATAGTCGCCGAACTCCAGAACATACTGCGGCAGCGGGACGCGACTGGTGACCGTCGTGTAGTCCGCGATCGCGGCGGCCTGCTGCCCGCGGACCGCCTCCACCTTGGCCCGGCCCGCGAGCAGTTGGGTACTCGTGGGGTCGGCCTGCAGGCCGAGTGCGAATTGCGTCGCGGCCGCCGGCACGTTCCCGGAGTTGAACGCCAACTCGCCGAGGTAGTAGCGACAAAAGGCGATGTCGGCGGGACCGAGTGAGTCACTCAGGGCTCGGTCCAGCATGTCGCGGGCCGGGCCCACAGCCCCGCGGATCTCCAGGTCATAGGAGGCCCGGGTGAATGCCGAGACGCCTGGTTTCAGGTCGAGTATGCGCTGGACGGCCGCCCTGGCCCCGGCATAGTCCCCTAGTTGTGTCAACGCGTCGGCGATCACGCCGTACACGACGCTGTTGTAGTCGTCGATCGCCTGCGCCTGTCGGGCCCAATGCAGGGCAGTCCCGAACTCGTGCCGGGCAGCGGCCAACTGCCCCATGCCGACCATCGCCGCGACGTTGTCGTTGCCGTGCAACGCCAACGACCGCGCGAAGGCAGCCTCGGCTTTGGGATAGTAAGTGGGATCGGCGCTCACCCGACCGACTTGCAGGTAGCCGGAACCCAGAGCGGACCAGAGGTCCCAGTTGCCGGGCTCTTGTCGCAACCGGGCCTGGGTGCGGGCAACGCCAACCGCCATCGGGTCGCCGGAAGTCGCCGCGTCACGTCCATGGGAGGAAGTAGCCGTTCCATCGCGTCCGGGTAGGAGGACGGCGCCGCCCACAAGCAGCAGCCCGGCGCCAACGACGACTACCGCGCCCAACACGGCCGCCCGCCACCCGCCCGTGCTCATCGGCTCGCAACCACTCGTGTCACCTTCCACGCCATCCCTACGCTGACCTGTCCCTTCGTTCGACCGGCAGAGCCCGATTGGATGCTCCCGCGTCAACCGTAGAGCCGTGGCACTACCCGACCGTCACAGAGTGATTTATAAGCGTCACTCGGCGTCAAGGATTTATAACGGTTGTGTAAGCCAGACCCTCGGCAGACGGCCCCATCCGCGCGGGCGGCGAACGTCCGCCGACAAGCCTGCCGTGCCTCGATCGGAGGAGGGCGGGCGGGGGCGGCGGCTGGAAGGAGTGATGACCCTCGCCGGGTCGATCGGGGGAGCTCGGCTTATCGGAACCCGTCGACGTGAGTGCCCCCCGTCGATCGTGTGCCGCTCATGTACACCCCATCTGAAGAAAGGTGGCTGGGAGTGTCAACACCCCTAGCAGTACCAAAGGTCGGACGATCTCGGGCATCGGTGCGCCGACGAAGAGGCGTCGCGTGGTCAGCCGTTGCTGCGACGCTGGCGGCAACCGGACTTGCGTTCGGCCCGGGCACCGCGGGTGCGTCAAGTCACCGCGAGGCACCGCTGATCGCGGCAGAGCCGCAAATCGATAACACCGACGTCTACGCGTTTGTGCCGAACAACGATCCCAGCGATGTGGCGCTGGTCGCCAACTGGATCCCCTTCGAGGAGCCCGCGGGCGGACCCAACTTCTATCCGTTCTCCCCGGACGCGCACTACGACATCAACATCGACAACAACGGCGACGCCCGGGCCGACATCACCTACCGATGGACGTTCACCAGCCACTACCGCAGCACCAATACCATCCTCTACAACACGGGCGTGGTCACCTCGCTGACCGATCCTGACCTGAACTTCTACCAGACCTACACGTTGCAAAGAATCACGCCGTACGGCACGACGACCCAGGTGAGCAACGCGATCGTGGCCCCGTCTCGGGTCGGCAACGCTTCGATGCCTGACTACGGCTCGCTGCGCCGCCAAGCCGTCTACCGGACGGGACCGGACCGGTGGAGTTTCGCAGGTCAGGCCGACGACTCGTTCTTCCTCGATCTGCGGATCTTCGACCTGCTGTATGGCGGTCACCTCACCAACGGCCACCTCACAGAGGTCGGCCACGACACGCTCAAGCGATTCAACGTCAACTCCGTGGTGCTGCAGGTGCCCAAGAGCGAGCTGGCGCTGCGGGGCAGCGCGACCCGCAACCCGGTGATCGGGGTATGGAGCTCGACCGAACGGCGCAGCACCGTCCTGGCAGATGCTGGACCGACGCACGCCTACACCGGGCCCTACGTCCAGCTGTCCCGGCTGGGCAACCCACTGGTCAACGAGGCGATCGTGCCGGTCGGCAAGAAGAACAAGTTCAACGCCACCGACCCCGCGACCGACGGCGCGAACTTCCTGCAGTACGTCAACAACCCGGAGGTTCCGAAGCTGGTCCAGGCGATCTACGGGGTCCCCGCTCCTGCCACGCCGCGTAAGGACCTCGTCGAGGTGTTCCTCACCGGCATCTACAAGGGCAGCCCGGGGCCGGTCCAGGCCGACCTGAACTCTCAGTTGATCAACCAGGACGTCAACCCAGCGGCCTTCGTGCCGGGCGACGAACTGCGACTGAACATGCAGGTGCCACCGTCGGCGAACCCGAGCCGCCTCGGTGTCATCGATGGTGACCTGGCGGGCTTCCCCAACGGCCGGCGGCTGTCCGACGACGTGGTCGACATCGCGCTGAAGGTGCTAGAGGGTGCGCTCGTCGGGACACCCGCGACCACCTTGGGGGTCTTCACCGACCAGGTTGACACGAACGACTACGCCTTCCCCGACAGTTTCCCGTACCTGGCGTTGCCGACGTCGGGATCGAGCACGGAAGCTCGGGGCTGACCGCGGGTCACCGCTAGGCGATAGGCGATAGGCGCTGGGGCGTACGGGTCGTTGATCCGTACGCCCCGCGCGCCTGTCGTGGTCGAACCTAACCGCCCGGCTTTGCACTCGGGTGCACGCAGTGGTTCACGACCGCCTGCTGGGATCGAGCCACCCGATCCAGCCGGGCCGGCTGGTAGTTGCCTGTGTCCACGCTGATTCGCAGCACGCCGATGTCCACGATCAGGTTATGGAGTAACGCGTCGACGGTCGGGTCGGAGCCGAGCGGCACCGCGCGCAGCTGCCGCTGAGCGGTCGTCATCGCCGCGGCTATGGCCGTCGGCTTCTTGTGCTGGTCGCGTACCTGGTGCACCAGCCGGTCAACGGTGATCACCGCGGGAGCGGCCTGGCGGCACGTGCCCGCCGCGAATACCGTCACCGATGGCTCGCGAGGTGCCCTCGGCGTGCACGCGGCGACCACCAGCGCGGCTCCCACCAAGGCGATGACCCGCCCCGAACGAGGGCGCCGACTGCTCACCGTCCGCATGATACTGGCGGTGACGGAGCACGCTGGCGACCCCGGCTGCTCAGCGCGCCGCCGGCCGACGCGGGACCGCCGGCCGATACGTGCTGACCGTTGGCTCACCGTCGATCCAGAACCGCCAGGGCCGGCTCGCCCCCGCCCCGGCGACACCCACCCGCGGCCCCGAGACGATGCGCCGCGGCGGCACGCGAGCGGATTCCACGAGCCGCAGCCGCTCTCCCCCGATCAACAGCACGCCGTTGTCGGCGCCGCTGATGCCCAGCGTCTTGGCCAGCCGGGCAGGGCCACGAGCCAGGTCACGTGGGCACGCGCCAGGCCGCCGGGCTGCCGCCGCGTCGTCGCCCCCGATCACTTCGCCGGCGCGCAGGAGCACGCCGGCCGCCGCTCCGGCCGGACCGCAGACCACGTTGACGCACCAGTGCATTCCGTAGGTGAAGTACACGTAGGCGTGTCCGGCGGGACCGAACATGACCTCCGTGCGGGAGGTGCGGCCGCGGAAGGCGTGTGATCCGGGATCGCGCGAGCCGGCGTAGGCCTCCACCTCCGTCAGGCGAACCGCCACCACCCCGTCGGTGAGCGTGCAGCCGAGCAGTCGCCGGGCGGCATCCAGTCCACCGCGCTCGAGCACGCGGCCCAGCGCACTCAGCCCCGGATCACCTGCACGAGCGCCCATGACCGGTGATCATCCACTGCGGCCACTACCGCCTGCAGTTGGCGTCCGACCGGTCCCGGCCCGGTGCTGCCCTCGGTCGTCCGGGACGCCAATGCCCCTCGTACATCGAGGACCGAGCGCACCTCCGGCGTGAGATGCGGCGAGATCCGGGCCAGCTCGGTGTCGGTCACGGAGCCGAGCTCCCGGTCGCTGCCCTGGCACCAGGCCACCAGTTGGCCCACTGCCTCGTGGGCGTCCCGGAATGCCACACCCTGCCGGACCAGCAGGTCGGCGACCTCCGTTGCCAGGGTGAAGCCTCGCGGAGCGGCCGCCTCGAGCCGAGCGGCCCGCACGGTCATGGTGGTGACCATCCCGGTCACCGCCGGCAGCACCAGCAGCAGCGTGTCAACCGCGTCGAACACCGGCTCCTTGTCCTCCTGCAGATCGCGGTCGTAGGCCAGGGGCAGCGACTTCAGGGTCGCCAGTAGCCCCGCGACGTGACCGATCAGCCGGCCCGCCTTGCCGCGGGCCAGCTCGGCGATGTCGGGGTTCTTCTTCTGCGGCATGATCGACGACCCGGTCGCATAGGCGTCGTCGAGCTCGACCCAGCCGAACTCCTGCGACGACCACAGCACCACCTCCTCGCCCAGCCGCGACAGGTGCACGCCGACGAGCGCCGCGACGAAAAGGAACTCCGCGGCGAAGTCACGGTCGGACACCGCGTCGATCGAGTTGGCGGCCGGCCGGTCGAACCCCAGCTCGGCGGCCACGGCGGCCGGGTCCAGCGGCAGGGCCGAGCCGGCCAACGCCCCGGAACCCAGGGGGCAGACCGCCGCCCGCACGTCCCAGTCGCGCAGCCGCTCGATGTCGCGCAGAAGGGCCTGGACGTGGGCCAGCAGGTGGTGGGCGAACAGCACCGGCTGCGCGTGCTGGAGGTGGGTCATCCCTGGCGCCGGGGTGTCGAGGTGTTCACCGGCCTGGCCGACCAGGGCGTCGCAGAGCTCCACCAGCCGGGTCACGACCCGGCGGGCGTGATCACGCAGGAACATCCGCAGATCGGTGGCGATCTGGTCGTTGCGGGAGCGGCCGGCCCGCAGCTTGCCACCGAGCGTGCCGAGCCGCTCCAGCAGGCCGCGCTCCAGGGCCGTGTGGACGTCCTCGTCCTGTGGCGCGGGGCGGAACTCGCCGGACTCGACAGCGCTGGCCAGATCATGCAGCGCTGCCAGCACCGAGTCGGCCTCGTCACCGGCGAGCAGCCCGGCGCGCTGGAGGACGCGCGCATGTGCCGCCGATGCGAGCAGGTCGTACGGTGCCAGCCGCCAGTCGAACTGCACGCTGACCGACAGCCTGGCAAGCGCTTCGGCGGCACCGCCGGCGAAGCGGCCGCCCCACAGCCGGGTGAAGGGTGAGTCGGTCACTCGGCGGTGCCGGCGATCCGCCTGTCGCGCTCCGCCGCCATCCGGTACGGCAAGCCGTAGAGCTCGATGAACCCCCGCGCCGCGGACTGGTCGAACGTGTCGCCGGTGTCGTAAGTGGCCAGCCCGAAGTCGTAGAGCGACGCCGCCCCGCGCCGCCCGGTCACCACGGCCCGACCGCCGTGCAGGGTAAGCCGGACGTCGCCGGACACCGTCCGCTGCGTCGTGGCAATGAAGGCGTCGAGGGCCTCCCGCAGGCCGGAGAACCACAGGCCGTCGTAGACCAACTCCCCCCACCGTTGCTCAACGCCGCGCTTGAAGCGGCCCAGCTCGCGGTCGGTCGTCAATGCCTCGAGTTCCTGGTGCGCGGTGATCAGGGTGAGGGCGCCGGGAGCCTCGTAGACCTCCCGGCTCTTGATACCGACCAGGCGGTCTTCGACCATGTCCAGGCGACCCACGCCTTGGGCGCCCGCCCGGGCGTTGAGCTCCTCGACCGCCTGCAGGACGGTGACCTGGCTGCCGTCGATCGCCGTGGGCACGCCAGCTTCGAAGGTGATGGTCACCTCGTCGGACTCGCGCGGCACAGCGGGGTCGGCTGTGTAGGAGTAGACGTCCTCTACGGGTGAGTTCCACACGTCCTCGAGGAAGCCGGTCTCGACGGCGCGGCCCCAGACGTTCTGATCGATGGAGTACGGCGACGAGCGGGTGACGTCCAGGGCCAGGCCCTTGCCCTCGGCGAAGGCGATGGCCTTGTCGCGAGTCATGCCGGAGTCCCGGACCGGCGCCAGCACCCGCAGGTCGGGGGCCAGGGCGGCCAGGCCGACCTCGAAGCGGACCTGATCGTTGCCCTTGCCGGTGCAACCGTGGGCGACCATGGTCGCGCCGTACTTGTGGGCTGCCGCTGCGAGCCGCTCCACGATCAGCGGCCGCGACAGCGCACTGACCAGGGGGTAACGATCCATATAGAGGGCGTTGGCCTGCAGGGCAGGGAGCAGGAAACGGTCGGCAAAGTCCTCACGCACGTCTGCGACGACTGCCTCGACCGCCCCGCAGGCCAGTGCCCGCCGGCGGATGACCTCGAGGTCCTCGCCACCCTGACCGACGTCGGCGGCCACCGCGATCACGTCGGCGCCGGTCTCCTCCGCGAGCCAGCCGATGGCGACACTGGTGTCGAGGCCTCCGGAGTAGGCCAAGACTATACGTTCGGTCATCTATGTCTCCTTGGGTGTCGCCGGGTGTCCCGCGGCCCATGTCGTCAAGCGCTGCGCCATCTCGGCTCCCCCGTCGACCTGCCGGGTGACGATCAGCACGGTGTCGTCGCCGGCGATGCAGCCGACCAGGCCACCGACCGCTCCCCGGTCGAGTGCCGAGGCGAGGAACTGCGCTGCTCCCGGCGGCGTGCGCAACACGGCCAGGTTGCCGCTGGAGTCCGCGCCGACGAGCAACTCGGCAAGCAGCCGGCGCAGCCGGTCGGGAGGATCGGCGGCACGGGCGGGATCGGCCTGAGCATCCTCCCCGGCCGGGCCCTCAGCCGGGACGGCATAGGCCAGGCCGCCACCGTGGCGCCGCCGCTTGACCGCCCCCAGCTCCTCGAGGTCTCTCGACAGCGTTGCCTGGGTCACCCCGACGCCTTCGTCGGCGAGCAGCCGGCTCAGCTCCAGCTGGGATCGAACTACGCCGCCCTCGATCAGGGAGACGATGCGGGCCTGCCGGGCACTCCGGGTGAGCGGGCGCAGGGGGACGGTGCGGGTCATCGTCAGGCCTGCTTCAGCAACCAGCAGAGCAGCGCCTTCTGGGCGTGCAGGCGATTCTCGGCCTCGTCCCACACGGCGCTGTGCGGGCCGTCGATCACCGACGCCGCGATCTCCTTGCCGCGGTAGGCCGGCAGGCAGTGCAACACGACCGGGTCAGCATTCGCCAGCGACACGAGCTCTTCGGTCACTGCGTACCGCACGAACGGTGCCTCACGCTTGGCCTGCTCTGCCTCGAACCCCATCGACACCCAGGTGTCGGTGACGACGACGTCGGCTCCCGAGCAGGCCGCCCGGGGGTCCCGCACATGCACGGCCGAGCCGCCGGTCTCCGCGCCGATCTTGCCCGCGGCGCTCAGCACGCCGAGGTTCGGGTCGAAGCCCTCGGGGGAGCTGACCCGGACATGCAGGCCGGCGGTGGCACCGGCCAGCAAGCAGGAGTGGGCGACGTTGTTGGCCCCGTCACCGAGATAGGTCAGCGTCAGCCCCTCGAGGGTGCCCTTGCGCTGCCGGATCGTCTGCAGGTCGGCGAGCAGCTGGCAGGGGTGGAACTCGTCGGTCAGGCCGTTGACTACCGGCACCCGGCTCACCGCGGCCATGCGCTCGACCCGCTCCTGGCCGAACGTGCGCCACACGATGGCCGCGGCCACCCGGTCGAGCACCCGGGTGGTGTCCTCGATCGGCTCGCCCCGCCCGAGCTGGCTCGAGGCCGAGTCGATCACCAGCGGATAGCCGCCAAGCTCGGCGATGCCCACCGAGAACGACACGCGGGTGCGGGTGGAGGGTTTGTCGAAGATGACCGCCACGGCCAGCGGCCCGGCCAGCGGTCGGGCGCCGGACCGGTCGGCCTTGAGCCGGTCGGCGAGGTCCAGCACCTCCGCCTGCTCGGCCGGGCTCAGGTCGTCGTCACGCAGGAAGTGGCGGGACATGTCAGGTCTCCTCCATCGGTGCCGGGCTGATGGAGACGAGTGTGGCCGATGCGGCGTCCAATGCCGCGGGGAGCGCACGGACGAAGGTGCGCAGATCGGCCTCGTCGACGACCAGCGGCGGCGCGAGCCGCAGGGCATCCGGTGCGACTGCGTTGACCAGGAAGCCGGCCTGCCGCAAAGCCGCCTCGACGGCCGGCGCGACCGGCGCGGTGAGAACGACCGCCTGCCACAGGCCCACCCCGCGGGTGCCAGCCAGCAGCGGATGGTCGAGCGCGCCGATGCCGGCCACCAGGCGGTCGCCGAGGACCGTCGCCCGCTCCAGGAGGCCCTCGCCGGCCACCGTGTCGAGCACTGCGAGCGCCGCGGCGCAGGCCACCGGGTTGCCGCCGAAGGTCGAGCCGTGATCCCCACGGCGCAGGGCGGCTGCCACCGGGCCGTAGGCCACGCAGGCGCCGATCGGTAGCCCGCCGCCGAGGGCCTTGGCCAGCGTCACCACGTCGGGCCGGACGCCAGGTGCCACCGTCTGGTGGCTGAACCAGGTGCCCGACCTGCCGATGCCGCCCTGGACCTCGTCGAGCACGAGCAGCGCACCGGCCTCGTCGCATGCCGCCCGCGCGGCCTCGAGGTAGCCCGGCGGGGCCGGGCGCACCCCGGCCTCGCCCTGCACAGGTTCCAGGAACACCCCGCCGACGTCGCCGGAGACGGCGTCGCACAATGCGGCAGCGTCGCCGTAGGGAATGAAATCCACCGGGCTGGGCAGTGGCTCGAAGGGCACCCGCTTGGCCGGCTGGCCGGTCAGCGAGAGGGAGCCGAGGGTGCGGCCGTGGAAGCCCCCCTCTGCGGCCACCATCCGCGGCCGGCCGGGTCGGGCCCGCCGGACGCACTTCAGCGCCGCCTCGTTGGCCTCGGTGCCGCTGTTGGCGAAGAACAC
This sequence comes from Pseudonocardiales bacterium, assembly GCA_040003795.1. Lineage (GTDB taxonomy): Bacteria > Actinomycetota > Actinomycetes > Mycobacteriales > QHCA01 > QHCA01. The sequence goes on along the minus strand of JBDUBV010000043.1, from coordinate 5,389 downwards.
CCTGGCCATCGGGTCGCCGGTGAGGTCGCGCAGGCGTTCGGCAAGTGCCACCGACGGCTCGTTGACTGTGAGGTTGGACGTGTGGCAAATGGTGGTGACCTGCCGAGTGACCGAGGCGACGATGGCCGGATGGGCATGACCCAGGATGCTCACGGCGATGCCGGCGATCAGGTCGACGTAGCGCGTGCCGTCGGCGTCCCAGACGTGCGCACCCTCACCCCGGACCAGCGCCAGTGACGGTGTCGCATAGGTGGGCATGACCGCCGAGTCCCAGCGGGCGATCAAGGCTGCGTTGCTCACGGGGTCACCATCGTCCCGACGCCTGAGTCGGTGAAGATCTCGAACAGCAGCGCGTGCGGCACCCTGCCGTCGAGGACGTGAGCAGCGGGGACCGCGCCTTCGACCGCCGTGAGGCAGGCCTGCATCTTGGGCAGCATGCCGCCCTCTAGGTGCCCGAGCAGGGAGCGCAGGCCGCCGGCGCTCAGCTCGCTCACCAGCTCACCCGTACTCCCGTCCCAGCCGGTGCAGAGCCCCTCGACGTCGGTGAGCAGGACGAGCTTCTCGGCTCCGAGGGATACCGCCAGCGCAGCGGCTGCCGCGTCGGCGTTGACGTTGAGCAGCTCGCCGGACGCGCTGCGCGCGATACCGGCGACCACCGGCAGGTGGCCTGCGGCGAGCACGCCGTGCACGGCGTCGGGGCGCACTCCGACGATGTCGCCGACCAGGCCGAGGTCGACCTCCGCGCCGGCCACCAGCTCGGGCCCGCGGCGCGCCACGGTCAGCAGGTGCGCGTCCTCGCCGGACAGGCCCACGGCGATGGGACCGTGTGCGTTGATGTCGGCCACCACGTCGCTGTTGACCTGCCCGACGAGCACCATCCGCACCACGTCGATCATCTCCGGGGTGGTCACCCGCTGCCCGCCAGCGAAGACGGCGGGCAGGCCGAGGCGGTCGAGGTGTGCGGTGATCTGCGGGCCGCCGCCGTGCACGACGACCACGTTGATTCCGCAGTAACGCAGGAACACCACGTCCTGGGCGAACGCCTGCCGGAGGGCGGGGTCGCCCATGGCGCTGCCACCGTACTTGACCACGATCGTGCGGTCGGAGAAGCGGGCCAGCCAGGGCAGCGCCTCTACCAGGGTGGCTGCCTTGTCGAGGATCTCCGTCGGGGCGCTCATGTGGAGTGCGCGGAGTTCTCGTGGACGTATGCCGTCGTCAGGTCGTTGGTCAGGACGGTGGCGGAGTGCGCGCCCGCGTGCAATGTCACGATGATGCCGACCTGACGGGCCGAGAGGTCGACCAGCCCGCGCGGCTCGCCGGGTGCCGAGGAGATGCATACCTTGACGCCGTTGATGCTGACGTCGAGAGCGTCGGGCTCGAAGGCCGCCGACGTGGTGCCCACAGCGGCCAGCACCCGGCCCCAGTTGGGGTCGCGGCCGAAGACGGCGCATTTGAGCAGGTTGCTGCGGGCCACGGCACGGGCGACCTCGAGCGCATCGCCGTCGTTGGCGGCCTCGGTCACCGTGACGGCGATGTCGTGCTCGGCCCCCTCCGCATCGGTGATCAACGCGTGGGCAAGCTGTGCGCAGACGTCCTGGACAGCCGCCGCGAAGCGGCCGGGGTGCGGGCGGACGCCGCTGGCGCCGCTGGCCAGTAGCACGACTGTGTCGTTAGTGGACAGGCAGCCGTCGGAGTCGATCCGGTCGAAGGTGACTGCCGTGGCCGCTCGCAGCGCCCGGTCGCAGACGGCCGGGTCCACGCAGGCATCGCTGCTGAGCACGACCAGCATGGTCGCGAGGCCCGGCGCCAGCATGCCGGCCCCCTTGGCCATCCCTCCCACGGTGAATCCGTCGAGCGAGCAGACGGCCTCCTTGGTCACCGAGTCGGTGGTGAGGATGGCAGCCGCGGCCGCCGCCCCGCCCTCCCGCGACAGCATGGGCACCGCCGCGTCGACGCCGGCGAGCAGGCGCGGCAGGTCCAGCGGCTCGCCGATCAACCCGGTCGAGCAGACCGCAACCTCGCCCGCGCCCCCGCAGACCGCACTGCCGAGCGTGCCGGCGACGCGCTCGGCCGTCGCGTGGGTGTCGGCGAAGCCGGCGGGGCCGGTGCAGGCGTTGGCGCCACCGGAGTTGAGCACGACGGCCGCCAGCCGGCCGCCGGCGAGAACCTGGCGCGACCACAGCACCGGGGCGGCCTGCACCCGATTCGTGGTGAAGACGGCGGCGGCGGCGTGCTCGGGCCCGTCGTTGACGACCAGGGCGACGTCAGGCCGGCCCGAGGCCTTGAGCCCGGCCGCCACGCCCGCCGCCCGGAAGCCCCGCGCCGCCGTGACGCTCATGGTGCCACCGCATCCGCGCTCAGGCCGGCGGTCTCGGGCAGGCCCAGCATCAGGTTGGCGCACTGCACCGCCTGGCCCGCCGCGCCCTTGCCGAGGTTGTCCAGTGCCACGACGACCACCGCACGCCCGGCGGAGGGATCTGCGGTCACCTGCAGGTGCGCGGAGGCCGAGCCGAGGGTGGCGCTGGTGTGGGGCCAGCTACCCTCCCGGAGCAGGTGGACGAGGGGCTCAGCGGTGTAGGAGCAGGCCAGGGCGGTCCGCAGTGCTGCGGCGTCGACCCCCGGGAGCAGCCGGGCGGTGCAGGTGGCCAGGATGCCGCGCGGCATGGGTGCCAGCACCGGCGTGAAGGACAGGGTCACGGTCTCTCCGGCTGCCGCACTCAAGGTCTGGGTGATCTCGGGTACGTGCCGGTGGCCGCCGCCAACGGCGTAGGCACTGATGTCGCCGAGGACCTCACCGGCCTGCAGGTGCGCACGGGCCTCGCGCCCAGCCCCGCTGACGCCGCTGGCCGCCACCACCACGAGGTCGACGGGCTCGACCAGGCCCGCCGCGAGCAGCGGCGCCAGGCCGAGGGCAACGGCGGTCGGATAGCACCCGGGTGCTGCCACCCGCGTCGCGGCCGCGAGCGTCATGCGAGCATTGGGCAACTCGGGCAGGCCGTAGGGCCAGCAGCCGGCGTGCGGGCCGGCGTACCACTGCGACCAGGCGGCGGGGTCGGCCAGGCGGTGGTCGGCGCCGAGGTCCACGACGGCCACCCGGCTCGGAAGCCGGGCCGCCAGCGCGGCGGATGCGCCGGGTGGGAGGGCGAGGAAGACGACATCGGCCTCGCCCAGCGCGGCCGCGCCGGTAGGAACGAACCGCCGGTCGGCCAGCGACGGCAGATGCGGGTGCACTTCGCCCACACGGGAGCCCGCCGCCGCGTTGGCGGTCAGGACGCCCAGCTCGAGCGCCGGGTGCGCCTGCAGCAGCCGGAGCAACTCGCCGCCGGCATAGCCGCTCCCTCCGGCGACGCCGACCAGCAGATCCATCTCGCTCCTCCTATGCATTGATCTGCATGAGTATACAGGACGGTGCAACGTGTACCGGTGTGCGGGGAGCCCTCCGGCGGGTACCTTCGGCGCACGCCGGTCCGACCCGGGAGGTGGCCGCTGTGGGCAAGGACGTCGAGATCACCCGGTTCACCCGGGAGGACCGCACGCGCTACCGGCACAAGGTGCACCGCTGCCTCGACGTCTTCGAGCGGATGCTGCGCGAGTCTCGCTTCGACTCCGCCCGCCCCATGGTGGGCCTCGAGATCGAGCTGAACCTCGTCGACGACACAGGTGACCCCGCCATGTCCAACGCCGAGGTCCTCGACCTGATCGCCGATGCGGACTTCCAGACCGAGCTCGGCCAGTTCAACATCGAGATCAACGTCCCCCCGGGCCGGCTCGACGACGGGGGGATCGCGAGGTTCGAGACGGCGGTGCGGGCCAGCCTCAACGCAGCCGAGGACGCCGCCGGGGGCGCCGGCGCCCACCTGCTGATGATCGGCATCCTGCCCACGCTGCACGAGGGCAACCTGACCGCAGATGCGTTGTCGTCCAATCCGCGCTATGCCCTGCTCAACGAGCAGATCTTCGCTGCCCGCGGCGAGGACCTGCACATCGCGATCGACGGTGTGGAGCGGCTGTCGACGTACGCCGACACGATCGCCCCGGAGGCGGCGTGCACCAGCGTGCAGTTCCATCTGCAGGTGAGCCCCGATGGATTCGCCGCCAGTTGGAACGCCGCCCAGGCCATCGCCGGAGTGCAGATGGCGATGGGTGCCAACTCTCCGTACTTCTACGGCAAGGAGCTCTGGCGCGAGACCCGGATCGCGTTGTTCGAGCAGGCCACCGACACCCGGCCGGCAGAGTTGAAGGCGCAGGGCGTTCGCCCGCGGGTGTGGTTCGGCGAACGCTGGATCACGTCGATCTTCGACCTGTTCGAGGAGAACGTGCGGTTCTTCCCGGCGTTGCTGCCCGTGACCGATGACGAGGACCCGGTCGCGGTGCTCGACCGGGGCAACGTGCCGCAGCTGGCCGAGATGCGGCTGCACAACGGGACGGTCTACCGGTGGAACCGCCCGGTGTACGACATCGCCCGCGGCAAGCCCCACCTGCGCGTGGAGAACCGCGTCCTGCCGGCCGGGCCGACCGTCGCAGACATCATCGCCAACGCTGCGCTGTACTACGGGCTGGTCCGCGTGCTCTCCGAGGACGACCGGCCGATCTGGTCGCAGATGTCATTCTCTGCGGCCGAGGAGAACTTCCATGCCGGGGCGCGGGACGGCATCGATGCCCAGCTGTACTGGCCGGGACTCGGCCAGGTGCCCGCCGCCGAGCTGGTGCTGCGCCGGCTGCTTCCCATGGCACACGAGGGCCTGCGGCGCTGGGACGTCTCGACCGAGGAGCGGGAGCGGCTGCTCGGGATCATCGAGCAGCGCTGCATCACGGGGCGCAACGGCGCCAGCTGGCAGGCCCAGACGGTTCACGGGCTGGAGACCGACGGCAACCTCGACCGGCCCACCGCACTGCAGGTGATGACCCGGGAGTACCGCGAGCACATGCACACCAACGCCCCCGCCCACACCTGGCCGGTCGGCTGAGTCAGCACCTCAGGCAAGGGGGTCGGTATCTGCGTAGGGTTGCAGCCGCATGGTTCGGCTGTCCTGCTCGGCGAGCTGTGCCGCCCTGGCGATCAGGTCATCGAGGTCATCATGGACGGCGTGCAGGAACCGGCCGGACAGGGCGTCGGCCCGGCCCGAGGCCAGGGTCAGGACGGCCGCCAGGGGGACTGACGGTGGCGTCCACTCGTCGTCTGACACGTCGGCCCACATCGGCATGACGGTGGTCATGTCCGTGCGGACCAGCCCCGGGCTGAGGTCGAACACCTGCACCGGTGAGCCGCCGAGACCCTGAACCACGCAGTCGGTGAGCCGGGTGAGCGCCGCCTTGGACACTGCATACGCGGAGTAGGTGGCGTTCCCCCGTAGCCCTAGCCCGCTGTTGATGTTGATGATCCGGCCGT